>JAQBVJ010000168.1 GCA_027623235.1 Planctomycetota bacterium
AAGCTTTCCTGAAACACACCCTGTAAACTCACGCCGAGCCTCCCTGCGAAATTCAAAGCTCTTGATACACAACGCTTTGTAATCGCTCGGAGGCTCCTTTTCCTCCCCAGTCATGAATAATCAGGGCTAAGGTGTGTTTCGTTGTACCAGACTTCCACCTCAACATGATCCGTCCAGCTGGTTGCCGCGCTGGACCAGGTCAGTTCCACGGCGTCCGTCTGAAGCAGGTCCAGATCAAACGCCTGGCCAGCCAGCTCGACATCGGTCTGATCCTGATGAAGAGCGAACAGTTTCAGGCTTTCGCCGGGCTGCAGATCGACTCCGAATGACACGTCGAAATTGCGAGACTTGTAGCTGGAAGGAGTCTCGCCGCCGCTCCCGTCACGGTAATCAGAGCCCGTTCGATGTCCGTAGCCGATCCGAGCTCCCCAGTTGGTGTCCGCCGTCCACACATCCTGCCGGGCGTACCACTGCTCTCCATTGGTCTGATAGTTGAGGCTGGTTGTTCCGCCAGAAGCCGCTTCTTCGGCACGTGGACTTGCCCGCATGGTGAAGTCGATAAAGCTGACTCACGGGCCGTACCGAACTGCGTACGGCCCTTTCACAATAGAAACACTCTCAAGCTGCTTGCTGTCGAGCTTGCTGACCGCCGTGTCCAGGTCAATTCGAGCTGGCAGCCAGTACGAACCCGACGCCCCTAACTGACCGATTCGGCTGCCCCGGATACGAGGCTCACTGATGATCGGATTTCGTTTTTGAGTTGTCACTCCCAGAGCCGATCGAGATCCGCTGAACAGCTCCCCGGATTCCGAAGCCGCGAAAGAATGCGGCCGAATACCCAGTCGCTCGCCTGCCGCGCTGCGCGAACCAGGCCGTTGCGGGGAGAAGCTCAAACGACTTCGCGGCGTTCCACCCTGAAAGAGTTGTGACTGGTAACCACCAGATGTTCTCAAATCCGGGCCTGACGGCGACTGGACGAGTGGCTGCAAAGGACTCACATCCTGATACAGATGCAACGAGACCGGACGAATCTTTGAGACATGGACTAACGGCTCTGCGTCGCCTGCGGGCTGATTGAAATATCGATGGATGGCCTGCTCAACATCTTCAAATGAAGATTCGTCCTCCGCCTGAGCTACTTCCGAAACCGCGCACGCAGTTCCTGTGATCAGTGCCAGCCTGATTGCGACACCGAATGCCACAGAGCCTGAATGTCGTACTGGAGCTTTCACCTGTGACCCGCATGCAGAAACCTGATGCCACTGGTGATACTTCGGTCGTTGCGGGTTATTCGGACGACACTGATTGCGCGGCCTCGCCAGGTCAGCTCACAATCGCCTCGTCAGCGGAGTCGCGCGATCGCCGTGGAGGCCCCCGGACGTCAGTTGGCGAGAAAATGGGGCGACTGGCTAAGATTTACGGCCCACTGCCGCGACCTGAAAAGCCTGGATGCCCGGCTCGCTCATCACGAATTTCGGTCCGGGCGATAACCCTTTCCGGGCCGGTTACGGGACTGGCGTTTCTTGCTGCCGGAGTCCTTTTTCCCGCCAGGCTTGCCGTCTCCGTCTTTGCTGTGGACGAACTCGCCCCGGAACCGCTTGCCCGCGTCTTTGCGGCGGGCGTCGATTGCCTCTTTGGGAGCCTTCGCCGGGATCAGGGCGTCGCAGCCGCCTCCGATGAGGTCCTGGCGGCCGGCCTGTTCGAGGGCTTTGCGGACCTCGAAGTAGTTTTCCGGTTTAAAGAACTGCATCAGAGCCCGCTGCAGTTTGCGGTCTCGCAGGTGCTTTGCGATGTGGACGGGTTTCTTTGTGAACGGGTCCAGGCCGGTGTAGTACATCGCCGTGGCCACGTCGAAGGGAGCCGGGATGAAGTCCTGGACCTGGTCGGGTTTGTAGCCGCCGCGTTTGAGGAACACGGCCAGATCGATCATCTCGTTGAGGTCGCTGCCAGGGTGGCTCGCGATGAAGTACGGGATGATGTACTGCTTCTTGCCGGCCTTCTCGGATTCTTCGTTGAAGACCTCGGCAAACTTTTCGAAGTCGTCGGTGGCCGGTTTCCGCATCAGGTTCAGAACGCCCGCGTCCGTGTGTTCGGGAGCGACTTTCAGGTGGCCTCCGACGTGGTGCTGGACGAGGTCCCGCATGTACTCGGGCGAGCGACGGGCGAGGTCCATGCGGATGCCGCTCGCCACGAACACTTTGCGGATGCCAGGCGTCTCGCGGACATCCTTCATCAACTGCACGAGCGGCGCGTGGTCCGTGTTGAGCAGCTTGCAGATTGTCGGGTGGACGCACGACTGGCGACGGCAGATCGCCTCGACTTCCGACTTCGAACAGACCATCTCATACATGTTGGCGGTCGGGCCGCCGATGTCGCTGATGACTCCTTTAAAATCCGGGTCCTTCGCCATCGTGCCGACTTCTTTCAGCACGGATTCCTGGCTGCGTGACTGAATCGTGCGGCCCTGGTGAGTCGTAATCGAGCAGAACGTGCAGCCGCCGAAGCAGCCTCGCATGATCGTGACCGAGTCTTTGATCATCTCCGAAGCGGGGATCGGTTCAGTGTAGGACGGATGCGGTTTTCGAGTGAACGGCAGATCGTAAAGCGCGTCCATCGCCGGCTGCGAAAGTGGAAGGCGCGGCGGGTTGGCAATAACAGCCTGGTTGCCGTGCCACTGCAACAGCCGCTTCGCATTCCACGGATTCGTTTCGTTGTGAATCATCTTCGTGGCTTCAGCGAAAGCCGGCTTGCCCGACGTCACTTCGTCGAGGCTTGGAATTTCCAGGCAGTCATCGGGAGGCGTTTCGGAAGCTCCCATCGCGTAGGCGACTCCGCGCATGTCACGCAGATCCTTGACCGTCTCACCTTCGTCGAGGCGGCGTGCAATTTCGAGGATCGCTTCCTCACCCATGCCGAACACGACGAGGTCCGCTTTCGAGTCAAGGATGATCGAACGTTTGACCTTATCGCTCCAGTAGTCGTAGTGAGCCAGTCGCCGCAGCGAGGCCTCGACACCGCCAGCAATAACCGGGACGCCTTTGTAGGCCTGCCTCGCCCGTTGACAATAGGCGAGCGTCGCTCGGTCCGGCCTCAACCCGATCCGGCCGCCGGGTGAGTACGCATCGGCGTTGCGGACTTTCCGGTTCGCGGTGTAGTGGTTGATCATCGAGTCCATGTTGCCGCCACTGATTCCGAAGAACAGTCGCGGCCGGCCGAAACGTTTCCACTCGTCGCACGTCTGCCAGTCGGGCTGGCTGACGATGCCGACTCGATAGCCGGCCGCTTCGAGGACTCGCCCGATGATCGCGTTGGCAAAGCTGCCATGATCGATGTACGCGTCGCCGGAAATGAGCACGACATCGAGCTCGTCCCAGCCGCGTTTCCTGGCCTCCGCCATCGTCATCGGCAGCGGATCGCGGCCGCAGCGCGTGGCTCCATCGCGAAGCAACCGGGACAGGTCGTCACTGAGGTGCGGTTCGTTAAGGACGGGAAGTTCGAGCATGTGGCATCCGGATTCAGGAAACAGCGAGTCTACGGGAGCGGGCTCGGCTTCGCGATCCGCTGGACACGTCCGCAGTGGGATTCCGTCGAAACGACACCGGTTATGCAGGAGCCTCGCCATCCCGATGCGCGGACTTTGTTGTCGGATCGACGATCGGCATCCTTGCGACTACCGCTCACGCGACGGTAAGTTCCGCTGGCTCTGGCCAAAACGGATTCTGGACACCTCAAGGATCGAGGCCGCTCATGATTACCCGTATTACCGGGAAACTCGTCAATCTTTCTGAGGACGCCGCCACGATTGGGGCCGGGCCCTTTGAGTATCAAGTGCTGGTGCCGGAATTTGTCCGACGCCAGTTGCAGGCCTCGATCGGAGAAGAAATCAGCCTGCGGACGATCGAGTTCCTGGACGGCAACCCGCAGCAGGGCCGACTGACTCCGCGGATGGTCGGCTTCATGAACGACGCCGAGTGTGAATTCTTCGGCATCATCTGTCAGGTGGACGGCGTCGGAGTCAAGAAAGCTCTTCGAGCGATGGTCCGGCCGGTTCGAGAAGTCGCGTCAGCGATCGAGGATCAGGACGCGAAACAACTGGCGACACTCCCAGGAGTCGGGCCAGCGATGGCCGAGCGGATCATCGCCAAGCTCCGCCGCAAGATGGCCCGCTTCGCGTTAATGATCGAGCGGGACATGCCGGGTGCCGCGGCTGGTTCGAAACCGTCGATCGTCGAGGACGCGTACCAGGCGCTACTCAGCCTCGGGCATTCCGCCTCAGAGGCCCGCGAGAAAGTCGAGACCGCTCTCGATAATCTTCCTAAGGCGAAATCGGTCGACGAGCTTCTGACCGAGATCTACCGTCGGCAGCGGAACTAAGCTCAGCGGCTCAGCGAATAATCGGCACCGCCATCAGTTTCGGGACCGGGTCGAAGATGATCGGCTCAGGAACGGCACCGGGAATCAGAATGCTTTCGCCAATCGTAAACCGTCTGCCGTTGGCGGCGTTCTGTGTTTTTGCTCGAAAAAGATTTGCCAGTTGGGCGATACGTGGGTCGTTGGGTGTTTCAAAAGAGCCAACGGTCACGACAGATTTGTAGCGGTCGTGGAAGACGTACGCCTCGAACGTTCGTCCTGACTGCTGGCCCTCGAAGTGCCCTTCGCGGAGCATCTTTGCCACCTTCCATGCTCGCTCGGCGGCACTGTCGAGTGCCTCGCTGACTGTGAAGGTCTCAGCGATTTCCCGCATTCTTGATTCGCCGACCCCCGTCTTGGATCGTCCAGTAAACGTTGCGATGGTGAGTGTGTACTTACCGGTGTTTTCAGCGATGGTGTATTCGCCCGAATTCAACCTCAGCAGAAGCGGATCGTGCTTACGTTCGGCGAGTTCTTCTGAAGACAGCAACGGATTGACCGAAAGAAAGGCACCACTGAGCGGACTCGGCTGGCCAGGCGTGGGGCGAAAAGCCTCCTGGTCCTTCCAGAACGACGGTTTGATTTTCTTAATGTACTCCAGCGTTCGCTGAGCAACCCGGTCTTTCTGGCTCTTGTAATTGCCGGCGATGACACAGATCGCCCCTTTCTGAGATCGAATCTGCCGGATCGAATCCCGGCCAAGTCGGTCTTGTGACTGAAGCGATTCCCAGACTTGGTCCATCTTGAATGTGTAAGCGGGAATGCCCTTCTTGCGAAGTTCATAAACGAGCAGGTCGGCGGCTTCCTGCGGCCCCATCCCTTCCACTTTTCGAGCAGAGTGCGGCTGCGCGAGGCTGGCGACCATGATCATCCAGGGGCCGTGCTGCCTGGTCAGCTTGTACTGCCGCCCTTTTGTGGCGTCGATCCGTGCCGCGTCGGCCTCGGTCGATGACGTCAGGAAAAAGGTGAGTGCACAAAGAAAAACCAGCGAACAATGCCGCATGGGACGAACTCCATTTCGACCAGGAACTGCAGAACGAGTCGGCTCGACAAGCGGGATTTGCTGCTGCACGAGCCGGTGCGCGGGGACTCTAGGTGCATCTCGTTGAGCAGGTCCAGACCTCTTTTGAATCGGGCAGGACTCACGTTGACGCGTTTTTAAGGAGCCTCGTATAGTCCGCCGCGATTCTGAAATGCCTCGATGCCGGGCGGAGCCCGCGTCGATCGCCCGCTCCACGACAGGGATGTTTTCATGAGTTCCGCATCGTTGAAAGTTGCGATTCCGTACGGCCAGTTCGATCAGCTCCGCGAGGCTCGCGAGATCATTCGTACTGAGGCGGATGCTCTGCGGCAATTGTCCAGCAGTCTCGGCACCCCGTTCTGTCACGCGGCCGACCTCGTTTATGAATGCAGCGGGCGAATTCTGGTCACCGGCATCGGTAAGGCCGGGCTGATCGGACAGAAAATTGCGGCGACATTCAGTTCGACCGGCACGCGGGCTCACTTCCTTCATCCGTCAGAGGCGGTGCACGGCGACCTTGGCAGTGTCTGCGACGAAGATGTCATCATCGCAATTTCCAACAGTGGCGAGACGGAAGAGATCGTCCGACTCCTGCCGTTCATCCGTCAGCTTGGAGCCGGCCTCATCGCGATGACAGCTCGCCAGAGCTCGACGCTCGGCAGTCGGGCGGATGTCGTCCTGGAGATCGGCGTGCTGCGAGAGGCCGGTGAGCTTGGCCTCGCCCCCTCAACCAGCACGACGGCGATGCTGGCGATGGGCGACGCACTCGCGCTGGTCGTCAGTCGGCGAAAATCTTTTACATCAAGCCAGTTCAGTGTCTTCCATCCCGGCGGAAGTCTCGGCCGACAACTCACGCCGATCCGCGACGTCATGCGGCACGGCAACGAATTGCGCATCGCGAAAGAAGACGAGACGGTCCGTAGCGTGCTGCAGCGACTTCGTTCGAGTGGCCGCCGTTCCGGGGCGACGTTGATCGTCGACGAGAATGGCACGCTGTCCGGAATTTTTACGGACAGTGATCTGGCGAAGCTTCTGGAGCAGCACCTCGACCATCAGCTCGATCGGCCGATTGCCGAGGTCATGACTCGTGACCCGACCACGCTGAACGCGGACTCGTGCCTCAGCGATGCCGTGACTGTCCTTACCCAAAGAAAGATCAGCGAGCTGCCCGTCGTCGATACCTCACGCCGTCCGGTCGGGCTGATCGACATTACGGACGTCATCGGACTGGCCCCGGAGTGTGCGTAAGAACCGTCGTCATTGTCGACTTTCGCTCTGCGAAAGAACGGCCTTTCTCGGAGCGAAAGGCGACATTAATTGATTCGATGCCCCTGAGCGGAAATCGTCTGAATGTTTACAAAGAGTGTGAAGTGAAGCGGAGCACCGGATTGTGGCTGAAACTGTCTGGTCATAGTGCGTTCCTCTTCGCGCCCCCTGCGATTGAACTTGTTCTTAACCTGTCTCTGGACTTTCGATGCCAGACCGATTTCGTCTGACCGTTGCCGTCACGCTGTTCCTGAGCGGTGCGTACTTCGTTTACGGCCTCGGCATCGATCAGTTGCTTGGCGAGGATCGCTCGCAGTTGACTCCGCACACGCGGCCCGAGCAACCGCAGCTTGAGCTCGACGATGCCGGCCTCGTGGCTCGCCGCTACCTCCGTGAGCACACGTGGGTCGAGCAATCGGGCATCCAGCTTCGAGACGGCAAGCGCCTGTTCTACTTTTCGCAAAGCTGGACCGAGACCGAGAACAAACGCGAAGTACGGTTTGAGCCACTGGCCATCGTCTGGTTTTCGAAGAAACAAAAGGAGCCGCTGACGATCGTGGCCGAGTCGGCTCTTGTCACGTTTGAGTCCGATGTCGACCTGGCAAACCCGGAACCTGGCCGAATCGTTGGTGGCGAGTTGACCGGCAAGGTCTCGATCCGTGGGCCAAAGCAGCTGCGGATTGACGGACGGCACTTCATCTTTTCCGAAAAGGCAGCCAGCATCTGGTCTGACGATGCCGTTTCATTCGGGTATGCCGATCGAAACGACGGGAAATCGCAAACCGCCAGTGGGACGGCCGATCAGGGCATCCAGATCGACCTCGATGTTGAGACGGCACCGTCTTCGGACCAGCCGATTGCCGTCGGTGCGATCCGTGAAATTCATCTCCGTCGCCGTGTCGAGATCGACTTCGAGTTTGAGCAGGCCGGCCGAACGGTCCCGCTCGGTGTTTCGTGTAACGGCCGCTTTTCGCTCGCCATGACGGACCCGGCGATCGACCCGGCTGAGCCAATGATTGCGACATTCGAAGACGACGTGCTGGTGCGACGCCTCTGGCCAGACAACCAGCCGGACACGCTCACCTGCGACACGCTGCGGTTGTTTCTGAATCGAGTTTCGCCCTTCGATAAGCCGGATCAACCGATCTCCGACTCGACGGCGGAGTCGCCACTGGGAAGTGACATCCAGCTTCGCTGGATGCGGGCAACCGGACAGCGGGTGGTGCTGCGATCGCCGAAGGAAGAACTGACAGCCGTCGTGTCGCGGCTGGATTACGATCCGGCCGCGCGGCGGATCATCCTCAACGATACTCAGTCGAGCGCCGTCGACGGTCAGGCCCGTCGGCAGAAACTCATTCGGCTGCCCCGAGTCGATGCCACGATTGGTGACAGCCGTCTGCAGTGCGAGCAGATCGAGTTGCTGCACGACGAAGAAGACGATATTCGCGAAGTTCTCTGCTCAGGCCAGGGAATACTCGCCCACCGCGAAGTGAACGACAAAGCCGAAAAACCCGTCGGTGGCTCGACGCCACTTCGGACGGTGCTTACCGCGCAGTGGCAGCGCCAACTTCGAATCTATCCCGACCCGAAATCGGGCCTCGACATCATCGACTTCAGTGGCGGTGCTGTGCTGCGAGTGCCGGATGAGAAAGCCTCCGTTTCGGCGGAATTCATCAAGGTCTGGGTCGATGAGTTGAAATCGCTCCAGCAGAAGAAAGGTGAGCCGGATCCGCTTCCTCATCGGATGCTCGCCCAGAACGGCGTCACGCTTGAGAGCCCGCAGATGTCGGGCAAAACCCAAACACTTCAGATCTGGTTCGAACAGGCTCCCGCTCGGATTGACGCAGCAGGCCTCGGTGCAATCGCCGCGGGACAGGACTCGCGAAAGACAACTCTCGGCGATGACAACTCCTCGAAGACGGAGAAAGAGACCGCTGAGCCCGTCAACGTCACATCCGATCTGATTCGCGTTCGAATGATTCGGCACGGCAAGGAAGCGGATCCGGAGCTCGCCGAAGTCTGGTCGGAAGGAAATGTTGAGATCACTTCACGGCGTGAGGACGAGTCAGAGTTGACTGTTCTCAAGGGGGAAAAACTGCATCTGCGGAATCGGGCCGAATCGGAAACCGGACAGGTCATCCATATTTACGGCAGTCCGGCCCGCATCGTCGACCCGTCGCTCAACCTCACCGGCAATGAAATCTTTCTGGACCGGGAACGCAATCTGGTCTGGGTGGATGGCGAAGGAACTCTCGCGATGCCCGTTGACCGGGATTTCGATGGCAAGTTGCTCGATAAACCTGCGACACTCGAAATAGGATGGAACGAGCAGATGGCTTTTGATGGGCTCGTTGCAACGATCGTCGGCCGTGTTTCAGCGTCCGTTCTGCAAAGCAGCATGAGATGCCAGCAGATGGACGTGACGATGACCGACCGCATCCTGTTTCAAAAGCAGGAGAAGAAAGAGCCCTTCCGGCCAGAAATTGAGACCGTCGTGTGCCGTTACCGGGTCGAAGTGGAAAGCCACCGAGTCGAGGACGGGAATCTGAACGAGGTCGTCCGAGCTCGCTTTGCCGCGTTTGCGATCCAGCAGACCACGGGGCGTGCGGAAGGGCGAGGCCCAGGCTTCGTCAAGATGTGGCGGCGAGGTCGCGGCAAACGCGCAGCCCTCGCACCGTCCGTCACCGGCAAAGCCAACCAGGGGGCGAGTACCGAGTCCACAGGGTGGGAATACACGCGGATCGATTTCGCCAATGAGATGATCGGCCATCAGGATGCTCGATCAATGAAATTCCTGGGGCAGGTGCAGGTCGTCTACGGGCCGGTCAACGAACCGCTCGAAATCGTCGACCTGGAAAGCCTCCCGAAAGACGGCGGAGCGATGTACTGCGACCTGCTCGACTTCACACAACGCCAGTTTGAAACGGCAGGCCGGAAGGACGAGACGATTGAACTGCTTGCCCAGGGAAATGCCCGGCTCGAAGGGAAGAGTTTCTTCGCACAGGCCTACGAGATCTCCTTCGACGAAACAAAAGGTCTCTACACGCTGCGTTCACAGGGCGATCAGCAGGCCATGCTGTGGCGTCAGGATCGCCCCGGAGGAAAACGAATCCCGGTCGTCGCCAAAACGTTCCGGTTCATCCCTTCACAGAATTATGTCGACTTCAACAACGCGTCGCTTGTGCAGGGGATTCAGTAATACGGCCGCGTGGCCGCCGGGCCTCTACTTCCAGCTCATTGCCTCGACGGCTTGCTCCACACTGTTAAACAGATCCAGCAGCTGGTCAGACTTTGTCGTTTCGAGAGCCATCCGGCAGAACGGCGAGACATTCGCAATGCCGAGCCGGCCGTTCGGTCGCTCGCAAATTCTCTGGGACAGCGAGATCAAGAATCCGATAAACACCGAGCCGAAATACTTGATATTCTTGAGATCGATCAGCAGTCTCGGTGGCTCCACGGAATCCGCCAGATGCAACAGCGAGGTCAGCTCGGGCAGGACACTTTCGTAAAGACTGTCGAAATGCCGACCGAGTGTCACGACGGTCACTCCGTCCTGCCTGGTCGTCTGAATCCGGTCACTTTCGGACATTCGCGTCTCCATGAAATAATCCGCCCGCGGAAGATGACAATCTGCAGCTTCTCCTGCAATTCCACCGGCGAGTCCACATTCCAGATTGCCGATTCCCGGTTCGACGTCGCCCTCGATCGGCAATCCACCTAAGATTCCGCAGCACCGGGAATTGCCGGTCGCCCTCAGCATGACACCAGAATTCGGGAACGGACGATGTCGCTGGATGATGATTACGTGCAGCTTGCTGACTTTCTTCGTGAACGGGGACACACCGAAACTGAAACGGTGAAAATTATTGAACGCGTTCAGAAGTACGAAGAGGAAACGAAACTGGATTCCATCATGGACTCTATTGGTTCCGGTCATCTGGACCTGGCCAGCCTCATTAAAGAGGCCTTGAAAGAGCCTGACGAGGAATAGCCAATAGCGATTTTTGCATTGCGGGAATGTTCCGCACCCCTCGGGAGGGAGTCACGCCCGGCAGGAGACCAGGATGTCTGCAGAACCACTGATCGCCGTATTTGTCGATTTTGAAAATCTCGCACTTGGCGTGAGGGACATGAAGGCGGGCAGTTTTCGGATCAACCTGATCCTCAAACGCCTGCTTGAAAAAGGGCGACTGGTCTACAAGCGAGCCTACTGCGACTGGAAAAACTACCGCGAGGATGTTCGTGTTTTTCACGGTCACGGCATCGAGCTGATTGATATCCCGCAAAGTCGAATGAGTGGAAAAAACAGCGCCGACATTCGCATGGTGGTCGACGCTCTCGACCTGTGTTACTCGAAAAACCACATCGACACGTTTGCGCTGATTTCCGGGGACAGCGATTTCTCGCCGCTTGTTTCGAAGCTGAAAGAGAACAACAAGCGGGTGATCGGATGCGGCGTCAAAAGTTCGACGTCTGATCTGCTCATCGAAAACTGTGACGAGTTCATCTACTACGACGATCTCGCACAGATTGCTCAGAAAGCGCAGAAAGCACGGCCTCCACAGACAGAGGGCAAAAAGCCACAGTCAAAGAAAGAAGAGGCTCACCAGCGAGTGGTCGAGGTCTTTCTTTCGATCGAGCAGGATTACGATCCGGTCTGGGGGTCGATGCTGAAGCAGGTGATTCGTCGAGTCTATCCCGGCTTCAGCGAGAGCTATTACGGCTACGCCACATTCTCAGACCTGCTGGAAGATGTGGCTGACAGCGGGCTCATCGATCTGGAATTTGACCAGGATCGCCGCAACTACCAAATCCAGCGCAAGGTCACGACGAAGCGTCGGAAAACCTGATCTGGTGGCTGAGTCGAATGGCACTGCCGGTTTGGTAGCAAGGGGTTACGTCATGCGGCGGCTTCGAGTTCGGCCTGGAGCT
>JAQBVJ010000038.1 GCA_027623235.1 Planctomycetota bacterium
AGTCCCGGTTGCGCCCCTGTGGCACGGCCTTCCAGACCGTGCGCCCTGCAGAATTCTGCATGGGCAGCCTGCCCATGCCACTTTTCAACCGGCATTCGGCAGCTGGAGCAGACAAATAAGGAACGCGTGAATAGAAAAGGGCCGGTCAAATTGACCGGCCCTCTCGTCAAACAAGTAGTCGTTCAGGACTCAAAAGAGCCCTCGTCGGTTCAGTGTCCGCAGCCCGTGCAGGACGGCACGCTGCAGGTTGGACAACAGGTCGGCGGCGGGCAGCAGGTTGTGACCGGCACCTGGCGGCAGACGACTCGCGGCACACAGATCGTCTGTGTGTAGGGAACCTGTTTGGGAATCTGTCGCTGGCGGGACACGTACTTCGTATCGCAGACCTGACGGCAGACCGTGTAAGGCACCTTGCGGGTTTTTGTTTCCGGAACCATCGTGCAGGTGGTGAACGGGACTTTGGTCACGATGGTCTGAGGTTCGTAGGAGCAGACCGTGTAAGGAACGCGTCGAGTCCGGGTCTCACAGCGGAAATTGCAGACCGTATAAGGAACGCGGCGAGTCCGTGTTTCCTGTCGCATCGAGCAGACGGTGTAAGGCACTTTCTTCGTGCGGCACTCTTTCACCGTGCAGCAGGTCGTGTAAGGAACCCGGCGTGTTCGCTGGACCGGGCACATCTTGCAGACCTGATAAGGCACCTGGCACTTTTTCACTTCACGCACCATGCTGGTACACATGACGGTTTGCTTCGTGGTTTTGGGAACCCAGACCTGTCGGCAATTTGTCGAGGCCGGAGCGTACATCCGCTCGGTACGGGTGCAGCCTGGTCGGTAAACCGACTGGCATTTGTTGCAGTCCCAGTCCCAGCGGCCCGGCGACTGAACACAACTGCTGCATGTGGGAGCCGGACACTGCTCGACAATGGTTTTCCACTCACCACCGCAAACATCAACCTGCTTGCACGAGACCACCGGCCGACACTGCGTGTAACAGACTTCGCGGTAACGCGTTTCGGTCGTCGGCTGGTAAGCCGTGTAACACTCATCCCGGTAGCACGTTTTGTAAACCGGCTTGCAGACCTCGTAGTTGACGGTCTTGTAGCAGGTTTTGTACTCCGGCTTGCAGACGTTGTAGCACTCGTTGCGGTAACACGTCTGAGTGAACGGGACCTTCACCGAGTATTGCTCACACCGAAAGGCCGTTTTCTGAACCGGCTTGCAAACGGTGTTGCAGACCGTTCGGTAGCACGTTTTGTATTCCGGCCGACAGACCTGAAAGCACTCATCACGGAACTTCGTTTCGTAGATGTTGCGAGTGCACTGGACCGGTTCCTGCTCGCAGACCGTGTCCCAGACCGTCTTGTATTTGGTCACGGTGCACTTGTCGTACACGATGTCCTGGACGGTGCGGTAGCACGTATTGCACGAGGCCTGTGCCTCGCAGAAATCTCCGCACGGTGCGCACGCGGACGTCGGCACACAATTAAAGCTGTCGGCACCGCAGTAGCCCGCCTCGCTGGTACTTTCGAGGCCAGCCATCAACAGACCTGCCAGGACAAACATTCTCATTGTCAGTTTCATCTGAGCACTCCTCGCATCTGCTGAATTTATGAGCCTGTTCTGAGCACACAGCCGTTGGCTCACGTGCTGAGGGTCGATCGCCTTCTGCTCCTGGCACTGATCTGACAATCGGGAGACTGTCAAGCAAGCGTCAGGCAAACGGGAGAAACTTTCCTCTCCCTTAGTTTCGTCCTGAGAGTTTTCCTGCTTGAAGCAACCTGCAGACTCAAGCCAGTCTGCGCGAACGGGAAGGCAGCCCGGCCTACTCGACTGACAAAACCAATACAGGCTGCCCTGTCTGCCAGTGTGAAGCTGCGTTGAGTTTGCCGGTCAGCGAAACCTTGCGGGCTCGGCGAGGCGATCGACGGCTGCTATCTTGCCGCGAGTACCCAACAACTGCCAACCGGACTCACATCAGACGAGGACTCACCGATGAAATTCGCAATCTGCCAGGAGCTCTACGAAAACTGGGACTGGAAGAAACAGTGCGAGTTCTCGGCCAGCCTGGGCTACACAGGCCTGGAACTGGCTCCGTTCACACTCGCCGGGCGAATCGGCGAGGTCTCGCAGGAAACCCGTTCCGGGTACAGAAAAATCGCCGAAGATCACGGGATGCAGATCATGGGTCTGCACTGGCTCCTTGCAAAAACAGAGGGGCTGCACCTCACAACGTCAGACCCAGCCGTTCGGAAGGCGACGAGCGATTACCTCATCGAGCTCGGAAACGCCTGCGCGGACTTTGGCGGAACGCTGATGGTGTTCGGCTCGCCGTTTCAGCGGAATCTCGAAGACGGCATGACGACGGAACAGGCGATGGCAAACGCCGCCGAGGTTTTCAAAGCCGCCCTGCCCGCCTTCGCCGACCGCGGCGTCGAGATCTGCATGGAGCCTCTCACCCCGAAAGAAACCAACTTTATCAACACCTGCGCCCAGGCAACCGAACTGATCGAGATGGTTGGCGAGCCCAACTTCACGCTGCACCAGGACGTGAAGGCGATGCTCGGTGCGGAAGAGAAATCGATCCCCGAATTGATCGCAAAATACGACGGCAAGGTCGGCCACTTCCACGTCAACGACACCAACCTGCTCGGCCCCGGCATGGGCGAGACCGACTACAAGCCCATCCTCAAAGCCTTGAGCGAATCCAGCTACGACGGCTGGGTCTCGGTCGAGGTCTTCGACTACAAACCCGGCGCCGAAAACATCGCCCGGCAGAGCATCGAGTATCTGAAATCGACGCTGGCAGAGGTTTGCTGATCACGCAAAAACACGCGCAAAGCCCCCTCTCCCCCGAATTGTTCGCGCATTCGACGACCCACTTCAAGAAGGTTCCGTCGCGAACAATTCGGGGGAGAGGGAGCCAGCGATCGTTGTCTGCGAGAGACACTCGCTGCTTCAAAGATTGACCAATCAACGGACCACCGAGACGAATCATGACCACCGACACCGCGTTTCAGATGTCCGCTTCGAATATCCGTTTCGGTCCAGGGTGCACGGCTGAAGTCGGGCTCGATCTGAAGGCGATGCAGGTCTCGCGGACGCTCGTCGTGATCGACCCGAAACTGCGGAGCCTGCCCACCGGCGAAATCGTGATTAAGTCTCTCAAATCCGCCGGCATCAACTTCGACGTCTTTGACGAGGTCTCTGTCGAGCCCACGGACAAAAGTTTCCAGCGCGCGGCCGAGTGCGCGACCGAAGGCGGCTTCGATTCGTTCGTGGCCGTCGGCGGCGGCAGCACGATCGACACGTGCAAAGCGGCCAATCTGTTTGCGACCTATCCGGCTGATTTTTACACCTACGTCAACGCGCCGATCGGTCGTGGCGAGCCCGTGCCGGGGCCTCTCAAGCCGCTCATCGCGATTCCCACCACTGCCGGGACCGGCAGTGAAACGACTGGCGTGGCGATCTTCGACGAGCTCGAACGGAAAGCGAAAACCGGGATTGCTCACCGGTATCTGAAACCGACGCTCGGCATTGTCGACGCGGAAAATACCCGCACGATGCCCGCGGCCGTTGCCGCGTCGACGGGGCTCGACGTGCTCAGTCACGCGCTGGAGTCGTTTACGGCGATCCCTTTTAACACTCGCCCGAAACCGGAATCGCCGCTGCACCGACCGGCCTATCAGGGAGCCAACCCGATCAGCGACATGTGGGCACTGCACGCGCTGAAGCTGATGTCCGAAAACCTGCCGCGAGCCGTCGCCGACACCAGCGACGAAGAAGCCCGCGCCAACATGATGCTCGCCGCCGCGATCGCCGGGATCGGCTTCGGAAACGCGGGAGTCCATCTTCCACACGGTATGTCGTATCCGGTGGCCGGGATGGTTCGCAACTTCACACCCGCCGGTTTCGACGTCGACCACCCGATGGTGCCTCACGGCATGTCCGTCATCCTGCACACGCCGGCCGTGGCAAGGTTTACGGCACCGTCCTCGCCGGAACGTCACCTGCGCGCGGCCGAGGCCCTCGGTGTCGATATTCGCGGCGCGGCACCAGAAGACGCGGGAGAAGTGCTCGCCGCGCGAGTCGTGCAGTTGATGCAGATCCTTCAGATGCCGAACGGCCTGGCCGAGGTTGGATACACCGAGGCGGACATCCCGGCCCTCGTCGAGGGCACGCTGCCTCAACACCGAGTCACGAAGCTCTCACCGATTCCCGCCGGCGAAGTAGAACTGACGGCGCTGTTCCGGGACTCGATGAAGACCTGGTGAGCGAGGTTCAGGCGGAGCGACGAACGAAGCCGGCACCACGATCATGACTTTGCGTCGCGGGCGGCTTCGAGAAGTTTGATCCACGGTCCAACGTAGTGGCCGTTGTCATGAAACGTGCGGCCGCTGATCAGGTTGCCGTCGATCACGCAGGCCTCATTCACAAAGGTGCCGCCGCAGACTTCCAGGTCGAACTGGCATTTCGGGACGGTCGCCATTTTTCGGCCGCGGACGCAGTCGGCGTAGGCGGGGATCTCGACTCCGTGACAGACGCTGGCGACGGGCTTGTTCGCCTCGAAAAAATGTTTTGTGGCTCGCACCAGATCTTTGTCGTACCGGATGTACTCGGGAGCCCGGCCTCCGGAGAACAGGATGCCCGCATAATCTTCCGGGACGATGTCGGCAAACGCGATGTCCGCGTCGAGCGTGTAGCCTTCCCACTCCTTTGTGATCGTCCAGCCCGGTTTCACCTCGTGCAGCACCATCTGATATTTGCGTTTTTCCGGAGCCGCCACGACAGGCTGAAAGCCGGCTTCGATCAGCCGGTAGTACGGGTACATCGTGTCGAGCGTTTCCGTCGCGTCGCCGATGATGATGAGAACTTTTTCCATGAGTCGTTCCTCGAAGTTGCTTCGGAGCTGTAAAGTGCGAGCGATCGTCGCGACAGCAGGATACCGCACTGCGCGTCCCGGTTCATTCGATCTGTCGGCGGGAATCTCCGATGACTGAAACTTGAACGGCTGCCATGATGTAGCCTTTGTGGGCTGAAAACTGATCCATGGAATTTCACTATGCGGGATGAGGCAACTCTAACTGACTCAAGCGAACTCGAATCGGCACGCCCTGCCGTCGAGTCGGAAGCCGCTGCCAGGACTGAGCCCGCGCCGTCGCGGCGGCAGAAATTCCTGGCGTTCGCATTTGCCGCGTCCGGTTTCCTGTTCGTCTATGTGCTTTCCGCAGGACCGATGGTGGCAATCCATAACGCGGCGAAATTTCGCCCGTTCCAACGAGCTCTGGAGATCGTCTATGCTCCGATCGTGTTGCTCGTCAAAAGCGGGATCCAGCCGTTCGCCGGCTTGTTGAAAGCTTATATTGAAATTTTTCGTTGAACCTTTTGCTGAATCGCCATGCCAGATCCGGAATCCAGAACCCCGCCCGTTCCCGCTGACGTCGCTCAGGAAATGCTCGATCGAGTTGCCTCGTCCGGCGACACGCATTTCCGCTGGGGATGGGGCCTGGGAATTCTCGCCGTCGGTGCGATCGCCGAGGCCGCTGTCTGGATGAAATTCGCTCCGGACGCCACCTACCAGGTGATGTGGTCGATGCCGGTCGTTTCCGGAACAGCGTTCGCCATGCTTCTCTGGTGGGTGTTCGGTTGCGGGCTGGAATGGTCGAGCCGCTTCCTGGGACTCGGCGGACTCACCGTGGCCTGTGGAGCGTTTCTGGGGCTCTTTCGGTTTGAGGGCTTCGAGGGAGACATGTGGCCGCGGTTCCGATTCCGCTTTGAACCGACCGCCGAAGAGCGTCTGCAGGAATTCCTCGCAACGGAAGAGACCACTCCCGCCGACGCCGTTACCAACAAACCCGGAGACGCCGCGTCTACGATCGGTCTTCAGATTGCGGAAACCGACTGGCCTGGTTTCCGGGGTGCTCAGCGAAACGGGATTGCACACGTCAAAGCGGGCGAGTTCAACTGGACGAAGAAGCCCGAGGAACTCTGGCGACACCCGGTCGGCCGCGGCTGGTCATCGTTTTCCGTCGTCCAGGGCCGAGCGTTCACTCAGGAGCAACGCGACGATCTGGAATGCGTCGTCTGTTACGACGTCAGAACGGGTCAGCAGATCTGGGTTCACGAAGACGACGAGCGATTCGACGAACCGCTCGGAGGTCCCGGTCCACGAGCCACGCCGACGATCCACGATTTGCGTCTGTACTCACTGGGAGCCACCGGTCTACTGAACTGCCTCGACGCGACCAACGGCGAGCTGCTCTGGCAGAAGAACATCCTGCGTGAAGTCGACGCGAAGAACATTGAGTGGGCGATGGCCGGTTCACCACTGGTCGTCGGAGATCACGTCATCGTCGTTCCGGGCGGCAGCAATGAGAACTCGGTCATCGCCTATGACCGAATGAGCGGCGAGAAAATCTGGTCGAGCGGCAACGACAAGGCCTCGTACGCCGCGCCGACTTTCCGCACCCTGCTCGGGACCGATCAGGTCATCGTCTTCGACGGTGAAGGAGTCAAAGGTTACTCACCCGACTCCGGCACTCAGTTCTGGAAAGTCGCCTGGACAAACGGGCCGAAAGTTAACGCGGCTGAGCCGATTCCGATTTCGGATCGGCTCCTGTTCATCGGCAGCGGATACGGTCAGGGCAGCGGTCTGGTCGAACTCTCGCACGCAGGCGACGTCTGGAAAACAAAAACGCTGTGGACTTCGCGACGCTTCAAACTGAAGTTCAACGCGGCCGTTCAGAAGGGTGAGCACGCCTTCGGGCTCGACGAAGGCATCCTCGCGTGCCTCAACATGAGAACCGGGGACCAGGTCTGGAAACGCGGCCGCTACGGCTACGGACAGATTCTTCTCGCCGGAGACGCAATCGTCGTTCAGGCAGAAAACGGAGATGTCGCCTTCGTCGAGGCCACGACGGAACAATTCACAGAGCTGATTCGCTTCCCCTCGCTGGAAGGCAAAACCTGGAATCATCCCGTGATCTGGAACGGACTGCTGCTGGTGCGAAACGGCGAGGAAGCCGTCTGCTACCGCCTCGCAGAACGCTGAGACTGCCTTTGATCATTGAGGAGAATCACGCATGGCTGCCTATCAGTACAAGGTTCTGACAGGCTCGCCATCGGGAACGGTCCTGATGCCCTGGGCCTCTCAGAAGGTTCGCGATGAGGTCGGTCGCGGCAGCTTCGAAACGCGGCTCAACAAACTGGCTGACGAGGGCTGGGAACTGGTCAGCGCGAGTACAAACAGCATTGGCGGATTTCTCTATCTGGAAACTCAGGCGACCGTGTTCCTTCGGCGTGAGAAAACGACAGGCTCTTCCGTCGCCGGCGATCCTGACGGTCAATCCTCGTAGGAAGCGACCATTTCCCGCTCGCACTGCCGCAGCGCGGCGATCAGTTCCAGCATTGTCTGAAACCGATCGCGCGGATCCTTTTCGATCGCCTTCAGGCAGATGCGTTCGAGGAATCGCGGGAACCGCCGATCCGGATTCCGCACGCTGGGCGGCATGGGAGCGTCATTCACAATCTGGTCAAACGTCGCGCGGACGTTCGGCCCGCGAAACGGCTCGCTGAAGGTCAGCAGCTCGTAGAGGACCACCCCGATGCTGTAGATGTCGGTCCGCTCGTCGACGTACTTGTGGCCCAGCACCTGCTCGGGCGACATGTAAAGCGGCGTGCCCGGTCGCTGTCCGGACCGGGTGAGCGTCTGCAACTGCTCCTCGCTGTCGCCCATCAAGTTGTGCGGCGTCTCGCTGGTGTCATCCGTCTGGCCCCAGACTTTGGCGACTCCCCAGTCGAGCAGCACGACCTCGCCAAAACGGCCGACCCAGATATTCTCTGGCTTGATGTCACGATGAATGACGCCGTGCGAGTGCGCATAGGCCAGGGCAAGGCCCGTTTGAATCAGGATGTCGAGCAACCGTTCCAGCGTGAACTCCGCGATCGTGTCTTCGTCGTTTTCCTTCAATCGCTGAGTGATGTGGTACAGATCGTCCCCGGCAATCCGCTTCATCGTGAAGTAAAGACACTTCTGATCGTCGAGCCCGATGTCGTAGACCGGCACGGTGTTGGGGTGTTGAAGCTGCGCCGTGACGCGAGCCTCACGCAGGAACCTTCGCCGATGTTCTTTCTCCGTCGCCAGCTTCGGCAGAAGCGTCTTCATGGCAACCGGCCGGCCCATCACCGAGTCCCAGCACGACCGGAGAATGCCGTTGCCGCCACTCCCCATCAGATGGAAATCGACGTAACGCGAAAATCCATTCGAGAACTTCTCAGGCAGATCGTGATCGGTTCCCGACAGGATGATCTTTGGATACGGGTCCGCTTTGCGGTTCACGATGCTTCCTCCACGGCGAGCTGTCTGCACACCGCTGAAGAATAGTCGGTGACGCTGAATTTGTGACCAGACGAATTCGAATCACTCTGCAACGTTACGAATCCGATCGTCGACGTCGCGCATCCGGCTTAGCTGCATGACGACCCGCGGAATCTGGTCGACTCCCATCAGCAGCACCATGAGATAACGGAACACCGCGAAAATATCGCCGGCCTCGACAAAGGGCAGGCCACACGTCCGGATCAGAGCGAGGATGATGACGCCGAGTACGAACGCCTCCATCGCTCCGAAATTGAGTGCCTCGGCGTTGGAGAGTCGAACCCGCCAGCCGGCGACTTTCGAGAAGTGTTCCTCGACCCCGCCCTTATCCGCATTGCGAATGACGTCGAATTCGTTTTCCAGCTGATCGTGCAGTTTCCGGCTGAGCTGCCGGGTCTTCCGAGCGAAAATACGGTTCAGCCAGGCCGCCGGGCCGAGCAGGCCGATGCACAGCAGCACGACGACCCAGTCGTAAAAGCCGAGCATGATCAGCGAACCGACGACCGAGAAAGCCACCTGCACCGACGTCGGGATCGTCTTCTCAAAAAAGTCGACATACTCGCGAGACAGCGCCGACCGCGCTGCGATCCGCGATTCCTCAACGCCTTGTTTTCGCTGATCGACAATCAGGCTGGTCGCCAGTCGCGAGTAAATTCGCGAGAACACTCGCGTGTCGACCACCTGTCGCCACAGGCCGAACGTCATGAACAGAACGTGCTGCGCGACGAGCACCCACAGCCCCATCATTCGGCCGGCCAGCAGATCGTTGATCGCCCATCCCAGCGCAAACGGCTGCGCCAGGCGGAAAAGGTTCTCAAACACGAACAGCGAGTACGTTCCGAGAATCGGGCCGCGATTCTGCGAAAACAGCTCGTCCAGCTGAGGAACGCCCGCGTCGTCAGAGTTGTCCGCCGAAGATTCTGCCGCAGTGGCTGCTCCGCGCGAAAAACGACCCGGTCCGCGAGCTCGGCCGGCTGTTCCTCCAATAATTGTTCCACTCATCCTGCACGACCTTCCTGGCCCGCGTGTGCAACTTCGAATTGAAAGGTCTTCAACGGAGCGTCTTAACTGAACGCGACGATCCCGGTCGCTGCGCTGTCGATCAGGATCTCCTGGACCTCGTCGAGAGACAAGCCGGACGCCAGATCGACTCGCTCGTGCAGTTCTTCCAGCGAACACGGCTGGCACTCGCCAAGTGTTCGCAGAACAGACCGCGCTTCCGGTTCCAGCATCGCCGTTCGGACTTCGTTTTCGTAAGCGTAAAAAAGGACTTCGATTTCACCGGTCGAATCCTCGTCCTCCGCGAACAACGATGACTCAAACACAGCCCACAGCCGAATTGGGTTGAGGCGGATCGTCAGCTTCGGATTCGACCCGAGCTCCGGCGCGAGCTCATCAACAAGGCTGCGGATTTCCTGAAACTGCACGTGACCCAGCCGGTTTCGCCGACCAATCTCTTCCGTCGCGTTGCGGCTGCGGATGACGACGGTCAGGTCCCGCTGTTCGGGGGTCAGGTCGATCCGCTGCCCGAGCCACTTGACGAAGTTTGACGTATCGCTCGATCCCGTGTCGTACGCCTGAAGCGGCTCGATCTGCACATAGTCGTCGATGAACGTGTCGAGCTCGTCGATTTCGTCTTCGAGCAGCTCGAGCTGGTCTTTCAGTTTGTCGAACCGTTTTTCCAGATTGCCGGACGTAAACATCTCGACCTGTTTGACCGAATCCCGCTTCGAGATGTCGCCGGAAACGAGGTCGTTTTTACCAATGGCCAGTGCTCCGACCAGGCGACGAAGCTGCGCGGCATATTCGAGATCCGGAGCACTCATGCTGGCACCTCCACCTGTTCGGCAATCTCGCGGACACGGCGAACTTCGCTGCGCCAACCGGATTCGTCGGGAAAATTCTGGTCGCGTTCGATGAAGACCGCTTCAACCTTGCCGATGCCCTGCCACAGTGAGAACCGGTAGAGGTCCCACACGGGGTCAGGGATCGGTTCCGAGTGACTGTCGATGTACATCTCGGATTTCTCGTCATAGAACCCGCCGGCCAGGTGCATCTGCACAGAGGCGGCGTGAGGCATGACGGTCGCAATGAACTCGTACGGGTCGAAACCGAAATTGACCGAGTTCGCGTAGACGTTGGTGACGTCGAGCAGCCAGCCGCACCCGGTTCGCTTGAGGAGACTCGCCACGAAGTCAGCCTCACGCATCGTGCCTTCGAATTCGAAGAGGTAGGCAATCGTCTCGATGTAAAAACGCGTGTCGCCAAAAAACTTCTGAATGTGATCGACGTTGTGGCAGGTCGCGTCGAGTGCCTGTTGAGTCCACGGTGGCGGGGCGAAGTGGCCCAGCTCGGCCCCCTTGTCGCTGTCGCGGGTAAAACCGAGATGATCGCTGACCGACTGAGCTCCGTTTTCGATCGCGACATCGCGGATCGCTTCAAGATATTTCCTCGCAGGCGGCTGGGCACCGGCCGGCGAAAGTTTCAGAGCGTGCACGCTGACATGGTCGAAATCATTGTCACGAATAAATTTGTCGATCCGCAGCGGATCGTCCGCGCGCTCAAACGTGATCTCAGCGGCGTTAATGTTGAGGTCATCGAGGATCGGCCGGTTCTGCTCACGGATGGCGTAGCCGATCGCGGGTGTTTTCAACGTGGAGTGATGCAGGTTTGTCATCGTGCGAACCCTTGCGGCTGGAGAAAAGCGGGGACGTTCCAGATTCAAACCAACTGACGCTTCGGGTTGGCTGGTTGAGATCCTGTGAAAACCGAATGCCGGACTCCGGTGCCTGGTCCCCAGGCAAAGCAACAAGCTGTCCGGAAGTCCGGCTCGGCATTTTTCGTTCGGTGAGGCAGACGCACGCTGCCCGAAGGCAGGTCGGCTCGACGACGGCCACACCGAGGCCGCCGATTAACGGCAGCGGCAGCAGCGACAACATCGGCAGCACCGATGCCGCTCGGCCGACTTTTTCGCTCGGTCGGTCGTGCGGAGAGCAGTCAGTTCGCGAACCGCCTTCTTCTTTTCAGTCTTCGTGCCAGTCATGGGAAAACCCTTTCCTCGTGGTTTCGGCGAGCTTTTCCGCTTCGTCGAAACAGCCTCCAGGTTCCGGTCAATTCGAGACCACCTCAAATGACCCATCCGTTTCCGGACGACTTCTCAATTGGCACACGGAGTACCACTGCGGGTGTTGTTGCTGAGGCGGCAGCCGCAAACGCTCACTGCGAAAAGAGTTAGACCAGGAAAATTCGCTTTCAAGCGTCACTCCGCCACCCGACGTGCTGAGGTCGAAGTGACGACGAGCGCCGCGAAACTGACGACGCGAACGTCGAGAACGATTGCTGCTCACCTCAGTTTCGTTCGTCGCTCGAAGAGGCTGTGAGTTTTTCCCTTCGCGATCCGCAGGCCGAACCAACGGCTCGGCCTCCTCGCTTCGATTCGGTTTGACGCCGCGATAACCTGCCGCCATGAACCTCGAACGCTACTCACGGCAGACCCGATTCCCGCAGCTCGGCGAGGACGGGCAGAAGAATCTCCTCAAAAGCCGAGTGCTGCTTTGCGGTTGCGGTGCGCTGGGGACGGTGCTCGCCGAGACGCTGACTCGAGCGGGCGTCGGCTTTCTCCGCATCGTCGATCGCGACTTTGTTGAGTACAGCAACCTGCAGCGACAGGTCCTCTTCGACGAGGCCGACGTCGAGAGCCAGCTCCCCAAATCCATCGCCGGTGCCCGCAAACTCGAGCGGATCAACAGTGACGTTACGATCGAGCCTGTCGTCGCCGACGTCGACTACACGAACATCCGCAAGCTGGCCGAGGGCGTCGATCTCATCCTCGACGGAACCGACAATTTTGAAATTCGATTTCTGATCAACGACGTTTCGCTGGAGACGGGCATCCCCTGGGTCTACGCCGGCTGCATCAGCAGTCATGGCCAGACGATGCCGATCTTCCCGAACGAGTCCGCGTGTCTGCGGTGTCTCATCGAGTCGCCGCCCGACGCCGGTTCGACCGAAACGTGCGACACAGCCGGCATCCTCGGCCCGACGGTTAACGTGATCGCCAGTCTTCAGGCGATGACCGCGATCAAAATTCTCGCCGGACGGAAAGCGGACGTTGCTCTTTCGCTGACGATGATCGATGTGTGGGACGGCACGCTGCGTCAGATGAGCGTTGCCGACCTCCGCGACCGGGCGAACTGTCCCGCGTGCCAGCACGGCGAACGCAAGTGGCTCAGTGGTGAGCAGGGTTCGCAGTCGACCGTGCTTTGCGGCCGCAACGCGGTTCAAATCCGGCCGCTCGAACCGTCAACGCTGTCGCTGTCGGAGATGGCCGAGAAGCTTCGCGAATCGGGTCAGGTCAGCGTGAACCCGTTTCTGCTTCGCCTCAAATTGAAGGACCCGGATTACGAGATCACGCTCTTCGTCGACGGAAGAGCCATCGTCAAAGGCACCGACGACACCGGAGTCGCTAGAGCCGTCTACAGCCGCTACATCGGTCTTTAACAGTCCGTTGAGAAGGTAGCGGCACGGCGCGAGTCCAATGGCCCCAGAGTTGTGTCGGCTGATCGCTGATTGTCGCCTTTCGCTCCGAGGTTGAGAATTTGTGGATCTGCGGGAAAGTCAGCGTCAATTATCACACGCTCAGCGACTTTCGCAGCGGGCAGGTCGAGTTCCTCGGACAGCTGCTGGTCGATTCGGTGGCGGCTTTGATGGATCAGGGACTGGTGCCGCTGGAGACGGTGGCTCAGGACGGCATGCGGGTGGCGGAGTTTCCCAACGCAGTGTGTCGCAACCAGGGGCTGCGTCAGTTCCTGGTTCGAGGTCTTGAAAAAGTGAAGGCGGTGTGTCTGTTACACGCGGTCGCGTTCAACTTCCGTCGAATGATTCAACTTGGAGCGTTGCCAGTTGGAGCGTTGCCAGTCTCATGAAATGAGAACCAGACAAGCCGGAACGAGCAACGAACCTGAATCGAACCCGGTCGCCCGCAGCGACCTCCCCCGAACCCCACAGTGACTCCCCATGACACCCCCAACCTGACCCTGCCGGCTTCCAGCGGCCGCTAAAAAAACGCCGTCGGAAACCAGGAACCAGCCGCAATCTGAAATAGCTTCACAAGCTCTCCGCGAAAGAACGCCCTTTCGCGGAGCGAAAGGCGACTTTCAGCACAACTCCGGGGCCATTGGGCGACAGCCGTCCGTTCAGATCGAGTTTTCCGTGCAAAGCCGGTCGGCTTACGCCGCTCCGCTACAGTGTCTTTGCTGGCTCAGTCCGCTTTCTGCGTGTCGATCAGGTGGAGTTCAACCGGGTCCAGCTTGCCTGATTCCGGGACAGTCAGTTCGATCGTCGCTTTGTAGCGCGGGGCCTGAATGCCGGTGCGTCTCTGCTGTTCCGGAGTCAGTGCCGGATAGCCCTCGGCTTCGATGACGTATTTGCCAGGCAGAAGTGGTTCCGAAGCGAATTCGCCTTCCTTCCCCGTAGTCATCCCGTCAGTCAGGTCAAATCGCTCGACTGTGCCATCTTCCTTCACCGATTTGACGAACACGAATGCGGTCGGGACATCGGCAGGCAGTCCGATCACGCGACCTTTCACCGGGACTCCGTTCGGACGAGTGAACTCGATGCGTGAATCTTTGCCGCTGACGATCGTGACTGGGGTCCGATCAATCATCCGCCCCATCCCCATCTGAGCTGTCCTCAACATCCGGTAGCGTGCGACGTGGTACTTCGCGGGCGGAAGATTCTTCAGGACAAGCTGCTCTCCGTTTTTGATGCTGAGCTTTTTCTGCCAGTACACCTTGGAAAACGCGTCGCTCTCACTCACGACCATCTGCAGGAAGACTTCTGTCTCCTTCGCGCCGTCGATCTGAAACCCGATGGCCAACGCTCCTGGTTCGGGCAGTTCAATGAGAATCTCGTCGCCCTCCTTCGGCAGCGAGGCTTCCCAGGCATCCACGAGGTCAGTCGAAATGGCGAGACTGTTCGCTGCTCCGGCGGGCACTTCGAACTGGCCTTTCGCGTCGGTCAACGCGGGTGTCGCCCGGCCGTCGGGTTTTCCGCTCCACGAGTCGACGGAGGCTTTGGCAGATACATAAATTCCGGTTGGCCCGACTGCGAACACGGCAGCATCGGCAACTGGCCTGCCGGCATGGTCGAGCACTCGCCCGCGAATCAGTCGACCTCGTTTGAGGCGAATGTCGAGCTTGATTGTTTCGCCTTCCTTTTTCGGAGCCTTCGTGGGAAGCCTGCCATCAGATTCTCCTTATGAAGTTCCTGTTCGGAACGAAGATTGTCGTTCATGATCCCGAGGTTTACTACGAAAGCCCGTGACAGACCCCGTATCCTGAAGAATCGATCCACGATGAGTGACCCTCCGCGTTCGGCCTCAGTCCTGCCCTGCCTGACAACCACGCCGGGAATCGGAGGCCAGTTTCGAAATCAGCCGGAGGATTTTCGCGTCGAAGAACTGCCGCTCTATGAGACGTCCGGCGAGGGCGAGCACGCAATGCTGTTCATCGAGAAGCGCGACATCACGACGCCGCGACTCGTCGAGGTGCTCTCGCAGTCGCTTGGGATTTCGGATCGCGAAATTGGAGTCGCCGGCCGAAAGGATCGATTCGCGGTCACGCGTCAGTTCGTCACCGTGCCGGCACGCAGTCTCGAATCGCTGGATCCGGAGCAGGTCACAGAGCAGTTGCAGCTCGGCGACCAGCTCGGTCCGGGCGAGTCGATTCGCGTCCTCACTGCCGATCGGCACCGCAACAAGCTGAAGACCGGCCACCTTGCCGGGAATCGGTTCGAGATCGTTCTGCGCGACGTTTCGGTCTCGGAGGGCGAGCCATTCGAAGTCGCACAGGAAACCTGCCGGCAGATCGATCGATCCGGGTTCGTCAACTACTTCGGCGAGCAAAGATTTGGGCACAGCGACAACTCCGATGAAGACGGCCTCCGACTGCTTCGTGGTGAGAAGTCGCGACGCCTGAATCGAGGTGCCCTCCGCTTCACGATGTCCGCCGTGCAGTCTCGATTGTTCAACGAGTGGGCGGCGAAGCGCCTCGACGACGGGCTGGCCGCGACGGTGCTTCCCGGCGACATCATGCAGGTGATCGAGTCGGGCGGCTGCTTCAATGTGGACCCGGACGAGGTCGCGACTGAGCAGTCTCGATTCGATCTTCGTGAGACCGTGCCGACCGGCCCGATGTTCGGCCCGAAAATGAAAACGCCGGCTGGCGAGGCGGCCGAGCGCGAAAAGGCGATCCTCGAATCTGCCGGGTTGACCGGAGATGAATTCGCAAAGTTCCACAAGGTGGCCGCGGGAGCTCGACGACCACTGCTCGTCTGGCCGAAGAATCTGACCGTGAAACAAACCAGCCAGTCAGTGCTGGAATTCTCGTTCACACTTCCGGCCGGAACGTACGCAACCTCGCTGCTGCGGGAGGTTCAGAAGTCGCGCGAATAATCACAAAGTGGCATGATCCACTCTGTCTGAATTCGCGGATGGCTCATGAAAGGATCGTCGTTCGCTTTTCCGTCTGCGGCCATGGCGGCTCGACAACGCTTTGTCCATGATTCGTGAGATGTGTTCCCGATGCGAGATCTTTCATGATGACTATTCCTGCCGCGACATCGCTCCGTCTTCGCCAGGTCGGATTTGCGAACCTGACCCTCGCCGTACTTTGCCTGTGTCTTGTTCCTGCCGAGCCGTCAGACGCTGCGGATCGGCCGAACGTGCTGCTCATCATGGCCGACGATCTGGGGTTTTCGGACCTCGGTTGTTATGGCAGCGAGATCGAAACGCCGCATCTGGATTCGCTGGCGAAAAACGGGCTGCGGTTTTCTCAGTTTTACAACACGGCGCGATGCTGGCCGACTCGGGCGGCACTCCTCACCGGCTACTACGCGCAGCAGGTACGTCGAGACACGGTGCCCGGCGTTCCCAGCGGCGGGCGAGGAACGCGGCCGGACTGGGCTCCGCTGCTGCCACGCTATCTCTCGCCGCTCGGGTATCGGTCTTACCATTCGGGCAAGTGGCATATCGACGGGATGCCGATTGAAAATGGTTTTGACCGATCGTACTACCTGGAGGATCAGGGGCGGTTCTTCAGCCCGAAGGTTCACTGGGAGGACGATGTCAAGCAGCCGGAAGTCCCGCGAGGCAGCGGCTACTACGGCACGGTGGCGATCGCCGATCACGCGGTGAAATGTCTGAATGAGCACGCCGCCGAGCATCCCGAAAAGCCGTTTTTTCATTACCTGGCGTTTACGGCTCCGCATTTTCCACTGCACGCTTTGCCGCAGGACATCGCGAAATACCGCCAGAGATATTCACGCGGCTGGGAGGCGTTTCGCAAAGAGCGCTTTGAACGCCAGGCAAAGTCAGGTCTCCTCAATACGACGCTGTCGTCTGTCGAACTTGAAGTCGGACCGCCTTACGACTTCCCGGAAGCGTTTAAGATTCTCGGGGAGGGCGAGGTCAATCGGCCTCTTCCCTGGCTGAAACTGACCGACGCGCAGCGCGAGTTTCAGGCGACGAAAATGGCGATCCACGCGGCCATGACCGACCGCATTGATCAGGAAGTCGGCAAGGTGCTCGCTCAGCTTCGCAAGATGAATGCGCTCGACAATACGCTCATCTTCTTTCTTTCTGACAACGGAGCCAGCGCGGAGATCATGGTCCGCACTGATGGCCACGATCCGTCGGCCGATCCCGGCTCGGCCGCGTCGTACCTGTGCCTGGGCCCCGGCTGGTCAACGACGTGCAATACGCCATTCCGCCGTCACAAAACGTGGGTCCACGAAGGCGGCATCTCAACACCACTGATCGCGCACTGGCCGGCCGGCATCGAAGCGAAGGGCGAGTTCCGCCGCACTCCCGGCCACGTGATCGACATCGTGCCAACAATCCTCGACGTGGCGGGCGGAACGAAACCCGACCGGATCAACAAGGCGATCATTCCGGCCGCACCGGGAAAGAGTCTTCGTCCGCTCTTCAAAGAAGACGGAGCAGTCCATCACGAGCAGCTCTGGTGGCTTCACGAAGGGAACCGGGCCATCCGCGCGGGCGACTGGAAACTGGTCGCTGCGAAAGGCGATGAGTGGGAGTTGTTCGACATAAGCAAAGACCGCAGCGAGACGAGCAACCTTGCAAAAGACCACCCGGAAAAAGTGAAGCAGCTTGAGCTGGCATGGCAGAGTCAGCTCGAATCGATCCAGTCTCTGGCACGGTCACGCAAGCCTCAGTGAGGCTCCAGCTCAAATCGGACCTGGTGACGCATCGAAGTTCGTCGAGTTCAAGCGAGAACTCGAAGCACGCACGCTTGCGGGACGCCGCCGCGTTTAGTTGATTCTGCTGTAATTATTGCAGGATTTCGGCCATTTGAATCGCGAGGTCCGAAACGCCGGTTCGCTGATCGAAGAGCACCGACACGATTCCTTGTCAATTTTTCAAACCGTCCTCAGACGCGAATTGAAGTTATTGACCCTCAAATCGAACCTCGGATACACATCCGCCTCGCTTGAGCGATATCTCAGTTCGCAACGGCGAAACCCACTTCTGCGACAGTCACTCAGGCAGTTGTGGTTTGAAAGGGTTCCTCTTTCAAACCGGTCGCTTCGGCGGAACCACCCTCAGAACGATCCGGCGAGCTGTCCTGTTCACCGCGTTCTGGTTCGCCGATCGAGCTGGCATCCCACTGGTCAGTTCAGCGACAGAGTTCAACGACGAAATGACTTCGGGCTTTCTCCTTCGACGCTCGTCGACGAAAGCCTGCCCACCCGCTTCGGCATCAGAACGAAGCTCCTCAGGAATTTCTCACCCCCGACATACGGCAGGAAGGTTGGCCATGCTTCAGCGAATTCAATGCGCTCTGGGCGCAGTTGCCGGAGCCGCGATTCTTGCGTCCTCGACAGTCGCCTCGGCTCAGTGGTTTTCCACCCCCAACGCCTGCGGCTGCGCACGGCCTCCCGTTGTGCAGCAGTGTGCTCAGCGAGTGCCCGTCGTGCAGCAGTGTTACCAGCAGGTGCCGGTGACCGAGTACCAGCAGGTACGGCAGAAAGTACGACGCCCGGTCACCGAGGTTGAGTACGTCGAACAGCCGGTCACTCGCTGGCGTCCCGTCACCGAAACAAAAACCGTCAACGAGACGGTCACTCAGTATCAGAACGTGACTGAGTATCAGACCGTCAACAAAGAGTGCGGTTACTGGACCACGAACTACTACTGCAACCCGAAGAAAACTCCGTGCGAGTACGACCCGACTCCGACTCCGCTGGGAGCTCTCAACCGGGCTGCCTACCGGGTCCGCTCCGCATTCACGCCGAACACAATTACTCGTCGGCAGTTTGTTCCGCAGACGATCGCTCAGCAGATTCCGGTCACACGTCGAGTCGCCGTTCAAAGCGTTCAGCCAAGAACATACCAGGTCACAAAGTACGTCCAGGAACAGTCCACACAGAAAGTGGCTGTGAACAAAGTTCGCTGGGTTGAGGACGAAGTCATCGCCCTCAAACCAGTGACCGTTGTCAAGACTGTGCCGACAACGCGAACGGCCTGGACATGGCAGACATACGGAGCTCCCACGACGACCGCCTGGGCTCCAGCTCCTGCCACGACGACGGCTCTTCGTCCGACCGTTGACCCGATCAGCCGCTCAGCACGGACTGAACCTGTCGACCGAACGGCAACGCGTCCTGCCGAAGGCGATCACGAGGAAGCCGTCGACGATCGCGGCGACATCAACCGAATTGACAACGAAACTCCTCGCCGGAGTGCCATCGAGCCGCGGGACCGGACAACCAGCCAGCGTTCAGGTCTTTTTGAGCCAGTCTCCCCGCGTTTTGCATCCCGGATCGCCCGAGTCGGTGGGTGGCGAGCCAGCTCGCGAAGCACGACTCCGGCTGCAAACCCAGCAACGACTTCCGAAGCTCCGATCCTTCTTTCGGCCAGTGAAGTTCGCTGAACCAGAAACAACGAAACCATCCTGGCTGCCGAGGTGACGGCCGGGAAAGCTCTCCCCTCCCTCCTCCCTTCTCACCTCATTCCCCTCCCTTTTCCGCAGGCAACGTCCTCCCCTGTTGCCGGCGGGACACACTCCCCTCCACTGCGTTTTCTTTCTCCTCGCGGCACCGGCATCAGTCCGGTGCCCTTTTTTATGCGCTGTCGGATGGGCGAGCGTTTTTTTTGAGTGCTGGTTGCTTCCCTGGAAATAACCATACGCGGTTGTGAGTTTTTGAGCAGGCCGTTGGGCTCCCTGGTCCTACCCGGTAAAGCTCAGCCACTTGCGGAACAGGCCGGCGACGAACGGGGTCAGCCGCGTGCGGTTGTACTGGTCTCCGAGTTTTCGGATTGCTTCCGCCTGAGTCGGGTACGGGTGGATCACGCTGGCGATTTTTCCCAGGCCGATCCGGTGCTGCATGGCGAGCGTCAGTTCCGAGATCATGTCGCCCGCATTTCTCGCGACGACGGTAGCCCCGACGATCTGGTCGGAGCCCGCTTTCACGTGAACCTTCACGAAGCCCTCGGTTTCTCCCTCCAGGATCGCGCGGTCGACGTCGGCGAATTCCTGGGTGAACGTCGAGACGGCGATTCCCTGGGCCTCGGCCTGTTCCCGGGTGAGCCCGACGTGGGCAATTTCCGGAGTTGTATAGGTGCTCCACGGAATGATCAGCGAGCTGGTTTTCGCTCGGCCCAGGAACAACGCGTTGCGGATGACGTTTCTCGCCATGAAGTCGGCGGCGTGAGTGAACTTGAAGTTCGAGCAGACATCTCCCGCCGCAAAAATTCGCGGGTTGGTCGTCCGCGAACGGTCGTCGACTTTCACTCCGACCTTCGGATCAAACTCGACGCCAACGTTTTCCAGGCCGAGGCCGTTGACATTGGGAGCTCGCCCGACCGCGACCAGCAGCGCGTCGACTTCCTCGCAGTAACCCTCGTCGTGAGATTCCACGGACAGCCGCACCTTGCGCTGGGTGCCAGGCGAGAGTTGCAGGTTCTTTCCGCAGCACAGCAGGTTGACTCCGGAACGAATCAAACCGTCCTTCACGATGGCTGCAGCGGCCTGATCTTCGCGGGGGAGGATGCCGTGAGTCGACTCGACCAGAAACACTTCCGAGCCGAACTGAGCGAACGTCTGAGCCAGCTCGCAACCGATCGGCCCGGCTCCGATGACTCCCAGGCGTTTGGGAAGTTCGGTCAGCGAAAAGACGGTTTCATTGGTGAGGTACTCGACGGTGTCCAGCCCGGCGATCGGCGGAGCCGCCGCGCGGGCTCCGGTCGCGATGACAGCTTTTTTGAATCGCAGCTTCGAGTCGCCGACCTCGACCGTGTCTGAGGAAACAAACTTCCCGCCGCCAAGGAACACGTCGACGCCCAGCGACGTAAACCGCTCGGCCGAATCCGCCGGGCTGATTTTTGCTCGCAGCAGACGCATCCGCTCCATGGCCGCCGCAAAGTCGACGGTGACTCCGTCGGGGACGCGGACACCGAACTCACCCGCACGACGCACGGCTTCGGCCGCCCGACCAGCACTGATGACTGCCTTCGAAGGAACGCAGCCAACGTTGAGGCAGTCTCCCCCCATGAGCTCCCGCTCGACCAGAGCGACCTTCGCCCCGAGCCCGGCAGCTCCGGCCGCGGTGACCAGGCCAGCCGTTCCGGCTCCGATGACGACCAGGTGGTAACGGTCTTTCGGAGTCGGGTTCACCCAGTCCGGCGGATGGACGTTCCGTTCAAGCTGGATGTTGTGTTCGTCTCGCGGAAAGAGCGGGCCGAGTTCGGTCATGCGATGTCCGTCTTGTTTGAGATCCCGGGAGGACGAGGCTCCTGCCGAGCCGCCAGAGGTAACCCGATGCTCTTTGAAGTTGCGCTTCGGGTTTCCTGTTAAAAGTGATCTCGCCTGGCAGTGTGTCACATTGCCTGTCCGGATGAAATTCCCTCGGCCGGGTCGGACGGACAATTTTCAAACGCGAACAGCGATCACTGTTCCTGCCGCGGCGGCGAAGTTACCGTCGTCGCGTGCTGACATTTCGACCTGGACCGCCACTCGGACTTCGCGATGCCACTTTCACGCCAGACTGTTGAGCAGATCGCCGCGGCCGTGCAGACTCAGCGACTGGTCGAGACTGCGACAGCCCTCATCGAGATTCCGAGCCCGACTCGATCGGCGGCGGCGGTCGCGGAGCGGCTCGCGGAGATTCTTCGCGAGGACGGTTTCGAAGTCGAACGAGCTGACTGTGGCTGGCCCGACTCGCCGGCTGTCATCTGTCGTTTTGATTCCGGTCAGCCGGGGCGGACGATTCAGTTCAACGGTCACCTCGACACCGTGCACCTGCCGTTTGTGCCGCCGCGAATCGAGAACGGCATGCTCTACGGAAGCGGCTGTTCGGACATGAAGGGTGGCATCGCGGCCTTTGTCGAAGCAACGCGGGTTCTGCGCGAGACCGGTCTGCTGACATCGGGGTCGGTCCTGATGACCGCTCACGATCTACACGAACTGCCGTGGGGTGACGGCTCACAGGCGATTGGCCTGATCGATGCCGGTTTCGTCGGCGACGGAGTTTTGTTGCCGGAGTACCTCGCGGATTTCCTGCCGCTGGCGGGGCGAGGCATGGCGACGCTCACCGTGACCGTTTCGCGCGAGGGTGATCCGGTGCACGAGGTGCTCGGCGGCTTTGAAAATCCCAACGTGATCGCGGCCGGATCAGAAATCGCACAGCGGCTGATCGAGCGGGGAGCCGAACTGAAATCGCACACGCACCCGATTGCCGGTCACGCCGGTTACTTTGTTGGTCAGGTTCACTCGGGCGAAATCTTTAATCAGTCTCCGGTTGAGTTTCGTCTCGGTGGAACTCGACGATGGCTGCCGGGAGACAACTCCGACGAGATCCGCGATGAGTATTTGTCATTGCTCGAAGAAATCGCGACTCGGCACGGAGTGACAGCGTGCGGTGAGTTTCAGATCGCCGGCGAGGGATTTGAAATCAGCGAGGGCTCGCCACTGGTCGCGGCCGTTCAGTCGGCACACTCTGCCGTTTCGGGCACCACGCTGCCCATCGGAGCCAAGCCGTTCGTTGACGACGGAAACAAGTTTGTCCATCGTGCCGGCATCCCCGCTGTGACTCACGGACCGAACGCGAAAGGGGCTCACACAGTCAATGAGGAAGTCCCAATCGCCGAACTTGAACGCGTCGCCAGTGTTTACGCACTGACCGCAATCGAATTCTGCAGCGGCAGAAACCAACCCGATGCGTGAGTTTTCGATTGGAAGACAGACAGAACAAATACTGAAAGGCCACCATGAATCCAGCCGCCGTTTCCCAGCAGATCACGGATGCCCAGACCACCGAAGAACAGTTTCTGCGCCGGATTTTTATCCGCTCGCAGATGCAGGAGTTCGTGCAGGACCCGCTGCTGATGGCGAAGGCCGACGGTGTCTGGTACGAGGACGTTCACGGCAAGCGTTACCTCGATGCTCTCTCCGGGATCTATGTCGTCAGCGTTGGTCACAACAACCGGCGAGTCATCGACGCGGTCAAAGAACAGCTCGACACGCTCGCCTTTTCCCCGCCGATGCACGGATCGAACCCGCAGGCCGTGCGGCTTGCCAATCGTCTGGCCGAACTTGCCCCAGGTGATCTGTCTGCGGTCAAGCTGGCCTCCGGCGGATCCGAGGCGACCGAAGCAGCGATCAAAATGGCGAGGCAGTATCACCGGCTGCAGGGCAACGGGACGAAATACAAAATCATCTCGCGGTACCACTCCTGGCATGGCTCGACGATGGGATCGCTGTCTGCTTCGGGCCTGGCATCGAGACGGTCGGTCAACGAGCCGCTGGCTCCGGGGTTCATTCACGTCTTTCCGCCGACGTGCTATCGCTGTCCGTTCGGGAAAGAGTACCCAGGCTGCGAGCTCACCTGCGCGACTCTCATTGAGGATGTGATTCGCCTGGAAGGTGCGGACACCGTCGCGGCTGTCATGGTCGAACCAATCGGCCATACGGGCGGCATCATCGATCCTCCGGAAGAGTACCTGCCGATGCTGCGCGAGTTGTGCGACCGCCAAAACGTTCTGCTGATCTTCGACGAGATCATCAACGGAGCCGGCCGCACCGGGCACATGTTTGCCGCGGAAACGTTCGGTGTCGTGCCGGACATGGTCTGCCTGGGGAAAGGCATCAGCGGCGGCTACGCACCGCTCGCGGCGCTGATCTGCCGACAGCACATCGCCGATACGTTCTGGGGAGACCCCGCTGAGAACCCGGGCTTCGTTGAGGGACACACGTTTGAAGGCAGCCCGCTCGCCTGCGCGGCCGGACTCGCGACGATCGACGAGATCATCGAACGTGACCTGTGTGGTAACGCGCGTCGCATGGGCGAGCGGCTGCGAGCCGGCCTCGGCGGACTCAAGCGGCACGGCATCATCGGGGACATCCGCGGCAAGGGTCTGTTCCTGGGAATTGAGCTTGTTCGCGATCCCGCGACAAAGGAGCAGTTCGATCCGCCGATCGGTCAGGCTATCGGCCGTCGAGCTTTGCAGAACGGAATGCTGACTCGCTTCGACCCGCACTGGCTCGCCGTCGCGCCGCCACTGACGATCGACGCAGAACAGATCGATGAAATTATTCGGCTGCTCGATCAGTCGATCGGTGAAGTTCTCGCCGAGTTACCAGCCTGTTGAAAAGGTCGAATTGGTTTAGCGGAGCGGCGCGAGCCGCCCGGTTTTGCATGGAAAAACGCGCGCTCACCGGACGGCTTGCGCCGTTCCGCTACGATATTCGACGGCCTGTTAAGTCAGGTTAGACCTGCGCCACGGTGTCGCTCGGAAGAACCCGGACCATATCCGGTTCGAATTCCGGGCCGTTGATTTCGGTGCGGTAAGCTCTCGCCCGGCCATTCTGCTTGGCTCGGTACAGGCATCGGTCGGCCGTTTCGATCAGGTGCATCGGCTGGCAGTCGGCAAATCCACCTCCCATGACTGCCGCGCCAATCGAGAGAGAGATCATGTGGTTTCCCCCGAAGTCCGCCGGGATGGAGAGATTCTCAATCGCTTCCAGCAGTCGCCCGACCGGGATGTCAATCTCGCCCGGCCGGCAGCCGAAGCAGATCGCTGAAAATTCGTCGCCGCCGTGACGGGCAACCATGTCGTACGATCGAAGGCTGGTTCGCAGACACGAGCCGACCATGTGCAGCACCGCATCGCCCACCATGTGACCACAGCGATCATTGACCGTTTTGAAGTTGTCAACGTCGATGAGGATGACGGCCAGCGACTCGTCTGTGCTTTGAGCTCGCCGCCATTCTTCACGCAGACGCCGCTCAAAGACCGACCGCATGGGCAGTCCGGTGATCGGGTCCGTCATGGCTCGTCGCAGAATCTGCTCGACCTTTCGATAGCTGATTAATAGATCGTCATCGTTGATCACTCCGACCAGTTGGTTTTGTTCCAGGATCGGCGTGCAATCCAGGCTGACCTGATCGGACAACTGAAAGTCACCGTCGTCTTTCGATTGGCACAGATCGATCATCGTGAGCATGACGGCTTCGACCGGCATCTCGACCCAGCGTTCGCGCTCGCGCGGGTTACGCCGTTCGAGACAGTCCAGGACCTCTGACGAGGAGACGATCCCGACGAGCGCGTTCTCTTTACCGATCACCAGGACGTACGGAACCTGTGCGAGATCGACTGCCGCAGCCAGTTCGCCAAGCGGTGTGCCCAGACGAGTGGTGATGGCTGTGTCGAACCGGCGTTCTGTCAGTGTCAGTTTTCCGTCGTAAAGCTGCATGGCTAAGCCTCGAAGTGAATCGCATGCCCGGCACCGATCCGGCCAGTCTGAGAAAACGTGTCCGCTGTCAACTTAGGTCGACCAGCGACAGCAAGTCGGCTCCGCCTCGCGATGGCGATCGAGGATTCTCAAAAAAGCTCCGCCCGATCGAGGAGTCGCACCCGGCTTGCGAGGGCTCCACCTCCCGCCGGCGTGCGCGGTGAGGCAAATGCCAGTCAGCACTTCCAGAGGCTTGCCTCAACGAAAGTCCGAAGCGAATTGACGCCTCAGTGTCAGACGAAAACAACCGTCACAACCCGAACCACTTCCGAGGAGAATCCGCGTGGTCCCGGGCGAAGCCTCGCCGCGGCTGACCTACTCTTAAGTCAACGTTGCGGTCACTTTGCTTTTGAAACTCCACCTGGCGGATCCGTCATGACCGACTCGCTCTTCAAAACGGTCTCCTGGCATCTCGACTACTACGGCGATTTTCTTTCCACCTGGTGGAGCCACATCGGGTTCTGGGATTACATCGGGATCATGGTCTTCTGTCTGTGGCTGGGCTGGCTGCTGCTGCGAGGCCCCGTCCCCGGGCGGTGTTAGTCGCCCGTTGAATGATGTAGCGGCACGGCGCGAGCCATCCGGTCAGGGCGAGCTTTTCCATGCAGAATCGGGCGGCTTGCGCCGCTCCGCGACATGGATCGGACTTTTTCCACGGACCGATCGTCGCGTCGTCGGCGGCGGCACCATCAGACCGTACGCTTGAGGAAACATGCGTGGCATGGGATTCTGTTTGAGCGGCGCGACACCAGTCGCTGCCTGCATCCGGGATCCCACCTCCTGCCCGAGGCCACGCCATGTCACGCCGATCCGCGATCTCATTCACGCTGCTGCTGACTTTTCTGCTGAGTGGAGCACAAGCCGCGTTCGCTCAGGCAGACACGACGGACCCGGTCCCGCGACTGATGGCCAACCTCAAGAGCGACGACGTCCGCGCGTCGGCCAGCGCCGCAAGGTCGCTCGGCGTCGTGTTCGCTCCCGGCCGCAAGCCACATCCGGCTCGCGAAGAAGTCGTCGCGGCACTCATCGTGAAGCTGGACTCAAAACTCGGCGGCGCCGTCCGACGAGATTCCGCGTGGGCACTTGGTCGGATTGAGGCGAAGGAAGCACTCGACGGCCTCAAGGTCTCTCTGAAAGACGAGGACGTCGAAGTCGCCATCGCGTCGGGCGAGGCTGTCACGCGAATCCTGCCCGTCGATGAAGCACGAGCGTATCTCAAAGAGCAGTCGGTCGACGCGACCGAGTCTCTGACCGCGGCGGTTTACACGGCGATGGCTCGAATCAGTAAAGCCGAAGATGCGGAGTTTCTGCTCGCTGGTCTTCCATCGGAAAACTGGCGGACCGAACAGGCGGCCGTCGAGGGTCTGGAACGATCGACCCGAGCGGGAGCCCGGCTCACCCCAGAGGACTACACGAAGATTGCCGGAGTGCTCGGCAACGAAATTCGAAACGCGTCCGGTGCGGCGGTGCATTTCTTTACGCATATCCGCAACGAAGATTCGATGGCGGCTGCACTCGCCGCGGCCGACGCGAAAGGCGACGGCAGCAAAGAAGACACCACGTGGCGGAACCGGTCGAACGCTCTGTCAGTGATCTTTCACTGGGGCTGGCCGACCAGCGAGCCAGCATTGCCGGTCGTCATCCGCCAGCTCGGCGATCCAACGGCCAACGTGACAAACGCAGCGCGGCAGATTCTCAATCAGCTGAAAACCGACAAGTACCTTTCGCAGAACGATCTGTACCCGCTGATGCTGACTGAGCTGGAAAAGGCCGAGGACCTTGGCCTTCGTGGCGGCATCATGCGGGAGTGGGGCAACCACGTGGACCAGCAGTTCGCGTCGCGAATCGCCGTCGTCGCATCGAGCACGCTCACCCTGGCGATCAAGGAAAAAGATGCGTGGTCCGCGCGGGCTTATTCGATCGCGTTGCTCGGTGAGAGCCACTACACCGGGTCGATGGAAGAAATCGCCGACTGCGTCAACGACGACGTCCCCAACGTTCGCAATGCGGCCGGGCGTTCTCTGGAACAGCTCGCCCCGCTGTGTACGAACGAGGAACGGGCCGCCGTCCCGCCGATCCTGCAGCCGCTGCTGGATAAGCCGGTCGACTGGCGCAAGACCTCCGTCGCCGCCCGAGCCGTCGCGTCGTTCCCCTCGGACGAGGCCATCACTCCACTGATCAGTCTGCTCAGCCACAGCGTGATCAACGTCCGCGACGCGTCGAGCCACTCGCTGGCTACGATCGCCGCGTCCGGGAACGATGACCTCCGCTCAAAAATCGAACCGCTGCTGCACGCGGAAGTTTCCAGATCGAAAGGCTCGTGGCAGTACGGAGCCCGCGTCCTGGGAGCCCTCAAGAACGCGGCCGCTGTGCCGCTGCTCACGACAATCCTGACAGACGGCGACTGGCGATCCCAACAGGCTGCTGCGCTGGCCGTCGCGCAGATTGCCGATGAGAAAAAAATCGAAGACGACGCCCTCAACAAAGCCCTCGTCGAAGCCGCGCAAAGCGAGGTCGTTCAGGTCCAGGACGCCGCCAATCAGGCATTGCGAGCGGTTTCAAAACCGAAGAGCTGAGGGCTACTCCCGGACAATTGCAGGGCGGGTGCAGGGAGGGTGCAGGGCGGGTGCCGCAAGCCTCGACAAGCTGGTGACTTCAAAAGTGGGGTAAGCATCCTGCTTGCCGTCTGTTTGCCCCGGCTAATCGCAAGCTGGAAGCTTACGCCACTGGAAGTCTCACGCCGGCTCAGCCCGTTTGAGACGATAGATTCCTGGCGTACTCATTTTCGATCGTCGGACTCGGAATGGACTCGTCGCGTCGGACTTTCCCACGTGGCTGTCTGAGCCGGATGGCGGGGCGCCGGTCGGGATTGTTACATTGAAAAATCTCGATTGCCAACTGTCCCCGTTCCCGGCATCAGTTGGCCGGCCGCGACTCGTCAAAGTGAAATCTCATGACCGGCTCCGCGAACCAGGATGAGCGGCTCGACCAAAGCAGACAGTCGACTCGCCGAGAGATTCTCCGCGAGGCGGGAGGCGGGTTCGGCATGATCGGCCTCGCCTCGCTGCTGGCTGCCGACGGCGTTCTGCCGCAATCGGCGAGGGCCGCCGGTCTCAGTGAGAAATCCCCGTCGCCACTCGCCCCGAAGCGGACGCATTTTGCGTCTCGGGCAAAGCGGATTATCTGGCTCTTCATGCACGGAGGACCCAGTCATGTGGACCTGTTCGATCCAAAACCGGACCTCGTCAGGCTTCACGGTGAGACGCTGCCCGACAGCTTTGGCGACGTAATGACCCGGAGGCCGGTCGCGAAGAATCCGCTGCTCGGTCCGATCCGCACGTTCCGGAAACGCGGCGAGTCCGGCCTGGAGGTCACCGACTTTCTGCCGCACATCGCGGAGCACGCTGACAAACTGTGCGTCCTGCGAAGCTGCCACGGCGACAGCGTGAATCATCCGCAGTCGGTTTATCAGATGAACACAGGCAACATCCTGATGGGCCGGCCGAGCGTCGGGAGCTGGGTCGCGTACGGGCTCGGCACGGAAAATCAGAACATGCCGGCGTTCGTCGTGCTGCCGGATCCGGGCAGCGGAGTCAAAGGCGGCCCGCCGGCGTGGGGCAGCGGCTACCTGCCGGCGACTTATCAGGGAACGCTCATGCGGGCCGGGAAGAATCCGATCCTGCATCTGCAGCCACCCAAAGAGATCTCCGGCGAGCAGCAGCGCCGGACCCTCGACCTGATCCGGCGTCTCAACCAGCAGCACCTCGAAGCGCGAGACGTCGACGAGGAACTCCAGGCGAGAATCAATTCGTACGAACTGGCCTTCCGAATGCAAAGTGCCGCGCCGCAGGTTGTCGACCTCACCGAAGAAACCGAGTCCACGAAAAAGCTGTACGGCATCGGTGAGAAACAGACGGACGAGTTCGGCACGCGGTGCCTGCTCGCGCGGCGGATGATTGAACGAGGCGTCCGCTTCGTGCAGCTTTACTCGGGAGACACCGGCGGATGGGACGCTCACAAAGATGTCGAGTCCAACCACTCCGATTACTGCGGTCGCACGGACAAACCGATCTCCGGCCTGCTGACCGACCTGGAACAGCGAGGCCTGCTCGACGACACGCTGGTCATCTGGGGCGGCGAGTTCGGTCGGATGCCGATGAGCGAACAGGGGACCGGCCGCGACCACAACCCCTGGGGCTACTCGGTGTGGTTCGCCGGAGCCCGCACGCAAGGCGGCACCCACTACGGAGCCACCGACCCCGTCGGCCTGCGAGCGGAAGAGAACCCCGTCGCGGTCCACGACCTTCACGCCACAATCCTGCACCTGCTCGGCATGGACCACGAATCGCTGACGTATTTCCACAACGGCCGCGACGAGCGATTAACCGACGTCGCCGGCCGAGTTGTCCACGAGGTGCTGGCATGAGGGATGTGCGGTCGCTCAGCGCAAAGACGCGAAGACGCAGAGATTCGCAAAGAAGCCCCTGCTTTTCTTCCCTTTGCGCACCTCTGCGTCTTTGTGTCTTTGCGCTGAATGTCACTCTGGCCATCCCGCTAGCAAGCCTCGCCGAGCCGCCGATCACCGATTCCGACCGCGATCACTGGGCGTTCTCCACACTGGTGAGGCCCGAAGTTCCGCAAACAAATCTCGTCACGTTGCCTCCCGAGTTCGCTTTTGACCGCCACGAACTGGTCGACTGGTCGCGGAATTCGATTGACGATTTCATTCTGGCAAAGCTGATTGAAAACGGGCTCGTGCCGATGCCGAGCGCCGATCGGACGACGCTCATTCGGCGGCTTTCATTTGACCTGACCGGACTGCCGCCGACTCCCGAAGAGGTCGACGCGTTTGTGAACGACCCTCGGCCGGACGCCTTTGAGCAACTTGTCGAGCGGCTGCTTGCGTCGTCGGCTTACGGCGAGCGGTGGGCGCAGCACTGGCTCGACCTGGCTCGCTTTGCTGAGACGGACGGATTCGAGCATGACAAGCTGCGGCCGGATTCCTGGAAGTACCGGGACTGGGTCATCGACGCGCTCAACGAGGATTTGCCTTACGACGAGTTCGTTCTGGCACAGCTCGCCGGTGATGAGCCGCCCAACGACAACCGGATCGCCACCGGTTTTCTGACCTGCGGGCCGGACATGCCGGACATCAATCTGCAGGACGAACGTCGGCACAGTTTTATGAACGAAATGACCTCGACGGTCGGGTCGGTGTTTCTCGGACTGCAGATCGGCTGTGCCCAGTGCCACGACCACAAGTTCGACCCGGTCAGCCAGCTCGACTTTTATCGGATGCGGGCGTTCTTCGATCGCGCGTTCGATTTCACAAAAAACAAGACCGTCGAGCTGCCATCCCGCAACGGTGGAAGCTTCAAGAGTCACCTGATGACTCGCGGCGACTTCCGTCGTCCCGGTGAGGCTGTTGAGCCCGCATTTCTGCGCATCGCCAATCCGCAGGATCTCGCACCGGAGATCGCCGAGGGCAAGGCTGGCACACGCACACAACTCGCACGATGGATCACGCGGCCCGACAATCCGCTGTCGACGCGAGTCCTGGCGAACCGGCTCTGGTATTACCACTTCGGCGAAGGGCTCAGCGAATCGCCGAGCGACTTCGGCCTCGTTGGCGACTCACCAATTCATCTGAAGCTGCTCGACTGGCTCGCGACGGAGATCCCGCGGCGCGGCTGGAGCCTCAAGGAAATGCACCGCCTCATCGTGACGTCGTCCACCTGGCGTCAGCCGAGCCGCCGGCCGGACCGGTCGCGGAATAACCTCGTCGCGCGGTGGGAGAATTCGCTTTCGAAGGACAAGCAGAACCGACTTTACTCGCGCGGACGCCGACGGCGGCTCGAAGGCGAAGCGATTCGTGATGCGATTCTCGCCGCGTCGGGGCAGCTCAATCAGCGCCGGAGTGGTCCCGGCATCCGCCCGCCGCTTCCGCCGGAACTCGTCCGGTCACTGCTGCGAGACCAGTGGCCGGTCAGCACCGAGGCCGAGGACTTTTCGCGACGCAGCATCTACATCTTCGTGCGGCGGAATCTGCGGTACCCGATTTTTGAGGCCTTCGACAAGCCGGACACGAACGCCAGTTGCCCTCGGCGCAACACGTCAACGATCGCTCCGCAGGCACTCATGCTGATGAACTCAGACGTGTCGGTCGACGCGGCGAAAGCCTTTGCCGGCCGCATCCTCGCCCACGAAAACGGCCATTCGCGAGGCAAGCAGATCGAGCTGGGATTCCAGCTCACTCTGGGACGGTTTCCGAAATCCTCAGACGCTGCAACGGCGCTGACATTTCTGGAGGATGACACGGCCTTCCATGAGGCCGCTCAGAAAGCGGGACAGAAACTCCACATCCCGCCCGGAGATCTGCCGGTTCCGGACGCGGAAGCCGCGGCGCTGGCCGACCTTTGCCTGGGACTGTTCAACCTCAGCGAGTTCATCTACGTCGACTGATCAGGTTCGCCTTCAGTCGCGTCCCAGGACCAGCCGCAGTTCGGGCAGGCATTGGCGTCCGACGGCATCTCGGATCCGCACGACAGGCGTTTGACCCGCTCATCCGCTTCGGCGACCTGATTCGTTTCAGGAAGCTCAACGTCCGGTGAAAACGAGTGCCGCAGACCGCACCGCGAGCATGTGTAAACCGACATTCGCTGATGGCCGAAACTCAGAACGCGCTCCAGCCCGGACTCGACGATTTCATTCATCCGAAAAAAGACGCCGGATTCGCAGTGGCTGCACCGCCGTTTTCGCCCGGCAATTTCAACTTCAATCGGATCACTCATCGCGGGTTCCTTGAGGAATTGGCTCGGTGGCTCACGAACAGAGTTGTGAATAGGATACCCACCCGACGGCGAATTCCGCTCGCCGATCATCGTAATTCTTTCCCGCGACGTGCCAATCGGCACAAAGAATACGAGTCATGGCCACTCCCAGAATCTGCGTGCTGCGAGCTCCCGGAACAAACTGCGATCCCGAAACCGCTCACGCCTTTGAGCTGTGCGGGGCCGACGCCGAGCGAGTGCATCTGCTGCGGATTCTCGAAAATCCCGCAATGCTGAGCGACTTTCAAGTGCTGTGCATCCCCGGCGGGTTCAGCTACGGGGACGACATCGGAGCCGGCGTGATCTTCGCCAGCCATCTCCAGGGTCGCCTCTCGGAAGTGTTGCGAGAGTTTCTCTCGGCTGACAAACTCTGCCTGGGAATCTGCAACGGATTTCAGGTGCTGCTGAAGTCGGGCATCCTGCCAGGAGGAGCAGACGGGCTCGCGGCAGCGGCCGAAGGCGAGCGCGATGCCACCCTCACCTGGAACGACAACGGCCGTTACACCTCGCTGTGGGTGAGGCTGCAGAACCTCAGCCCGCAGAACGTCTTCCTGAAGGGCATTGACGAGATCGAAATGCCGATCGCTCACGCCGAAGGCCGCATCGTCGTTCGCGACAAGTCGATCGTCGACGCCTGGCGCGAAGCTGGTCAGATCGCTGCCTGCTACCGAAACGGCACGCCGCACGGGAACGCCGCCGACTGGCTTGCGGCGAAACTCGACTACCCGGTGAATCCGAACGGCTCGTTCGCCAACATCGCCGGACTCAGCGACACGTCCGGTCGAGTCCTCGGCCTGATGCCTCACCCCGAGCGGTTCATCCACGCGACTCAGCATCCCAACTGGACTCGGCTGAAACTTCGCGGGGAAGGCGATGGACTGAAAGTGTTTCGAAATGCCGTTGAGTATTTCGCGTGAACGTCCGATGGCCCGTGCGATCCTCAAACAGTCCGTTGGGAAAGTAGCGGCACGGCAAGCCGTCCGGTCCCGGCTGGCTTTCCCACGCAAAACCGGGCGTCTTGCGCCGCTCCGCTAGATCCCGTCGCGGAGCATTTCGCGCGAGGCGTTCAGGCCGCAGGCTCCCATGACTCCCCCGCCGGGGTGTGCCGCGCTGCCGCAGAGGTAGAGGCCTCCGACTGGCGTGCGGTAGTCGCTCCAGCCGGCGACGGGTCGCAGGCTGAAGAGCTGGTGGAGCGGCATCGCTCCCTGGAAAATGTTGCCACCGGTGAGGCCGTAAACGGACTCGAGATCTTTCGGGCTGAGGATCTGCCGGTGCAGAATCGAGGCCGGGACGTTGGGCGCGTAGCGCGCGATCTCGGCAACGCAGCGATCGGCGAATTCGTTTTTGAATTCGTCGTTCCACTCAAGTCCCTCAGCCAGTTTGTACGGCGCGTATTGGACGAAGAGGGACAGGATGTGGTGGCCGGCCGGAGTCAGCGTGCGGTCGACCGAAGTCGGGATCGTCATCTCGACGATCGGACGGTCGGACGGGCGACCGTACTTGGCGTCGTCGTAAGCCCGTTCCAGGTAGTCGACCGAGCAGCCGATGTGGATCGTGCCTCGATGTTGAGGTCCGACTTCCGAATTGCCAGGCAGGCAGGTGAAATCGGGAAGCTCGCGGACGGCGAGGTTGATCTTCATGCTCGCGCTGGCGTAGTCGATTCGTCGGACCGCGTTGACGAAGTGTTCTGGCAGATGTTTTTCGTCGAGGAACCGGTTGAACGTCAGGTTGGCGTCGACGCACGAGGCAACAGTCTTTGTGGCGATCTCCTCGCCCGACGAAAGCACGATGCCGCAGGCTTTTCCGTCGGCGACCTGGATTGAGGTGACTTCGGCTTCTGTCCGAATCTCGACGCCGGCCTCCTCGCACGACTTCGCCATGGCTGAGGTCAGGCCGCCCATGCCGCCTTCGACGTAGCCCCAGACTCCGCGTGCCCCTCCGGCCGAGCCCATGACGTGGTGCAGCAGAACGTACGCCGTGCCCGGCGCGGAGATCGGTTGAAACGTGCCGATGATCGCGTCGGTGGCGAGGGTTGAGATCAGCACGTCCGATTCGAACCAGCGTTCCAGAATCGGCCGCGCGGCTCCCGTAAGAATCTCGATGGCCTCCGGCATGTCGCTGCCGAGCGACTTCAACGCCTGGAAAATCGAGTAGCCGGCTTTGGCATCTCGAAACTTCTTGCTGAGCGGGATGCGTCTCCAGTCGGCCGGCAGTGGCAACAGGTCCGGCGGAGTCTTGTCGAGCACCGGTTCCAGGCACTCGGCGATCCGTTCGAGCAGTCGGCTGTAGCGCGGGTAAGCCTCGGCATCTTTCTGCGAGAACTTTGCGATCTCGCTTCGGTTCAGTTCCGCGTCCGGCCCGAGCAGCAGGTAGCGGCCGTCCTCAAGCGGTGTGAACGACGACGGGTTTCGGGCGAGCACTTTGTAGCCGTGCCGTTTCAGTTCCATCCGCTGTTCGATTTCCGGGAGGAGCAGACTCACCACGTAGGACGCCGTCGAGACGCGATAACCCGGCCAGAGTTCCTCCGTCACCGCGCAGCCGCCGACAACGTTTCGCCGTTCCAGGACGAGGACTTTCTTCCCGGCCCGCGCGAGTTCGAACGCACAGACAAGTCCGTTGTGTCCGGCACCGATGATGACGCAGTCGTAGCGGGTTGCAGTCATGAGGAGTCGCCAACTTAGGCGGATTTCTCCGAAATCCGCAGGTCATTGATACTGCAACTTGAATTGTCCTGGCCAGGAGGAAGACATGCAGATTTCAGAGAAATCTGCCTGCGTTAAAAGCCCAGCGTGACCATCAGGTAAAACTGCTCGGCATCGTCACGCGACAGCGCGGTGTCGTCGACGGCGTCGCCGTACCAGAACCAGCTGTAGCCGCTCTGGATCGAGGCGTTACTGCTGAGTGCGTAATTCGCGATCAAATCCAGTTCGGTGCCGATGTGCTTCGGGCCTCCGGCCGGACCGAGAGCAACGCCGGCGACGTTGTAAATGCGGTCGGCACTGCTCGACTTGTCAAACAGGTGGCCGGCAGCCGAGAGCGTCGTTTTCTCGCACGGCTTGATGCTGGCCTGGAGGCTGTAGTCGAGCAGGTTCTGTCCGGACAGGTTGTCGATGATGCCCCAGTAAGCGTGGCCGAGCGGGAACAGCGTCGAGTTCGTTCCATACTTGCCGTCTGTCGGATCGGAGTCGCCCGAACCCCACCAGAACACGCCTTTAATCGACGGGGTCATGGCAACCTCGGTCCATGTGTAACCAGTAATCGCCGACAGATAGCCCGCTCGCACAGTTTCCGTGCCGGCACTCGGACTGTTGTCCCTGCCGAACTGAAATCCGGACTCGAACTCCCAGTTCCACAGTCCCTTTTTGATTCCGCATTCGTCGTGAGGATGAGTTCCCGCCCAGCGAACTCCAAGCGTGTGCCGATCTCCGTCCGCGAATGCGGCCTGCTCTTCTTCTTCGTCGAGCCACAGCCAGTAGAAGTCCCAGGTCTGATTCTGGATACCCTTGTAGGTTGTGTAGACGCCGCTGAACCAGCGGCTCTGGTCGGGGTTGTCGAAGCTGCGCGGACGGAAGATGTTGCCCGTCGCTCCGTTGACCGGGCGAGTCGCAAACGCGTCGATGTTCCAGTTTTCGTTCGAGTAGTACAGCCGCACGCCTTCGAAGTTGCGGAGCGTGTTGCCCCAGTCCAGGTTGGAGACGAGGTGTTGTGAGCCGTAAATCAGAAACTGTCGTCCGACACGAACTCGAAGTTCGCCGCCGTTGGCGTCCTCACCGATCTTGAAGTCGCCCCAGTACTGCAGCAGGTCGCTGCGGTTCTCATCGATCGGCGTGATCGCGATGTCCTCGCCGAACGTCGATGCGTCGATTGCCTGAACGTGGAATTTCATGTCACCGTTGCCCAGCTCGATCCACGGTGTGAATCGCCACAGGTCATAGCGGGTTCGCTGTGGCCCCGGAGGTCGCAGTCGGTTCTGCTCATCCATGTAGCGGTAGCGAAGCTCGCCGCCCATCGACCAGTTCCAGCAGTCCCCGACAGGCTGATCCTTCAGTGAGCTGAACATCGACGAGTCGCCGTTCAGCCAGGCGTCCAGGCCGAGCGGGCAGCCTTTGTCCGAGCAGCCGCAGTCGCAGCCAGCTCCGCAGTTGCCGTCACACTGGCCGTTGCAGTTCCCGGCGCGGCATCCGGCCTCGGGATAGACGCAACCGGCGGACGGGTTTTCCGACGTGAAGACCGCCCGTTCCAGAGCCGTCACCGGTAGTTCCGCCACTGCGTCGGTCATCGAGACAGCGGACAACGCAAACGCGGCGATCGCGGGAATGAAAGTGAAACAGACTCGGGCGAAGCAACGCATCAATCGACTCCAGTGATTCAGTCAGCTTTCTCGTCGCTCATGAGACAAGCGAGGAGCGCATACAACCGCGGCACAAGGTTGCACTGGTTTCTTCGTCAGATACCAACCCACCGCTCCAGACGTTGCGACTGCACTGACCGGCGGTTTCCCGATGCCGGCGTTCCAACCGGCACAGCCCGCAGACTCACTGAAAGACCTGACGTTCGGGTGTTCATTGCTGAGGCACGGCTGCTCAGCGGAAAGGCAAACGTGTTTCGGAGCGAGATGGCTTCGTCTCTGGATTTCCCGAAGCACGCACAAGCGACCGCCGATCGGTGTTCGTCTCTTGCGCAAGGTTGCGCGAAATGGTGGCACATTCGAGTGGGAATGCCGCGCAGCACGGCGGAATCGGTTTGGATTCCATGAAAAGATTGTTTAGCCCGGGAGCGTGCCTCATCGATCGGCACACCTCTTGCAGTGACAGTCCGCAGACAATTCCGGCTGTCTCCCGGGAGCGCTCCTCCCGAGACGTCGCGACCGAAATGAGAAGGAACATCATGGAACGGTTGCATGACGCACAGCAAAAGCGACTGCAAATGAGTCTTGATCAGCGTGAGGCGAATCGCGGGCAGACCAATGGCTGGTCTGCCTGGCGACATTCAAAACGCTGACTGCTGGTTCGCGACAGGCCTGCCCCAAAACGGCCGGCTTGCGAGACTCAACCGTCGCTCGACCCGCGCTCAAAGAACCGGCGCCCGGTCAAATTCTTTACGGACTCAATGCTACTCAGAATCGACGAGGACGGTGCGCGCCGGCCCGTCTCACAGGGACACGTGAAAATGGAACTTCAGAACAAAGCCACTCGAATCAATCTGTTTGACTTCAAGACGCCACAGATGCGTGCGTTTCACATGACGTGGCTGGCGTTTTTCCTGTGCTTCTTCGGCTGGTTCGGCCTCGCCCCCATGCTGGCTGCCGTGCGAACGGACCTTGGACTGACGACCGATCAGATCGTCACGACAAGTCTGTGTGCCGTCGCGAGCACCGTGCTGATGCGGCTGCTGATCGGCTGGCTGTGCGACGCGATCGGGCCTCGACTTGCCTATACCGGACTGCTCGTTGTCGGCTCGATTCCGATCATGGCTGTCGGACTTTCGTTTGACTATACGAGCTTCCTTCTGATGCGGATCGCCATCGGAGCGATCGGCGCTTCCTTTGTCATCACGCAGTACCACACGTCGATGATGTTCGCTCCGAACTGTGTCGGGACAGCGAACGCCGTGACCGCCGGCTGGGGAAACTCGGGAGCCGGTGCCGCTCACTTCCTGATGCCGCTGTTCTTCGCCGCCGCCGTTTCGCTGGCTGGTTCGGCCGCACTTGGCTGGCGAGTGGCGATGGTCGTGCCCGGCGTCGTGCTGATGGTCACTGGTGTCGCTTACTACTTCTTCACACAGGACACGCCGGACGGCAACTTCAAAGACCTGCGAGCTGCCGGAAAGATGCCACTCCGCAAGCAGTCCAGCGGAACGTTCAAGGAAGCGTGTGCCGATTCGCGAGTCTGGTCGTTGTTTCTGATCTACGGTTGCTGCTTCGGTGTCGAACTGGTTGTCGACTCGAACATCGCCCTCTACCTGATGGACTATTACGAAATGACGGCTCTGGCCGCAGGTATTTGCGGCGGCCTCTTCGGAGCCATGGGCATTTTCGCTCGACCGCTGGGCGGCTACGTCGCTGACAAGGTGAGCATCTCGCACGGTCTTCGCGGCCGAGTTCTCTGGCTGTTTGCCGCTCTCTTCGTTGAGGGCATCGCTCTCATCGTCTTCAGCCAGATGCGAACGCCAGGTTCGATCATCACGCTGCTCGTCGTGACCGGCATGCTGGTTCACATGTGCTGCGGAGCGACCTTTGCGGTCGTCCCGTTCGTCAACAGAAAGGCGACCGGAGCAGTGTCCGGCATCGTCGGAGCCGGCGGCAACGCACTCGCCGTCGCGCTGATGTTCCTGTTCAAAGAAAACGTCTCGGGCCTGGCCTGGCCGACGGCCTTCCTGATCATGGGCGCCCTCGTCGTCACGCTGAGCTTCACAACGTTCGTCGTCCGGTTCTCTCCGGAAGTCGAAATGGATTTCCGAGTCGCCCAGCAGGAAGCCATCGCGCGGCGTCGCCGCCAGGCCGTCCCAATGACTGCCGAGGCGAGCTGACCCCAGGCTTTTGGATGGAACGCCTTCGGCGTAATTCCGCGGTCATATTCAAGACAACCGACTGCTTCAAAGAGTCACTCTCACCAACTTTGCGTTCCTCTGCGTCTTCGCGTCTTTGCGCTGCAGGCTGACTGGACACAGAAAAATGATTTCCCCTTCTGACGACTCAAAAACAAGATCGGCACTCACCCCGGAAGCCGATCGAAAAACGATCGTCGTCATCGGCAACGGCATGGTTGGCCTGCGCTTCTGCGAGAAGCTCGTCGAACTTGACACCGCAAAACGGTACCGCATCGTCACGTTCTGCGAGGAACCGCGAGCGGCCTACGACCGCGTCGGCCTCACGACGTTCTTTGCTCACCGCGACGCCGAGAAGCTGATGCTTGCCCGGCTGGAGTGGTACAAAGAGGTCGGCATCGAGCTGCACCTGGGCGACCGGGCTTCCGACATCGATCGCGAAAAGAAAACGGTCAAATCACAGAAGGGGGTCGAGATCGCGTACGACCGCGTGGTCCTGGCGACCGGCTCGTTTCCGTTTGTGCCGCCGATTCCGGGCGTCGACAAAGCGGGCGTCTTCGTCTATCGCACAATCGAAGATCTGCAGCACATCATCGAGTACTCGAAGAAAGCCAAACGCTGCGCAGTGATCGGCGGCGGCCTGCTGGGGCTCGAAGCAGCGAAAGCGGCTTTTGACCTCGGCATGGAAACTCACGTCATCGAGTTTGCTCCGCGCCTGATGCCGCGGCAGATTGACGAAGCCGGTTCGCGGACACTTGTGAGCAAGATCGGGGAACTCGGCGTCACCGTTCACCTCAACAAAGCCACGAAGGAAATTCACGGCAACGGTCACGTCGAGCGGATGGAGTTCAACGATGGCGAGTCGCTCGACTGCGACATGATCATCGTCTCCGCCGGCATTCGCCCGCGCGACGATGTGGCTCGCGAATGTGAAATCAAAGTCGGCGAGCGGGGCGGCATCCTGGTCAACGATCACCTCCAGACCAGCGACCCGGACATCTTCGCGATCGGCGAGTGTGCTCTGCACGGCGGCATGATTTACGGGCTGGTCGCTCCCGGATACGAAATGGCCGAGGCCGTCGCCGCCAACCTGACCGGCGGCGACCGAGTCTTTGCCGGCACCGATCTGTCGACCAGGCTGAAGCTGATGGGCGTCGACGTGGCCAGCTTCGGCGAATACGAACTCGGCCCGGACAAGGCGACGCCGCTGACCTTCGAAGACCCGTTCAAGGGCGTCTACAAAAAACTGTTCTTCTCGAAGGACGGCAAGCGACTGCTGGGAGGCATCCTTGTGGGTGATGCCTCCGAGTATGGCACCTACGCGATTATGGCGAAGTCCGAAGAGGACCTGCCGTGCGACCCGCACGAACTCGTCGTTGGCTCTGGCGGAGCTGCCCTGGGCGGAGCCGACTCGATGCCGGACTCGGCTCAGATTTGCTCGTGTAACAACGTCACAAAAGGAGCGATCTGTTCGGCGATTCGCGACGGAGGGCTCGATTCCCTGGGAGCGGTCAAGAGCTGCACGAAAGCCGGCACTGGCTGCGGTGGCTGCATGCCACTCGTCACGGACCTCTTCAATGCCGAGATGAAAACCGCCGGTCGCGAAGTCACCAACCACCTCTGCGAGCATTTTCCGTACTCGCGAACCGAACTGTTCGCGATCGTCAAAGCGAAGCAGCTCAAATCGTTCGACGCGATTCTGATCGAGGCCGGCAAAGGCAACGGCTGCGAGGTCTGCAAACCGGCAGTCACGTCAATCCTCGCCGGACTGTGGAACGACCACATTCTTGAGGGCGAGCATCAGTCGCTCCAGGACAGCAACGACCGCTACCTCGCGAACACGCAGCGCGGCGGATCGTACTCGGTCATCCCGCGCGTGCCCGGCGGCGAGATCACTCCGGAAAAACTCATCGCCCTCGGATCCGTCGCGAAGGAGTACGGCCTCTACACGAAGATTACCGGCGGCCAGCGAGTGGATCTGTTCGGCGCTCAGGTGCAGGACCTCCCCGACATCTGGAGCGAGCTGATCGACGCCGGATTCGAGAGCGGTCATGCCTACGGCAAGGCTCTGCGAACGGTCAAAAGCTGCGTCGGCACGACGTGGTGCCGCTACGGAGTTCAGGACGCGGTCGGTTGCGCGATCCGAATCGAAAACCGGTACAAGGGCATCCGGGCTCCGCACAAAGTGAAGATGGCGGTCTCCGGCTGCGTCCGCGAATGTGCCGAAGCTCAGTGCAAAGACGTCGGTCTGGTCGCGACGGAGAACGGCTACAACCTTTACGTGTGCGGCAACGGCGGAGCGACCCCTCGCCACGCCGACCTGCTCGCCACGGACATCGATGAAGAAACCGCCGTCCGCTACATCGACCGCTTTTTCATTTACTACATCATGTCGGCCGACAAGCTGACACGAACGGCCGCCTGGTGCGAGAAGCTCGAAGGCGGCATCGATCACATCCGCGAAGTCGTCGTCGACGACAAGCTCGGCATTTGCGCCGAACTTGAGGAGATGATGCAGAACCTGGTTGACACGTATCAGTGCGAGTGGAAAACGGCCGTCAACGATCCGGAGAAACGCAAGTTCTTTCGTCAGTTCGTCAACACCGACGAAACGGAACCGAGCATCGAGATCGTTTCGGAACGAGGTCAGGTCCGCCCCGGCGACTGGCCCGACGAGCTGGTCTCGCTCGAACAGTTTTACTCGCTGGAAAAAGACCGAGAGGAAATCGAGGCAGCTCACGCGGACGACCTCGCCACAACGAGGTGGACTCAGGTCGGCACGGTCGACGATTTCCCATTAGACGGCGGAGCGGCAATCAAGTACGGCAAAGTTCAGATCGCCGTCTACAACTTCTCCAGCCGCGGCGAGTGGTACGCGACGCAGAACATGTGCCCGCACAAAAAGGCCTTCGTCCTGTCGCGAGGCATCATCGGCGACGCCGGCGGAGTCCCGAAAGTCGCCTGCCCGCTCCACAAAAAAACGTTTTCATTGGACACCGGCCTGTCGCTGCAGGACGAGGACTACAACATCCGCACCTTCCCGGTGAAGGTCGAGGACGGCAACGTGTACCTCGACCTTCCGCCAACCGAGGTACTCGACAAGCTGCTGGCCACGGAAATCGGCTGCAGCCTGGCGACGTCCTGCAACACGAGCTGCAGCCGGAAAGAGGAGCCCATGGAGGTGTGAAGAACAACGATCCTTCCGGGCCGTCGATGCAATGAGAACGGCCAGGAAAGGCGATCCTACTTAACAATGTTCCTTTTCCCGATTTGAGAGGAACTTTCATGACAACCATTCGACACGCGACCGAATCCGACCTCCTCGCCATTACGGAGATCTTCAACGAAGCCATCCTCAAAACCACCGCGTCCTTCTACCTCGAACCGAGAACTGTCGAGGACAGGCAGGCCTGGTTCGAAGCTCACAGCGAGCGATATCCGGTTCTGGTCGCCGAGAGTGAAGAAGACGGAGAATCAAAAGTCGTTGGCTGGGCGAGCCTCAATCAATGGTCCGTTCGAGCTGCTTATGACGGTACTGCCGAAACATCGTTCTACGTCAAGGAGTCGCACCGAGGCCTCGGCATCGGTACTCAACTGAAAATGGAAACCATCGCTGAGGCAAAGCGGCTCGGCTTTCACACTCTGCTTGCCCGCATGGCCGATGGCAGCGACGCGAGCATCCACGTCAATCAGAAATTTGGCTTTGAGTACAAGGGCACGATGAAAGAAGTCGGCTTTAAATTCGGCCGCTACATCGACGTCCACCTTTACCCGCTCATGCTGGAGTAGCAGAAATCAAGAAGCCTCACACGAGGCGACAGCGACATGGCAACCGACCTGACAACTCGACCCGACGAAAAGGCCAAGGCTTCTGAACCGCCCGTCGGGGTCGCCACACCTCACGCCGAAACCCGCACACCCTCAAACCCCGAGACCCTCCTCAACTGGTTGCTGGATCAACAGCAGGAGATGACCGCGGTTGAGCAGTTCTCGACGGTACACCAACGCGGTTCGCTGCCGGATCAGGCGAAGTACTATTCGTCGCTCATCCCTGCGTCGGCTCCTCAGGCCGGGCAGCAGTACGCGTTCGACGTGGACCTCGATCGGTGTTCGGGATGCAAAGCCTGTGTGACCGCCTGCCACACTCTGAACGGGCTCGATGAGGAGGAGACCTGGCGCGATGTTGGACTTCTTGTTGGCGGCACGTCGGCGAAACCGGTGATGCAGCACGTCACGACGGCCTGCCATCACTGCCTCGAACCTGGCTGCATGAGTGCCTGCCCGGTCGACGCGTATGAAAAGGATCCGGTGACCGGCATCGTGAGGCACCTGGACGATCAGTGCTTCGGCTGTCAGTATTGCACGCTGGCCTGCCCGTACGACGTGCCGAAATATCACAGTGCAAAAGGCATCGTCCGGAAGTGCGACATGTGCTCGGACCGGCTGGCTGTGGGTGAGGCTCCGGCCTGCGTCCAGGCTTGTCCGCACGAGGCGATCGCGATCCGCATCGTCAATGTCGAGCAGGTTGTCGAGGACTCCGAAGCGAACGTCTTTCTGCCGGCCGCTCCGGATCCTCACATCACGCTCCCCACTACGACGTACCGGACAAAGCGAGTCTTCCCGCGGAACCTGCTGCCGGTCGACTATCACTCGGTGTCGGCTCAGCACCCACACTGGCCGCTGATTCTGATGCTCGTTCTGACGCAGCTTTCGGTTGGGGCTTTTCTATCAGGCCTCGTTCTGGAACGGTTTCTGGAGTCGTCCCTGGTCACAGCGATGCGGCCTCTCCACACGCTGACGGCATTGCTGTTCGGCCTGGTCGCTGTGGCAGCGAGCACGCTGCATCTTGGTCGGCCTCAGTACGCGTTCCGAGCGGTCATCGGCCTGCGGCACTCGTGGCTGAGTCGAGAAATCCTCGCCTTCGGAGTCTTCGCGGGTCTGGCCGTGCTCTACGCGGGCGGCAACTGGATCGGCCCGGAGAGTTTCACGAGATTCTGGCAGACGTGGATCGGCTGGGGAGTCGCGGCGTCCGGAGTGGCCGGCGTGTTCTGCTCGGTCATGATTTACGCGTTCACGCAAAAAGCGTTCTGGAGTTTCAGCCTGACGTCGACCCGCTTTCTACTGACGACGGCGATGTTGGGCACGGCGGCAATCTGGCTGACGCTGCTCCTGATGTCAGCCGGCGGGAGCACTTCGGCGGCGACGATCATCACTCAGCACGGCCTGCACATCGCTCAGACATTGATTACGGCTGCGGGAACGAAACTGCTTTTCGAACTGGCTTTCCTGAGACACCTGACCGACCGCCAGATCACACCGCTGAAGCGATCGGCCATGCTGATGACCGGACCTCTGGCCGGTTTTTCAATTGCTCGTTTTGCCCTCGGTCTGCTGGGAGGCATCGTGATGCCTGCGCTGCTTCTGCCGACGATTTCTCAACCGCAAAGCGATCCGGTCTTCCTTCCAATCGTGGTGAGCATGCTGTTCGTGGCGTGCCTGGCCGGAGAGCTTCTTGAGCGGTACCTGTTCTTCGCGGCCGTCGCGTCACCTCGCATGCCAGGGAGTTTGAGATGAGTGTGAGAGTGTGCGGGTTTGAGAGTCTGGGGGTGGAGGTGCGGGGACGGAGAGCGAGACGCCACTCCGTAACTCCCAGACCCGCAAACTCTCAGACCCTCAGACCCCCAAACTCTCACACTACTTCTTCAGCGTCCATTGCTTCGAGTTCGCGATCATCTGAACGAGCATTTCGAGAATCGCGTCGTACTGCTGGTAGAGGTCTTTCGCCAGATCGCGGTCGATGTACTCGCACTCGACGGAAACTTGAATCCACGTTTGCGTTTCGGCGGCTTCGGCTTCCGAGTCGCTCAGCTTGCTCACAAACGCTGCTTCGTAGCGACGCTTGCGCCAGGCTTCGGCAATGTTGGCGCAGACAGATCGCGACGACCGGCGAATCTGATCGGTCAGCGAATAGCGTTCTTCTTTCGGAAACGACTTCGTGGTTCGAAAGATGGACATCGCGACCTCGAACGCCTGCTTGTAAACGTCAAGATCAGAATGCCGTCGAACAAAAGCTCGCTCGCTCATCGGTCTCTCCTCGAGCGCATGACCCCGAAACCCTCATACTCGCATACCCTCACACATGACTTCCACCGCAACCGACATCGGCAACTTCTTCCACCAGCGCACGGGCCCGCTGACTCGCGAACTGCTGCGCGAGCCCGGTGGCTTCGGCCTCGGACAGGTTCCGGGTTCGCTCAAGCCGGATGCGACGACGACTTCGATTTGCGGTTATTGCTCGACGGGGTGCAGCCTCAACATTCATCTCAAGGATGGGCAGGCTGTCAGCCTTACGCCTTCGACAGACTATCCCGTCAATCTGGGGATGGCCTGCCCGAAGGGATGGGAGGCTCTTGCCGTGCTGGACTCGCCGGATCGGGCGACGATTCCGTTGCTCAAGGACGAGTCCGGGAAGCTGCAGCCAGTTGAGTGGGACCTCGCGCTGCGCACGTTTTCGGAGAAGTTCAAAACGATCCAGGAGAAACACGGGACGGAGTCCGTGGCGTTTTTGAGCACCGGGCAGATGCCCACGGAAGAGATGGCACTGCTCGGCGCTCTTGCCAAATTCGGCATGGGCATCCTTCACGGCGACGGCAACACGCGGCAGTGCATGGCGACTTCCGTCGTGTCGTACAAGCAGTCGTTCGGCTTCGACGCGCCGCCGTACACGTATCAGGACTTCGAGGAATCCGACGTCATCGTGCTGATCGGCAGCAATCTGTGCATCGCTCACCCGATCATGTGGGAACGCGTCATGCGGAACCCGCACAGCCCGGAAATCATCGTCGTCGACCCGCGGATGACCGAAACCGCGATGAACGCGACGCAGCACCTGCCGCTGGCTCCGAAGTCGGACATGGCGCTGCTGTACGGTGTGGCGAGGATTCTCATCGAGAACGGATGGGTCGATGCTGACTTCATCGCCGAGAGCACAAACGGCTTCGCTGAGTTTTCCTCGTACGTGCAGAATTACTCGCTCGAACGCGTCTCGTCAGAGACCGGCCTCCCCGCGGCAGAGATCGAGCGTTTCGCGCGGCTGATTCACGAGGGCAAACGCGTTTCGTTCTGGTGGACGATGGGAGTCAACCAGAGCTACCAGGGAGTCCGGACAGCTCAGGCGATCATCAATCTCGCGCTGATGACCGGCAACATTGGGCGGCCAGGGACCGGTGCGAACTCGATCACCGGGCAGTGCAACGCGATGGGCTCTCGGCTTTTCAGCAACACGACAAATCTGCTGGGCGGCCACGATTTCGGAAACGATGAGCACCGAAAGAAAGTCGCAGGCGTCCTCGGCATTGATGAGGACCTCATCCCGCGCGAAGCGAGCTGGGCTTACCACGAAATCTTCGAGGGAATTCTGCGAGGCAAAATCAAAGGGCTGTGGGTCGTCTGCACGAACCCGGCTCACTCGTGGATCAATCAGACGCAGGCGCGAGACATCCTCGATCGGCTCGACTTTCTGGTTGTGCAGGACATTTACCACAACACAGAGACCGCACAAATGGCGGACCTCGTGCTGCCGGCTGCCGGCTGGGCAGAGAAAGAAGGCACGTTCATCAATTCCGAACGACGGATCGGAACGCTCAAGAAAGTCCGCAAAGCCCCTGGCCAGGCCCTCGCCGATTTCTCGATCTTCAAAGCCGTCGCCGAGTACTGGGGCTGCGGCGACATGTTTCGCGAGTGGACCTCGCCGGAAGCCACGTTTCAGATTCTCAAAGAGTGCTCGCGCGACACGCCGTGCGACATCACGGGGATCGAGGGCTACCGGATGCTGGACGAGCACGGCGGGATTCAGTGGCCTTTTGCTGGCGGAGGGGTGAGCGGTGAGGGGCAAAGGGAAGAAAACGGTGGCGAAGCGGAATCTTTCCCTTGCCCCTCAGCTCTCACCTCTCTCCCCTCCCAGCAGCGCCGGCTTTTTGAAAACGGAAAGTTCTACCACGCGGATGGCCGAGCGAAGTTTCTCTTCGAAGATCCGCGACCACTGACCGAACCTCCGAGTGAACGATTTCCGTTTGTACTTTTGACGGGTCGAGGCACGGCCTCGCAGTGGCACACGCAAACCCGGACGAAGCAGTCGGCGGTTTTGCGGAAGTTGTACCCGAAGAATGCTTATGTTGAGATCAACCCTGGCGATGCTCGTCGGATTGGTATTTCGCACAACTCGCGGGTCATCGTCGAATCTCAGCGCGGCCGCATTCTCGCGTCGGCTTTCGTGACACATGGAGTTCAGCCAGGACAGCTCTTCGTGCCGATGCACTACGAGCCGGTCAACCAGTTGACCGATGCCGTGTTCGATCCGTACTCGAAGCAGCCCTCCTACAAAGCCTGCGCGGCGAACGTGATTCCGGCGGCATGAGACGGCAGCCCGCGCGAGGCAGCGGAACGGCGCGAGCCGTCCGGTCGATCGCAGATTACGCGCGGACCACCGGGCGGCTCACGCCGCGCCGCTACTTCCGGTTGTCTCAGCCTGACGGCGGGACTACGAACGGCTCGCCTGTCCTGCTACGCTGTTTGTCCCCGTCCCTCTGCACCCCCAACAAGGGAAAGGATTATGCGTCGACTGCCTGCTCTGCTCTGCTGGACTGCCTGCTCTGCTGATTGTGATCGCCGGACTGTCTGCTTTGTCCGGCTGCGTTTTGTCAATCCACCCGCTTCACTCCAAAGACACCGTTCAAAACGGTGGCGAGCTGCGCGGCGACTGGATCGTCCCGCAAAAAGGGAAGAACGCGAAGAACGTCACCGAGGTCTACAAATTTGACTGGGGTGGCTGGGCCAATCATTCGTACTACGTCACTTATATCAAGACGGCGGACGGCGACGAGGTCGAAGTGGCGTTCTGGGAAGCCTACCTGGTCAAACTGGGCGATGCGTATTACCTGGACGCCCTGCCGAGAGATTTTGAGCTGGTTGAATCTCCCTCCCAGCAGCTTTACGTGATGGGTCTGCACGTTCTGTTCCGTGTCGAATTCAAAGAGGGCGAGGAAATCACACTGCTGCCGCTCAACCTCGGGGCGATCAACGAGGTCATTGTCAAAACAAAAACAAACCACATCATGAGAGAGGCTGGTTCGCCTGTGCTGCTGCTGGAGACAACGGAGCTGCAGCAGTTTCTGATCAAGCATGGCGAGTTGTTCGTTCAGAAGGGGCAGAAACAGGCGGCGCTGCTGCTGAAGCCAAAACCAAAGAAAACATCGGCGACTCCAAAGGCGAAGACGCCGGAAAAAGTCATCCCCGCTGAGCCACCGTTGCCTCAGAAGAAGTAACCTCCAAAGAACTGATTGAGCGAAAGTGCCACATGCCTCGCTGCCCGTTCTGCGACAAACGCAACTCCGCCAGCGCGACCGCGTGCTCTGAATGTGGAGCCGAACTGACCTCGTCCGACAGTCGATCGTCCTCGCCTGTTAAGAGTGGTTACGAGGCCGGGCCGAATTTCAAACCCGAGTCGGCCGTCCCGGAATCGCAACTCGACTCGTTCGAGGCGGAACTTCTTGAGCTGCTCAAGAAGGGCCAGAAGATCGAGGCGATCAAGCGGTACCGAAACAAGTTCAGAGTCGATCTGAGATCGGCGAAAATGGCCGTCGAGCAGTTTGCTCAACGTCAGGGACTGTCCGGCAGCCAGGCGGGTTGCGGAACGGCGAGTGCCGTCCTGCTGGCGGTCGTCGTGGGTTCGTGGCTGCGGTTTTGCTGACGTTTGAGGTTACGATGAGCTGAGCTTTTCTATTGGTGGTCGGACGCCGGTGTCAGGTGCGAAGTCGCAGTCATAACACGGAGAAAGTGAACGCAATGCTGAACATCCTCGACACAGGGACGCAGCTTTGTGACGGACTCACCCGGCGGCAACTGATGCAGGTCGGGTCGCTCACGCTGGGCGGGCTTTCGCTGCCCCAGTTGCTTCAGGCGAGGGACCTTGCACAGCCGTTGCCGGTTTCGGACAAGTCATTCGGCGCGGCTAAGAACGTAATCTTCCTCTACCTGGCTGGAGGACCACCTCAGCATGAGACGTTCGATCCAAAACCGGATGCGCCCGACGGAATTCGAGGTCCCTTCAAGCCGATCAGCACGAACGTGCCCGGCATTCAGTTCTGCGAACTGCTGCCTCGAACGGCGGCGATGAGCGACAAGCTGGCGATCTGCCGATCGATGGCGACTGACGACAACATCCACTCCTCAAGCGGTGCGTGGGTTCTGACCGGCTACAAGTACCGCGGCCCGAACGCGCGGACGATTCAGCCGACCGACTGGCCGTACCTGGGCTCGGTGGTGAAACAGCTGAAGCCGGGCGAGAAGCTGCCGGCACTCACTTCGGTCTGGCTGCCGGACATCATGCGGCTCAACGAGAACGTGACTCCTTCGGGGCAGACGGCCGGCTTCCTGGGAACTCAGTGGAATCCCGAAGTCTTTGTCGGTGACCCCGCCGAACCGACTTACGAGATTGAAAGTCTCCGCAAGACGGACATCACCCCGATTCAGCTTTCGCGGCGGCAATCGCTGCTGTCTCAGCTTGAGAATCGTTTCCGGCGGATCGACGGAGCGGTGACGGCGTACGACTCGTACCAGCAGCAGGCGTTCGACCTGCTGACCTCGGGCACGGCGCGGCAGGCCTTCGATGTCTCGCAGGAGTCGGACAAGGTTCGCGACCGTTACGGTCGCAACCGCTGGGGTCAGTGCGTGCTGCTGGCGCGACGTCTGGTCGAGGCCGGCGTGCGGCTTGTGCACGTCCAGTGGCCGCGCGAGCCTGGCGACAACGCTTCGGACAATCCACTCTGGGATACTCACGCACAGAATGCCGACCGGGTTGAGGATGTCCTGTGTCCGATGTTCGACGTCGGCTACACCGCGCTGCTAGAAGATCTCGATCAGCGCGGACTGCTTGATGAGACCCTCGTCGTGGCGATCGGTGAGTTCGGGCGAACTCCGAAGATCAACGGGAACGGAGGCCGCGATCACTGGGGTTCGGTCTTCAGCTTTGCGCTGGCGGGAGCCGGCATCGGTGGCGGTCAGGTTTACGGATCGAGCGATAAGAACGGTGGCTATCCGGAGAACAATCGCGTTCAACCGGGCGACCTGACCGCAACGCTGTTTCATCTGCTCGGAATCCCGCATCAAGGTCACTTCATCGACGCGCAGAATCGGCCGCACCGGCTGACGGGTGGCGAGCCAATCTGGCAGTTGCTCGGCAGCGAACCTGCGACAACCGAGCGGGTCGCCTCAACGGGCGACGTGGCTCGCGTTCCGAAATTTGATCCGACGCGGTACCTCCTGCAGACAGACTTTGCGGGGGAAGAACCAATCAAGTCGATCGCCGAGCCGTCTCGTCCGAAAGGCTGGCGGGCCGATCCGCTGCACTCAGCACCAGGCGAAAACGACTTTGGCACGACCGTACTGCGAGACCTCGACACGCCAACGGCCGCGCTGGGATTCAACTTCGGGGACGGAGCGGCGCTGACGGTGGCTCAGAACGCGAAGACGTATCTGGCGCAGGAAGTCCGCAGCCCGTATCCGGGTTCGTACGTCTTCCGCGTGAAACTGCGTGCGGAAGCGTCCTCGCCGGAATTCTTCAGCGACGTTTTCAGCAAACACTTCAGCTGTCGGCTGGTGTTCTTTCGGTTCAACGCTCAGACAAAACGGGTGAATGAGTCGGCCGAACTGGGGTCGACGACGTTTGAAGTGAAGCTCGTCGAAAGCGGATCGGACGAGTGGCAGACGGTGGAACTTTCGAAGCAGTTTTTGAATCCGAATCCCGGTGCCAACTTCTCATTCGGCGCCGGCATGGGCGTTTCGATTCAGCTCGTCAAGTCGAGCGGCGGGACGCTCAGCATCGCGGCGGGCGATCGAGCCTTCGTGCGGATCTCCGATGTTCAGCTGAAATTCCTCGGCAAGGAAGTGAACGACAAAGTCACGGTGTAAGGTGGCTGAGCAGGGCTGAATTCCGGGCCGTCGATTGGTCCCGCTTCGAGGTGGGTCGTGCTATAACGTGCCCGCCGTCCCGAACAGCCCGCCTCCAACTTCACTGGAATACCGTGATGAAAATTGAAATCTGCTTTTTCCGCCGCCTGTGGGCGTGTGCTTTGATGCTGGTTCTTGTGGCCGGGTGCGGCGATGACGGCGGATCCGGCGAAGGTGGTGACGGAGCCGCGACAGTGAAACCTGTGCCGGCTCCCGCCGAGGTTCCCACTCCCGGTGAAGCCAAGCCCGGCGAAGCAAAGCCGGCTCCCGAGCCGGACGATGCCGCCGCGGTGAAGGCTCTTGAGGCTGTTGCGACGAGCCTCGGAAAAGACGACGACGGGTTCGTTGTGCTCGTGAATTTCCGCGATTCAAAGGTCACTGACGACGACCTGAAACACCTCAGCGGTCTGCGTCGCGTATCCAAACTGCAGTTGAATGAGGCCACGATTTCGGATGACGGCCTCGCCCATCTCAGTCAGGTCAAAACACTGGAGGATATCGACCTGCGAGGCTGTCCCGTGTCGAATGCGGGAATGAAACATCTGGCGGGGCTGACCAGATTGAAAGCGATCCGGCTCAACGGACAGGATGGCGATACCGGTGTCGATGACGAGGGGCTGGCTGAGTTCGCAAAGCTGAAGAATATGAAGGCTCTGGTTCTCGACAGCCTGTGGGTTTCCGAGGATGGACTTGGCAAGTTGACGGAGCTGAAGAATCTTCAGGAACTGTACCTGGCGCATACGACGATTGGCGACGAGTCGCTCGCGACACTGAAGCAGTTTCCAAACTTGAAGAAGCTGCGGATTTCACAGTGTCAGATCGGCGACGCCGGGCTCCAGCATGTCTCCGAAGTGGCGACGCTGGAAGATCTGGATCTCAGTGAGAACAGCCTCGTGACGGACGCAGGGCTGGAACATCTTTCAAAATTGAAGAATCTGAAAAAGCTGAACCTGTGGCTGGTGGCCAACATTTCCAACGACGGAATCGGCCACCTCGCCGGGCTTTCGAAACTGGAATGGCTGAATCTGGATAAGACAAACCTCACGGACGCCGGCCTGCCTCATGTTGCGCAACTCAAGAAGTTGAAGTTTCTGCATCTTGGCTCAACGGGAATCACGGATGCCGGGTTGCCTCAGCTGGCATTGCTGGCATCGCTGGGAGAGCTCATGGTGACGCGGACTGCGGTGACCGAGGCCGGTGTTGCGAAGCTGAAAGAGAAACTGCCGAAGACCACAATCCAGCTGCGCTACGTCGTCGGCGAATAGGCCGTGTCGAGTCACGACTTCGGATTGAGAACTTACTACGACCAGGACTCACCATGAAACGACTTCTGCGACAGACAATTCTGCTGACACTCACGATCGCTGCACTTGTCACGTCGGCGTTTGCGGCGAAGCAGCCGAACATCGTTTTTATTTTCAGCGATGATCACGCTCCGCACGCCATCGGGGCTTACAACGGGTGGCTCAAAGGCGTGAATCCGACGCCGAACATCGACAAGCTCGCAGGGGAGGGGATGCTGTTTCAGAACAGCTTCTGCACGAATTCGATCTGCGGGCCGAGCCGGGCAGTCATCCTCACCGGCAAGCACAGCCACCTGAACGGGTTCATGAGTAACGGCAACAAGTTCAACGGAGACCAGCAGACATTCCCTAAGCTCCTACAGAAGGTTGGCTATCAAACGGCGATGATCGGCAAGTGGCACCTCTCGTCGGATCCCCAGGGATTCGACTACTGGGACGTTCTGCCTGGCCAGGGCGACTACTACAACCCGCGTCTGATATCGGCGAAGGGACCCCGTCAGGTTCCTGGATACTGCACGGACATCGTGACAGATTTGGCTCTGGACTGGCTGAAGAATCGGGACAAGGACAAGCCGTTCATGCTGATGTGCCAGCACAAGGCACCTCACCGCTGCTGGATGCCGCCGCTGCGACACCTGACACTTTACGATGACATCGAGATTCCCGAATCGCCGACTCTGTTTGACGACTGGAAAGACAACGCCAGCCCGGCTCGCTACCAGGAAATGGAAATCGATCGGCATCTGCATCTGGTGGGAGACTGTTTCGGTCCAGTGCCAGCCGGCTTCAACATCGACGACGCCAAAACAGATCGGTCCGGTTTCAAGAATCTCGCCCGGATGACTCCGGAACAGCGGACGGCCTGGGATGCGGCTTTCGGACCAAAGAATGCCGCGATGTTGAAGGCTGACCTCAAAGGGAAGGACCTCATTCGCTGGAAATACAACCGGTACATCCGCAACTACCTGCGCTGCGTCAAGGGCGTCGACGAGAGTGTCGGTACCGTGCAGAAGTTCCTGAAGGACAACGGGCTCGATGAAAACACGATTGTGATTTACTCGTCGGATCAGGGCTTTTACCTGGGCGACCACGGCTGGTACGACAAGCGGTGGATGTACGAGGAGTCGTTCAAGATGCCGTTGATCGTGAAGTGGCCTGGCGTGACAAAGCCGGGTTCGGTCAACACGGACCTCGTCCAGAACCTCGATTATGGCGAGACCTTTCTGGATGTCGCGGGAGCGGACATTCCAGGTGACATGCAGGGAAAATCACTCGTTCCGCTGTTGAAGGGGAAAACGCCGGGCGACTGGCGGAAGTCGCTTTACTACCACTACTACGAATACCCGAGCGTGCATCAGGTCGCCGCTCATTTCGGAATCCGGACTCAGCGGTACAAGCTGATTCGCTTTTACCAGTTTGACGAGTGGGAATTCTACGACCTGGAAAACGATCCGGATGAGTTGCGAAACTCCTACTCCGATCCGGCCTGCGCCGACGTGATCTCAACGATGAAAAAAGACCTCGACGAACTTCGAGCTCACTACAAGGACAACTCGGATGTCTCGGTGAGGCCTGATCTGCAGAAGAAGTTTCGACCGCAGAAGTCGTGACGACGACTCGAAGAAATGGGAGCCCGGTTCAGGTGAGCCGGGCTTTTTCATTTGCGGACGTCGCCGTTTTGTTTGCTCACTCGAAGACACAAAGTCACGAAGAACCCGTTTTGATTTCTTTGTGCCTTCGAGTGCCGTTCTGACGGCTGTGTCCCCCGCAAACTACTGTCAACATTCATGTTGTCGCAATTTGGCGGCTCGCCATAACATCCGCGGTTCTTTGCGGAACAGCCACCACACGCGGCGAAGGGATTCGCTGTGCGCTCTGTTTGTCGGTTCGATTCAGCCGGCAGATTGAGTTTTGAAATGAAATCAGGGAAGGACCGGCATGCGTTCGGACTGGCACGGCTCACAACGCCTCGGCAGTTTCGCGTCGCTCGGCAAGACGTCGAAAAGCAAAAACACCGGAGAGCCGCATTTCGATTCCGGCCTCGTGGATGGTTCGCCCGTTGCGATCGATGGTGGATTACTGGGTGACGCGATCACTCGGACACGCGACTGGCTGCTCAACGCGCAGCACCCCGATGGCTTCTGGGTGGGTGAGCTCGAAGGCGACACGATCCTCGAATCCGAGTACATCCTGCTGCTCACATGGCTGGGCCGAGGCAACTCGGACGAGGTCAAACGGGCCGCGCGGTACATCGAGAAACTGCAACTCGCCTCAGGTGGCTGGGCGATTTATCCCGGCGGCCCGCTGGAGACATCGGCCTCAGTGAAGGCCTACTGGGCGATGAAAATTGCCGGGCATTCGGCCGACGAAGAACAGATGCAGCGAGCACGAGCGGCGATCCTCGCCGCGGGTGGTGCGGAGACGATCAACAGTTTTACGCGATTCTACCTCGCGCTGCTCGGGCAGATTTCCTACGAGAAATGTCCGGCCGTGCCGCCCGAACTGATCCTCATTCCGTCGTGGTGCCCGTTCAACATTTATGAAATGTCCGCGTGGTCGAGGACGATTCTTGTTCCGCTGGCGGTGATGTGGGCTCACAAACCGATTCGCGATCTGCCGACGGACTGGAGCATCCCGGAGCTGTTTGTAGATTCGCCGAAGCGGCTGCCGCGTGCCATGCCGCCTGCGCAGGTGGTCGACGAGCTGCGGGAGCGCCGCTGGATTAACTGGCAGGCGTTCTTTAACGGAGTCGATTCGACTCTCAAGCTGATTGAGACTTTGCGTCTGCGACCATTTCGTCGCATGGCACTGGCGAAGGCGGAGGCCTGGATCGTTGAGCGGCTGCAGGACAGCGACGGTTTGGGTGCGATCTTTCCGCCGATTATCTGGACTGTCATTGCGCTGCGGTGCCAGGGCTACGGTGAGGATTCGCCCGAGGTGCAGTCGCAGCTCGATGAACTGAAGGCGCTCGTCATTTCCGAGGGGGACGCGGATCGGCTGCAGCCGTGCAAATCTCCTGTGTGGGATACAGCGATCGCCGCGATCGCTCTTCGAGATGCGGGCGTCCGGCCCGAGCATCCTCACATGCGCCGCGCGGTTGACTGGCTGCTTTCGAAAGAGGTCCGTCAGTCGGGCGACTGGTCCGTCCGGAATCCAGAACAGGAACCGGCCGGCTGGTTTTTCGAATTCAATAACCGTTTCTACCCGGACGTCGATGACACCTGCATGGTCGTGATGGCTCTCGCACGGTGTCTGCCTTCGGTGGCCGAGTGGGATGCCGACTTCCTGCTCGATGACTGGAGCCCTCACGAAAACGACAAAGACGCGTCGGCGGTGATCGCGGCTCGTCACGAGGACTCGCGGCTGACGGCTGGCCATGTCGAGCAGATGCTGCCGACGCTCGGTGCGATTCATCGCGGAGCCCGCTGGATCCTTACGATGCAGTGTGAGGACGGCGGCTGGGGAGCGTTCGACCGGGACAACAATCGAGAACTGTTTACTCAGGTTCCGTTCGCGGATCACAACGCGATGATCGATCCGAGTGCGGCTGATCTGACTGCGCGGATGCTCGAAATGTTCGCCGACCTGAACGTGCCGATGGAACATCCCGCGGTCGAAAAAGCGATCCCCTATTTGTGGGCCGAGCAGGACAACGACTTCTGCTGGTACGGTCGCTGGGGCGTCAACTACATCTACGGCACGTGGCAGACGCTGGTCGGTCTGGCACGGATCGGCGTGCCGCTGACGGATGCCCGTCTGCGGAAGGCCGCAAACTGGCTGAAGTACGTGCAGCAGGAATCCGGAGCCTGGGGCGAATCGCCCGCCAGTTATGACGACCCGTCGCTCAAGGGGCGAGGCCCGGCGACGGCGTCTCAAACGGCGTGGGCCATCATGGGACTCATCGCGGCCGGCGAAGGCGATTCGGACGCGGTCCGGCACGGAGTCGCCTGGCTCATCGACAACCAGAACGAAGACGGCACCTGGACGGAAGACTGGTGGACCGGAACCGGCTTTCCGAAAGTCTTTTACCTCAAGTACCACCTCTACCGAATCTCGTTTCCGCTGATGGCTCTCAGTCGGTTTGCCCGGCTGAGGAACCGTTAGCAGTCCGTTAACCCGGATTATTCATGACTGGGGAGGAAAAGGAGCCTCCGAGCGATTACAAAGCGTTGTGTATCAA
>JAQBVJ010000169.1 GCA_027623235.1 Planctomycetota bacterium
AGTTCAAGAAGCTGATCGAAGAATACAACAAAGGGATGGACGTCGAAGGCTTCTTCGCCAAGCTGACGGACTTCGTAAAGGAACTCAGTGCGGAAGAGCAACGCGGCGTGGCTGAGCAACTATCCGAGGAAGAACTCGCCCTGTTCGATATTCTGACCAAACCAGAATTCGACATGACCGACGCCGAAAAGACGGAAGTCAAAAAGGTTGCCCGGATGCTGCTTCAGACCTTGAAAGAAGCCAAGCTGGTTCTCGACTGGCGAAAGAAGCAAGGCACCCGAGCCGACGTCTACACCACGGTCAAGACTATCCTCGACGAGTTGCCGCGTGCGTACACGCCCGAGCTGTACCAGCAGAAATGCGACACGGTCTATCAGCACGTCTACGACAGCTATCAGGGCGAAGGACGCAGCATCTACGCGGCGGGGTGATTTGAGGAAGGAGCGAGAGCGGTTGGTGGTGGCGACGGTGGGCATGGTGGCGATCATTCCCGCCGACTCGGAGATTGCAGTCTCTGAATCACCCACTCCCACCCCGCAGAATCAAGACTTTCCAGTGCCGATAGAACAACCCGTAGAACAGCCCCTGAGGGAGTTTCAGAATAAGTCGATCATTGCGCGTCATCGTGGCTCAATCCCCCCTTCCCTGAAAGCAACCGTCGTACCGCCTCGGCCTTCTCATCGTCACTCAACGGCAGGCGTTGAATCATAAGCAACGCAGCCGTGAAGTCAGGATTCGAGCCCGTCGCGGGTTCTGAGAATCGATTCTCAGACATCCGTTTCCGCCCCGAACTGGAAGCCGGTTTCGAGTCCGGTTCGGTGACGGTTTCGGTTCGCTGGGGCAAACACAGGGGCAAACCATCTGCGGACGACCCAGAATTCCCCTGTTTTTGTGGGGTTTGAGAGCTGTTGCGGGAAGCTTCCCAAGCTTCAGGCGGGGGTTCGATTCCCCTCACCCGCTTTCCTTCAGCCTCGTTGTCTTCAGATGACAGCGGGTCTTTTTTCGTGCCTGTAACTGCACTTGCATCGACACATCCCTTTGCGTGAGTAGAGACGTGTTGAAGGGGCTGCGGGACAGAAGTTGTCCTCATTTGCCCCATTTGGACTGCAACTGAGGGAACCTTCAGCAAAAATCTCAGCGTTTCTTCACTTGCGACCGCCGTGGCGGCAGCCATGGCAACACTGTCGACTGCAAGCCTCGCTTCAACGACTTCGATGAAGTCCCTTTCCAGGGACCGGTTAGCGCAGGGACTCCGCAAGATGAATCCGCAGTTCCCACCACCTCAGCCCAACCCGAATCAGCACGACCTTGACTAAAGCAGATTGGAGATTCAAAGCACACGACTCAGAATCCGGGTGTCCTTGTGATCGCGTTCCTTAGACGTCCTCCGCTCCAGATATCGAGTACACTCTTACAATGAACCTCGAAGATGAATCCCCGAAGAACCGCCCCCCGCTTGGTCTCCCGGTCGGCAGCGTCCGCGCTCTGCTGACGCTCTTCATCATTGCCGTCGTGACCGTCAGCGTGGCGAAGGGCCGGGATCTCGACATTCTATGGATCGAGACGCTGCTGATCGCTCTGGCCCATTACTTCACGTCCCGACGTTTCATCGACCTGCCGCCGCATGTGCTCGAGAAGATTCAGGAAGAGGGACTGATTGAGGATGAGCACCATCCGCTGTTTCTGCCGCGGCACACGATCCGATTCCTGATCATTGCCGCCTTCGTGGGGCTGGGCGTTTATCTCTACCGCGAAAAACGGCTGTTCGAACCCCGTGCCGTGTCACTTCTGGGAATCGTCGCCGCTTACGTTCTGGGCTGTATCGTACGAGGCATCGGCGCGTGGCTCGGGCGAAAGACGAGCAAGCCGCCATCGCGAATCTGGGGCGATCTCAAGGCCCTCTTCGTGCTCGGAGCGATCGTCCTCGTCGGCGTGCCCGAACTGCTCGATGCCGAAGCCTCCCTGCCGCCTGAAGCCCACAAGGTCGCGCTCGGCCTGTTGCTGTTCTACTTCGGCTCGCGGTAATCAGAATTCGGACTTGACCGACTCAGGAGCCCATCTGGACGAACTCACGACGAGTTGCGATGGTTCCGTACGCTTCTGCCAGGGAGGGCAAGTGCATGCGAACGGTTTTGTGTCTGCTGTTACTGAGCAACGTTTGTCAGGCCGCTCACCCTTTAGTCGACGTGCTCAAGAATTCTCCGGAAGTGGTGAACGTCGAGAATCCGATCGACGCTCCCCGCTGCATCATCCATATCCGGGACTGGCACTGGGTGCCGTACGAGTACGTCTCGGCCGAACTCCCGGAAGACACGCCGTCGGAAGTTGTAGCCGCCACCTATGTCCGTCATCTGAACGAGGTCCGCGAGATTCAGGACGAGCAGTTCACGCTGCTGAAACGACTGATCGACCGCGATGTCACAACGATCTACCGGGAAGGACTGACGCCGGACATTCAGCCTGTCTACCGCACGCTCAGCCAGGTCCTCTGGAAACGGCATGAGCAGATCCCCGAGGTCGGCGACGAATTGTTCAAACGCCCCAACGTGCTGTCACTGGGCGTGCCGGGCCGGTTGATCGCAAAGGGCCACCTGAAAACGGTCCACGCTGCCGACACGGATGAGACACTCGCACTCACGGACCCGCTCCAGAACGACGGTCGACTGCGTGAGGTGACTCAATCCGACATTGAAAAACGTGAAGACCACATGGTGCGTCAGATGCTGAAACACCAGGGGCACTGCATCATCATTCTCGGCGGCGCTCACGACCTGACGGACAACGTCAAACGCCTGGGCAACGGCAACACCGGCCTGATCGTCGTCACAACGCGAGCGTTCCGGAAACATGACGAGTAAAGCAATGCCGATTCGCACTCGGCGTTTCTCAAATTGACACCGCTGTCAATTTCCGTCCGCGTTGACACCGCGTCAATTCGAGACGGCCGATCCTGACGGTGCCTTACGGTTCTTCCAGAACAACTCCGCCCAGTCCAACACCTCACACAGTCCTGTCGTGACTCGCGGAGCGATGCATCTACGAATTCGGACGCAACTGGCGTCCGGTGTTGTCGACCGAAGCACTGAAGGAGGAGGCCGCCGGTCTGAGAGTCGCCATATCGACACCGCGAGAGTGCGGAATACGCCACATTTCAGCTGCACGCGTCAGCGTTTGAGGATCACGCCTGTCGTTGTGATCGCTTAGCGCTGCTATACTGATTCAGTGCCTGGTGGCCACCATCCTTCAATGCCACGTCCCGCCGAAGCACGCTCATCATCGAGTCCCTCCAGTCAGTCCCTCCCGTTCGATCTCCGCTTAGTCAGTGCATTCAAACCGTGCGCCGAAGCTGGTGAGAAACGACAATCAGCCTATGAAGACTTTGACGATCACCATCCTGCTGGTCATCAGCAGCGCCCGCACAATGCTGGCCGCCAATGACCCGGAGACTCCACTCACTTTGGAACAGGCCAAAGAGGTGGGTCGCTTGAAATCCAGGTTTCTGAAAGAGGCCAGGGCAGCGACGGCAGACCCTCGCGGCGTTCCAGAGGCAAGCATCGCTTACTTTCAGGAATCAGTGGCGCCAGTTCTGACCAGGAGTTGCTTAGCCTGCCACGGCCCCCAAAAGTCTGAGGGAAGACTTCGTGTCGACAAATTGAACCCGGACCTGTTGACGGGTTCCGATGTTGCACGCTGGCGTGAGGTCTACAACGTCCTGAGCAATTCGGAGATGCCGCCTGAGGATGAACCCGACTATGCACTGGCCGACGCAGATCGCGGCAGCATTGTTGACTGGCTCAGTGGAGAACTGAATAAGGCGTCGGTCATTCGTCGCAACAATAAGGAACACTCGTCATTCCGCCGGCTGACGAAGTACGAATACAACTACGCGCTCCAGGACCTGCTCGGCCTGCCGTATGCCCTTGCGAATAAGCTGCCGCCGGAAAGTGCATCAGAGGACGGTTTCAAGAACAGCTCGGAATTGCTGCAGATGTCTGCCATGCAGTTCGAGACTTATCGTGAGATCGGGCTTAAGGCGCTCAAGCGAGCCACGGTGAGTGGCGAGCGTCCGGAAGCGGTCACTTACATCGTCTCAATGCAGGAAGAGATGAATAAGGCGACGTCCGGAAAGAATGCGAAGACGTTCGATAAGAATGACAAGAGCTATCGCAATAACAGAAATCGGCAACACCTGTTGAATCGAGAGACAGGCAAGGGCTTTCACTTCTCTGGTGGAAAGTCGATGCCTCAGCCAGAGGCAGTCACTGGTCAAACACCTGCGGCTTCTCCCGTTGTTCTGGTTCTTCCTCGGTCCAACGAGTTGAAACTGAATCTGGATCGCTTTCTTCCCGACGAGGGCATCATGCGTGTTCGCATTCGAGCCTGGCGTTCGACCATGAACCCCGACGAGTACGCGAGCCTGCGTCTGGTTTTCAGCGCCCACACCAGCAACAACGCCAACTTCTCCCAGGTCATCAGTGATCGCGACATCCCGGTGACGGCATCCACAGAGGCCCCGCAGTTCATCGACTTCGATATTCCTCTGGGTGACATTCAGCGAAACCCGTTCCGGAAGTTGACCACAACATTTCCCAGACGGGATGAGTTCCTGCACATTCACAATGTCTCCAATGCAGGCGGCGGGGAAGAACCACTCCAGGTACTGATCGACCACATCGAAATCAGCGCTCCGTTCTACGAGCAATGGCCGCCCAAAACCCATACCGCCATTTTCATTGAAAGTGACAACAGGAGCGAGGAGGAGATCTACGGTCGCGAAGTGTTGACTCGATTCCTGAGACGAGTCTGGCGTCGTCCCGTCACTTCGGGGGAAGTGGATCAGTTCATGGCACTGTTTGTGGAATACCGGCCGGGGTTCTCGAATTTCGAAGAGGCCATGCTGGAAGTTCTGGCGACGGCCCTGGCCACGCCCGAGTTTCTGTACCTGACGCAAAGAGTTGCTGCCAACTCTCCGGAAACGCCTGGCACGATCAGTGACCTGGAACTGGCCAGCCGTCTGTCGATATTTCTGTGGTCCAGTATTCCTGACGACGAACTGCTGGAGATCGCGGAACAGGGAAAGCTAAGTGAACCTGAGACATTGAGGGCTCAAATCGGACGAATGCTGTCAGACCCGCGTTCAAAACGGTTCAGTCAGAACTTCGTTCAGCAATGGCTGGGTATGGATGGTCTGGACAGCGTCACTCACATCACAGACAGCTCACTGCAGGAGGCGATGCAGGCAGAGCCCATCGCATTCTTCGACGAAGTCCTGAGACACAACGGCAGCAGCATGGACTTCATCCATTCCGATTACGCCGTGGTCAACGAACGGCTGGCGGCACACTATCGGATTCCGGGCGTGCATGGCCCTCATTTCCGCAGGGTGCCCATCGAGCCTCAAGCAAATCGGGGCGGCCTTTTGACAGGTGCCGCAGTCCTGGCGATGAACTCCGATGGCAAGGATTCTCACCCCCTCAAACGTGGCGTCTGGATGCTGGAACGCATTCTCCACGATCCACCGCCGCCACCGCCGCCCAATGTCCCGGAAGTCGACCTGACAGACCCGGACATTCTGAAAATGACTCTGAAAGAACGGATCGCTGATCACCGGAATAAGCCGGCCTGTGTGTCGTGCCACTCAAGAATCGATCCATGGGGAATCGCATTCGAAAACTACGATGCTCTCGGAACCTACCGGATTCGAATCGGGAACACGCCTGTCGACGCGACTTCAGAACTGTTCAACCGGCAGACACTCGAAGGGATGGATGGGTTAAAGCGATATCTACTCACGGACCGCCAGGACCAGTTTGCCCGAGCCATGGTGCATAAAATGACTGCCTTTGCTCTTGGCCGACCACTTACTTTCGCGGACCGTGCTGACATTGACAGCTTGACGGCACAATTCAGAAAAAAGGATGATCGCCTGGGCGATTTAGTCCACCTGATCATCGGCAGCGACATCTTCAACTCTAAGTAAGAGTCAGGAACAGATGATGAATCACAAATCAGCGTTGCTGAGTCGTAGAACATTTCTTCGCGGCACCGGTGTGGCTTTGGCTTTGCCCTGGTTTGAAACGTTCGCTGCAGGCAGTCCCGCTGCGGATGAGACTCCGAAAAGATTTGTCAGCGTCTATCACCCTGACGGTGTCGGTCTGCCACTCAAAGCAGATCCGGCCTGGAAGGACTGGAGCTGGTTTCCTCGGGGCGGCGAAAAAGATTTCGAATTGACCAAAGTGCTCGATGTGCTTGAGCCATTGCGCAGCGACATCACGATCTATTCAGGGTTGTCGCATCCTGCCGTGAGGAAAGTCCATGGCCATTCCAATGCCGATCAGTATCTGACAGGCGCGGCGACGGGAGGTCACGGTGCGTATAAGAATTCGATCTCACTTGATCAGGTGTATGCGGAGCACGCAGGAGAATTCACTCGACATTCTTCGCTGGTCATGTCGACGAACGGCGGCGTTGGCGGCCCGCGTGGCGCACAGACTCAATCCTTCAACCGTGAAGGGCGGCCGATTCCAGCGCAGAATAAGCCAAAGCAAATCTTCGACCTGCTGTTTGTGACCAGCAGCAAAGATGCTGCCGCCAGACTGGCCCGAAGTAAAAGTGCCCTGGATCTTCTAATCGCCAATACCCGGTCGCTGGAACGACAACTTTCCCGACACGATCAGGCGACGCTCAAGCAGTATCTCGACGCAGTACGTGATACCGAGGTCAAGCTGGCGAAGGCGCAGAAGTGGATCGATACGCCCATTCCTGAGGTGGATACTCAGCACCTGCATTTAGACGCCGAGCCCAAAGAAGCCCGCCTCTATTTCCAGACCATGTACGAGCTGATCTATCTCGCCTTTCTGAGTGATTCGACTCGGGTGGCGACGTTTCAGTTGGGGAGAGAAAACGGCGAAGGTCCCCACGACCTGTTGTCCATGGCCGTCGGTCTTGGCGGTGCTCATGGTCTCACACATTCCGTCAAGAACCCCAAGGGCTGGGAGAACCTCGGTACCTATAATCGCTATCAGGCCGAGGAATTCGGTCGTTTCGCGCAGAGGCTGAAGGACACCCCGGAGCCGACCGGCAAAGGCAACATGCTGGATAACACGTTCGCAATGCATGGCTCCGCATCCAGCAGTTTCCACCTGTCGCGCAACTATCCGATCATTTCTGCCGGCGGTAAAAATCTCGGCTTTACAAATGGCCGGTATCTCAAATTCGGCAAAGGGAATGAAGATAATCAGGCAGGCGCCGGAATCGTCACTGATGCTGGATGGAGAGGCAAAATGGAAGCCGAAGAGCTTCCGCTGGCCCAGCTCTTCGTCACCGTCCTGCAAAGGCTCGGCGTCGAGACCGATACGTTCGCCGGGCAAACTGGAACATTGAGTCGGGTTTAAGGGAGTTCCGTATCGTGTGAGGCTCAATGAAGAAAGCCGGGCAGTCAAACCAGTACTTCGGGGCAGGTGGGATTCGGGAGCGCTGTCCCACCGTCTGGCAACGGCGGCTACACAGGGCAATCCTGATCACACGCTCGCGTTGTTATCTGGCCGGTCGTGATTTCCGAGTTCCTCGATCAGGTCGGTCTGAAGCTGCTGGACCTCCATCAGGCGTTGCCATTGATGAGTCAGCAGCAGATCCACTTTGGCGTTCAGGTGTCGGATTTCGAGTTCCGCTTTCAGATTGACGCGATAATCATGTTCCGATTGCAGTCGGTCTTTGGATTGCTGCCGGTTCTGGCTCATCATGATGACGGGAGCCTGGATCGCCGCCAGGCACGACAGCACAAGATTCAGCAGGATAAACGGATACGGGTCGAACGGCCGGGTCAGCAGCGCAATCGAGTTCACAAGAATCCACACCACCAGCACGGAGCCGAACAGGATGATGAACCTCCAGCTCCCGCCGAATTCAGCCACCTTGTCCGCGATCCGCTCTCCCAGCGTGGCGTCTGACGCAAACTGCTCGGACAGGTTCTCGGTCAGCAGTTCGTGCTCGCGGATGCTGCGTACGACTTCCTGTTCAAGCTCGCCGAGTTCGCCTTTTTCGTCTTCAAGAATCTGCTCCATGTATCTGCTGCGGAAGTGGTGCAGATCGGTCAGGCAGATGAAACTGTCGGTCGAAAACTCGGGATGAGATTTCCGAATGACCTCCGCAACCGGAGCCCGCACGACTCGACCGGACATGATCTCCGAATCGGGCATGGCCTTGCCACAACGCTGCATCGATGTTTCGCCGGTTGGTCAGTTCAGGAACTTCGTTCACAGGAAGATGAGCAGCGAGATGGTCGCCGCGTACGTGAAGAAGCAGACGAGCAGTGTCGCGACGCGCCGACCGGCCACCGCGTCGTCCACCTGGAAGGCCTGCGGAGCCGTCCTCGGGGTGGCAGCTGTGTTCGCAGGAGCCAGATTCGAAGTGTCCGGATTCTGCATACAGAGCGGTTTCCGGGGCACTGGCTGGCTCGACGACGTTCTCTATGCCATCGGGAACGACACGGTCGCCCTCGCAGTCGTCGCGGTCATCTGGTTCGTCTACGGGGCATCAATTTCTGGAATGTCTGGGCAACGGATTAGTGCCTTTTTGTGTCATTGAGGTCGCCGGGTTCTGCCATGCGGCTTTCGCCTTCACTTTTGTGTGGAGCGACTTCCAAATTTGGTCCCGCTCCGACATTTTCAGCGGGAAAAATTGCACCTTGCAGCGATTCGCCAGAAGCTGAGACAATCTCCCCGTGAATCTGCAACGGCTTCAATCGTCGTCTCCGTTCGGCCATACTCGACGGCACATCATTCGATCCGGCGGGAGACCGATTGGGCCGGAATGTTGAGACGTCACAGGCCATTCGCCGACATTTGACTTGAATACGCCACGGATGGCGTTCAATGAATTTGCCCGCCTCGGGAAACTTACTTCCACAGAAAATGAGTTATGACTGCAACACTTGATTCTCGGTTTTCAGACACCTGTCAGAAAATTCTCGATGTGCTCGAACGTGAAGTCGAACGGCACCTCGCGTACACGCTTGGGCACGATGCCACGGCTGTCGAAGGCCCCTACCTTTATCGGGCACTGGCGATCGCCGTCCGGGACCGGCTCGTCACCGAGTGGCGGGAAACTCGAGCCCGCATGGCGGCGAGTGAGCAGAAAAAAGTCTACTACCTGTCGCTGGAGTTTCTGATCGGCAGATCGCTGAGCAACGCCGTCGCGAATCTGGATCTCGAAGAGAGCGTCCGAAAATCGCTGCATCAATTCGGTGTCGAGCTGGAAGAGATTGCGGAAGAAGAACAGGACGCGGGTCTCGGAAACGGCGGTCTGGGACGGCTAGCGGCGTGCTTCCTGGACAGCTGCGCCAACCTGCAGCTGCCCGTCGTCGGATACGGGTTGCGGTACGAATACGGCATGTTTCACCAGCGGATCGAAAACGGACGTCAGGTCGAGAACCCCGATCACTGGCTCCGAGACGGAAATCCCTGGGAGTTCGAGCGGACGGAAAGTGCCCGGCGAGTTCACTTCTACGGCCACACCGAGCATTACCGCAGCGAGGACGGGATCGCCAAAGTTCGCTGGTCAGGCTGCCACGACGTGCTGGCGATGCCGTTCGATCTGCCGATTCCCGGCTACCGCAACGGAACGGTGAACACGCTGCGTTTGTGGAAAGCGCTCGCCACCGACGAATTCGATCTCGATGAATTCAACGCCGGCAGTTACACCGAAGCGGTCGCCGCCAAAAACATGGCCGAGCAGATCACGATGGTGCTCTACCCGAACGACAGCAGCGAGAACGGTAAAGAACTGCGACTGAAGCAGCAGTATTTTCTCGTGTCAGCCAGTCTGCAGGACGTTCTCGCAGAATGGGTCAAAACGCACGGCGAGGACTTCAGTGAGTTTGGATCGAGCAACTGCTTTCAGCTGAACGACACTCACCCGGCCTGTGCCGTCCCGGAGTTGATGCGGCTTCTCATCGACGAGCACGATGTGGAATGGGAACAAGCCTGGAGCATCGTTCGGAAATGCATGGCCTACACCAACCACACACTGCTGCCGGAAGCGCTGGAACGCTGGTCGGTCAGGCTCTTCAGCAACCTGCTGCCACGACTGCTGGAGATCATCTACGAGATTAACGCGAGATTTCTCGCGGAAGTTGCCGAACAGTTCCCGGGTGACGCCGAAGTCCTGCGCCGCGTGTCACTGATCGAAGACGGCGAGCATCCACACGTGCGAATGGCCTACCTCGCGATCGTCGGCAGCTTCTCGGTGAACGGAGTCGCCGGCCTGCACACGAAGCTGCTGAAAGAGGGACTGTTTAAAGATTTTCACACGCTCTGGCCTGACAAATTCAACAACAAGACGAACGGTGTGACGCAACGTCGATGGCTGGCTCACTGCAATCCGAAACTGCGTGACCTGCTGATCGAGTCGATTGGTCCGGAGTGGCAGACAGACCTGAGCCACATTTCAAAACTGGCTCCGTTTGCTGCTGATGCGGGATTTCGTGACAGATGGCGGGTCGTTAAACAGCACAACAAGCAGCGACTGATTCAGACGGTCAAACGGGAAACCGGAGTCGAGTTCAGCGATTCCGCTCTGTTCGATGTCCAGGTGAAACGGATTCATGAATACAAGCGACAGTTGCTCAACGTGCTGCACGCGATTCATCTTTACGATCGGATCCAGCGCGGCGAAACAGCCGGCATGATTTCTCGCTGCATCCTGATCGGCGGTAAAGCGGCTCCGGGATACCACGTGGCCAAACTGATCGTCAAACTGGTCAACGACGTTTCGCAGGTCATCAACAATGACCCGGCCGCGCACGACCTCCTGAAGGTTGTCTTTCTGCCGAACTATCGAGTCTCCGCGATGGAGGTGATCTGCCCGGCGGCCGAACTGTCCGAGCAGATCTCAACAGCCGGGAAGGAAGCATCCGGCACGGGAAACATGAAGTTCATGATGAACGGCGCATTGACGATCGGCACACTCGACGGAGCGAACATCGAAATCCGAGAGCACGCTGGCGACGAGAACTTCTTCCTGTTCGGGCTGGACGCCGCCGGCGTCGCCACCACCCGTACAAACTATCGCCCAAATGAGATCATTGCCGCTGACCCGGAAATCGAGCGGATCATGCAGATGCTGGAAGGCGGCGTGTTCAGTCGGTCCGAGCCAGGTATTTTCAGCATGTTGACCACCGGGCTCCGCAACCCGCACGACCCGTGGCTGACGATCGCCGATCTCCGCAGCTTCATCGATGCTCAGAAACGAGCCAACGACGCGTACAGAGACCCCGACCACTGGAACACGATGAGCATCCTCAATACTGCGTCAAGCGGCTGGTTCGCCAGCGATCGCACAATCGGCCAGTACGCCGAAGAGATCTGGAACGTGAAGCCGCTCTCGTAGCAGACAGTTGCACGACTCCCGCCTGGCTGGACGCAGGGCAGACGCGGCGCGCACTCAGGGCAGTGTGCGGAAGATAGGT
>JAQBVJ010000170.1 GCA_027623235.1 Planctomycetota bacterium
TCTGCGAGTCCTGAGAACCTCGCATCCCGTGGCCGGCGTTCTCAGAAAGGAATTCTCATGGCCAGCATTGGCAAAGAAGGCAGCACGAAGCGGATTCTGTTCTACGCTCCCGACGGCAAACGCAAGACGATCCGACTCGGCAAGTGCTCACAGAGGCAGGCTGAGGCGGTCTGTCTGCGAGTCGAGCGGCTGGTGACGGCAAAGATCACCGGGCACTCGCCCGACGATGAGACGGCACGCTGGCTCGCTGAAATCGACGAGGCGCTGCACGGCAAACTGGCAAAGGCCGGGCTCGTTGTGGCGAGGACTTCCGTCACGTTGGACGAGTTCATCAACGGTTACATCGCCAGCCGGGCTGACCTGAAAGACAGAACCCGTGAGCTGCTCGAAAAAGCTGGCGAGAACCTTGTGAAGATGTTCGGAGCGGGGAACCCGTTGCGAGACTTCACCGAGGGCGATGCCGATTCGTTTCGGCAGTCACTGCTCAACGGTGGCCTGGCCGTGAATACCGTCCGCCGCCGCTGTGGACGGGCGAAGCAGTTCTTCAAGGCCGCGATGCGTCAACGGCTGATCCTGTCGAATCCGTTTGAGGGAATCGCCTGCAACGTGAATGAGAACCGCTCCCGTTTTTACTTCGTCAGCCGCGATGATGCCGAGAAGGTTCTGGAAGCCTGTCCCGACCATGAGTGGCGCGTCCTGTTCGCTCTGGCTCGCTACGGTGGCCTCAGATGCCCGTCTGAGACGCTCAACCTGCGATGGGAGAACATTGACTGGCAGAATCAGAAAATGGACGTGCCAAGCCCGAAGACGGAGCACCATGCCGGCAGGGAGTCACGACTGGTGCCGATCTTCCCCGAGCTGCTCCCGCACCTGGAGCTCGCATTTGATCGGGCGGAAGACGGGGCGGAATTCGTCATCAGCCGCTACCGCAGCCAGAACGTCAACCTGCGGACTCAACTGCACAAGATCATCCGACGGGCCGGACTGGAACCGTGGGGCAAGCCGTGGCAGAACCTGCGATCAACCCGAGAGACCGAGCTGGTCGAGACGTTTCCGGTTCACGTTGCCGCCGCCTGGCTGGGCAACACGGAAGCCGTGGCGAATAAGCACTATCTGCAGGTCACCGGCGAGCACTTCAAGAAGGCATTGGAACCGGTCGCAACAGTCCGACCGGAAGCCAGCAGCGCGGCACGAAATCCGGCACGGTACACGTCGGAACTGCCGGTAATAGCGGGGAACCAAAAGGACGAACCCCGCGAAATTCCACTGAATTCCGCAGGGTTCCAGCCTGTTCCGAGTAGCCAGCTCCCCCGCTTGGACTCGAACCAAGGACCTAGCGGTTAACAGCCGCTCGCTCTACCAACTGAGCTACAGGGGATCACGTTGAGGGGGCGGAAGAATATCGAAGGATCCACTCGCCTTCAAGATACTTCCAGCAGGAGATTTCGCGCTTGACGAAGGATGCCAGATGAACGGTTCGATTTGTACGGCGGGCGCAGTACGTCAGTCGTCGGACTCTTCCTCTTCGCCACAGCGTTTATCCATGATCAGGATGTTGCCGCCACCATCGTATGCGACGTGACTCATGAATGAGCGCATCAGCATGATGCCGCGGCCACCAGGCTTGTCAAGATTCTCGTCGTCCGTTGGGTCTGGAACGTCCTCGACATCGAAGCCTTCCCCCTGGTCTTCGATTGTCACCTTCACGTAGCTGGCGTTCACTTCCCACTGTATCCGGACGTTTTTCTCCGGATCCATCCGATTGCCGTGTTTTATCGCGTTGACGATCGCTTCTTCGAGTGCAAGTCGCACCCCGAATACGTCTCGTGCAGAGAATCCATGCGCTTCGAGCGACTCGACAATCTGATCCTGGACCTCTCGGCCTTTGGCCGTGTCGCTGGGGATCGTTACATCGAATGATTCGGTGGTGGACATAGCTCGGTTGCGTGCGCCTCGCAGAAGAAACTCCGGCCCGACCGATTACCACTTCTTGCGGACTCGGCAGACAGGAAGGCGAAAACCCTTGTCAAATGCCGCAAATCCTCTTTCGCCCGAACAAACCATAGGACGGCAAACTTACAGTCCTTCCAAGGCCTGCTCACGGGTCTCCCGCATATCGAACAGCTTGTTCAGCTTGGTGATAGCGAAAACTTCGTAAATGTCGGGCCGGACGGAGCACAGTCGCAGTTTTCCCTTGGCCGACTTCACCTTCTTGTCCATCGTAATCAGTTTGCCGAGTGCGGCACTTGACAGGTACTCAACATTCGCGAAGTCGAGCACAATCTTGCCACGCCCTTCCTCCTCAACAAGGCTGAAGAGTTGATTGCCAATGATCTGGATATTGCCCTCATCCAGAATTTTTTTGTCGGTGAAAGTGGCAACAGTGATGTCGCCCACTTCTTCAATGTCCAAACGGCGTTGACCTGCTGACATGACTTGCACTTCCAGTTGAACAATCAGGCTTTGTGTCAGTGACTGGTAGATTCTGCCGGAAGAGGTCTCAACGTTCAGGATCCGTGGCAAACAAAATGTCCACTGTGGCCCGGCTGACGATGAGACCCGGAATCAAAACCCGCTAAGAATCAGTTCGGTGATCATGAAGTTCGTCGATCCGACTGTCAAGTAAACCGCTCGGACGATCTCGGACACTGACGATGCGAGATGGCAAGTCCGGATCCTCGTCTTTACGTCCCAATCCCGACAGTTTTGAACGGAGAGACTCCACACCAGGGCACGATGTCCGAGATATGCACATGCGGTTAGTATTGAGCGCTCGGCCGTAGCCAAACTGAAACAATCCGATCAAATCGGACATCCCATCCGTATTCGCAAAGCCTCAGAGGCCCCGCAACCTGTCACGATTGGTGCTTCGTACGGTAAAGAATCGAAAAACACAGCCAGATTCCAACATCCTGTTGATGGTTCAATTCCGAGTACGTTAGGATCAAGTAGCTCGTTATTTCAGCAGCACTTTCACTCCGCAACTGCGGATTCGACGAACAAATGAGGACCGTTTCATGCTTGCTCGATCAACGTTTCTTGCGTGCCTGGCTGCCGTTGCTCTGCTGGCAGGGAGTTCGGTTCAGGCTGCGGGTAAGCCCGCAATTACTAAACCGAAATTTGATCCCGATGCTCCAGTCGTCGACCTGTTCAAGGGGATCGAGGAGAACAAGCTTGAGGTCAAGCTGATCCAGAAAAATTCGAAGACTGGCAACCTGCTGATTGAGAACATGACGAAAGAGACGTTGACGGTTGCGATGCCGGAAGCATTTGTCGGAGTTCACGTGCTCAACCAGTTTGGACAGCAACAGGGCGGCCAGCAGGGCGGCCAGCAAGGTGGCGGACAATCAACGGGTGGCGGACAACAGGGCGGCGGCCAGCTCGGCGGTGGTGGCCAGCAGGGGGGCGGTGGAAACGGATTCTTCTCAATCCCACCTGAAAAACTTGTACGATTGCCGATCAGCACGGTCTGCCTGGAACACGGCAAGCCCGAACCGATGTCGCGGATGGAATACAAGATTGTGCCGGTCGAGGAATTCTCAACCGATCCTGTCCTGCACCAGTTGCTCCGTGCGGTTGCCGTCGGACGAGTCAGTAAGAATGTCGCTCAGGCGGCAGCATGGCATCTTTCCAGCGAGAAGAGCTGGGACGAGCTGGCAGCAATGAGATTCCAACGAGCTGGCAATCTGCCGGGCCCACCAACCTTCTCTTCCGCCGAATTGCTTCAGGCAGACATGCTGGTCGTCGCTGCAAGAGCCAAAGCGAAGGAAGCAGAAGAGAAAGGTGAAGTCAAACTGGCTGAGCCGAAGACTCCTGAGCGTGGCCAGCGAGGCAGCCGTTAAGGCCAGTGGGCCACGAAGTAAAAACAAAGACACTCCGGACCAGCTGGTTCGGAGTTTTTTTTTGTGAACTCAGTGGATTTGTGAGACTCGGATTCGTTCGGAGAATTCACTCACCCTTCGACGCGGGATTTCATGAATGCCAGCGCGTCGCGGCAGAGCTGGTCTTCGCTGTCGTACATCTTTCGCCAGATTTTGGTGGCTGCGGCGAGATCAGGTAGAGCAAGGCCAAATGCCTCGACCACCATCCAGCCGTCGTATCCGGTTTCTTTCAGAGCGGCGAACGAAGTGTCCCAGTTGACGCCGCCCTGGCCTGGCGTCGATCGATCATTTTCCGAAATATGAACGTGAACCGTCTGGTCGGCGCACTCTTTGACGGCTGAAGTGATGCACTTTTCCTCGATATTTGCGTGGAAAGTGTCATACATCATTTTGAGATTCGGATGGTTGGCCTCGCGGCAGAAGCGAGCCGTGTCGGCTGCCGAATTCAGGAAGTAACACTCAAACCGGTTGAGGTACTCGAGCGTCAGTGTCACGCCGTTTGCCTGCGCGTGATCCGCGACCTGGCGGAGGACTTCTTTTCCCCAGTTCCATTCGTCGTCCGTGCGAGCGACTCCGCGGGCCGCAAACTCACGAAAGCCGAGCAGCTCTTCCGCTGGCGGAAAGGCACCGAGGGCAGAGTGAAATGGCCCGCAAAGATGCGTCGCTCCGGCCGCGGCACAGCAGTCGACGGCGACTTTCAGTCGATCGACAGCGGCCTGACGATTCGCCGCGTCGGGCGAGATCGGGTTCTCTTCGTCGGTGCTGACCGTGACAGCGGTGCGGCCCAGGCCGAGCTCATCACACTTCGCGCCGATGGCCGCGAACCGGTCAACATCGAGATTGAAAATCGGCAGCTCAACACCGTCGTAGCCGATTTCTTTGATGTTTTCGAGAATGCCGAACTGAGACTCATCGAGATCGGTCGACCACAAAAGCAGATTGAAGCCGTACTTCATTCGAAGTCGCCTCCTTTTTAACGGCTACAGAAACGAAAACCGATCGCGGGGAAGCAGCTCCTCAACGCGATCCCGAACGATGCTCCAGCTGGCTGCCAGAGCGTCTGCCATTTCGTCCGGCAACGGGTCCAGACGAACACGGAGCATGACCTGATTCAGGCGAAACAGCAACCGATTCGGTTCCTGGTAGTCGCGCAAAAACTGCTCGTCATGGAAGCGTCCAATGAGGTAGGCAAGGCGATCTGACGTCCGGGTCGCCATTTGATTGACCGAATTCTCTACGGCCGTCGCGTCGATTTCGCCGAGCCGCTCGTAGTACTTGTCGAGCTTGTCCGGGTAGCGTTCGGCGAGAGCTCCATCGAGCTGCAGTTCGGTCACGATGTGGCCGAGGAACGGACACCGCACGCCATCCTCACTCCCAAGCACCTCTTTAAACAGCCGAGTCAGCTCGCCGCTGGTCACAAGGAACCCGCGCGTCTGATGAAACCACCGATCATCTTTCAGGTGCTGCAGGATCCCCGCCGCAAGTTCCGCCTCAAATGTTCCGGATCCGTCGGCAAACGGATCGACTTTCCTGGAACGCAGCCGCATCTTCCGATCCACGACGGAAAGCATGTCCGGCATCGAAGTGCCAATGACAAACGCTGGCCGGTCGAGAAACTGCAAAGCATGTGCGAAATAGTTCATGCGAACGAACCGGTCGTATGTCTTAGGACCCGCAAGGCGGATTCGTGCATGGCGATCACTTCGCTTTAACGAGCTTCTCGATCGTCGTCTGCAGGTCTCTACCTTTGACGTCGCACTGGGACACTTTGCCGCTCCGATCGACGATGTAGAGCGACGGGATCGTGCGGACGTGCCAGTTTTTGCGGAGACCCTCGACGGTGGTTTCGTCGACGATTTGTCGCCACGGCATTTTCATCTGGCCGGTGAAAGACTCAACCAGCGATGCGTCTCCATCGAGGCTGACGCCAACGATTTCGAAGCCGTCGTCGTGAAGCTCGCTGTAGATCGCCTTGATGTTGGGAAACTCTTCGATGCAGGGCGGGCAGTTCGTGGCCCAGAAGTCGACCAGGACGACCTTCCCTTTCATTGAGGCCAGGTCGATGGGCTCCCCTTTGGTGTCGTTGCCTGTGAGCGGCGGCGCGTCAGCATCGAGCAGGTCGAGTTTCTGTGCCTTGTTTCGGCAACGTTCCTGGACGCTCGTGTTGAGGAAGAACTTCTGGCCGACGGCATCGTAGATCGTGCGGGCTCCTTCAAATTCGCGAGCCATCCGCAGCGCTGTTGCCAGGTCCAGACCGAGTTCAATCATCGGCCCGCCAGACTGAAATCGCGAGAATTTCAGCTGACCCAGATACATCTCCACAGCCGCTTCTGCCTTCCCGCTCTTTGCCAGGCCGAACATGCGGACCTGCTGAGCACCGCTCGCCGTTGCGGCGTCCTGTGCTTCCCGTTCGAGGTACGCCTCGGCCAGTTCGACAGCTTCGACTTCGAGGCCGTTACTGACGGCCGTTGCGAAGAGCCAGTGGTGAGCCCGGTCCGCGTCGGCTGCCTTCGGATTCGCTTTCGTATAAGCGGCGATCCTGTCGAATGTCGATCGCGTTTGTGATTCAAGGATCGCGTCGAAGCCATCCTCGCCGTGAAGCGACGAGGAGAGCGCGAGCAGCGTAAGAAACGGGGCAACGGTGTTTCGGAGGGCGAGCATCGATTGGCTCCTGAGGAAGGCGAGCGGGCGGAGGAAAAGCATACTCAGCCTGCGCAGAAAATCACAAAGCATCCCGCGTGAGTGGCATGGGCATCCTGCCCATGCGTGAATCACGGCCTGGAAGGCCGTGCCACTTTTAAGGGCCGCTGGTCCCTGGCTGGGACTTTTACTTCGCCTCGATGATCAGCACGGAGATATCGTCGGTCGCGGGCGTTTTACCGCGAAACCGCGTGACGCCTTCCATGACGGCCCGGACGCTGTCCTGAGCTTCGAGGTCACGCCAGTCATTCAGCGTAGAGATGACTCGATCCGCGCCGAACAACTCACCCTGATCGTTCGCCGAGTCCGACAGTCCGTCGGAATACAGCACGATGCGGTCACCGCGGTTCAACGCGATCGTCTCTTCGTAGAAGTCCTCGTCTTCCGGCGCGATTCCGATGGGCAGGCCCGACACTTCGATCTTCGTCGGAGCCTCGCCGCGCCGGTGATAGACGAGCGGCGGATGGCCAGCGCTGGTGACGGTCAGTTTTCGGCCAGGCAGATCGATCACACCGTAAATCAGCGTGAAGAACTGACCGGCGTCCTGCGTCGTGGCAAACCGGCGATTGATCTCCCGCGCGACTTCGGCGGGTTCAAGGACTCGCTGAACCTGCCCGCTCGGCGAACGCTCGACAAGGAGTGAAGCCGGGTCGCTGCCAGGAGCCATCGATCGGCTGAGCGTCGTTGCCAGCAGCGATGCCGGAAGTCCGTCGCCGCTGACTTCCAGGACGTAAACGCCGACATGCCGATCGTCGAGTTCAACGATGTTGAGCATGTCGCCGCCCAGCTGATCGCACGGTTTGTATTCCCAGCCAAACTCAAAGCCGATCGCGTTGGGGGCGAACTCGGGCAGGAATGATCGCTGAATCTTCGCGGCGGCTTCCAGGCTGCGGGTAATGCGCTGGTTCTTTTCATTGAGCTCGCGATTGAGCTTCGTGATCCGGCGTCCGGCTCGCAGTCGCACGTTGAGTTCGTCACGGTGAAACGGCTTGGCGAGGAAGTCGTCGGCTCCCGCCCCCATGCCGGCAACGATGTCGTGCTTCTCGGCCTTCGCCGTCAGCATGATCACGTAAACGTATTCGGACGATTCGAACTTGCGGATCCGCTGAACAAGTTCCAGGCCGTCTACGTTGGGCATCATCCAGTCCGTGATGACCAGCGCGAATTCGCCTTCCTGAAACAGTTTCCAGGCGTCTTCGCCGTCGACCGCCTCGGTGACATCGTGGCCCCATTTTTCCAGGTCGGTCTTCAGCTTGAACCGGGTGAGCTCGTGGTCTTCCGCGATGAGGATCTTGATGCCGTCTTTTGGTTTTGACTTTGGTGCGGGGCCGGCCGTGGATGATGAGGCGGACGTTACCGCTTCTTCAGATTTGAGCAGGTCTCGCAGCTCGGCTGCGAAGTCGCCGGCCGTTGTGTATCGGTCATTGATTTTCTTGGCCATCGCCCGCAGACAGACTTCCTCAAGCTTGCGCGGGATGCTGTGAATAAACTGGCGAGGTGGCCGCGGCTCATCCTCGATCACTTCGCGAAGCAATTGAGAAACGCTCGGCGCCCGGAACGGAAGCTGCCCGCAGAGCATGCGGTACAGGACGACTCCCAGCGAATAGATGTCCGTTCGGCCGTCGATGCGGTGTCCCTCGCCAACCGCCTGTTCGGGCGACATGTAGTTCGGCGTGCCGGCCACTTCGCCGCGGTCTCGGGCGCAGGATTCGCTGACGGCGAGTCCAAAATCGACGACGACTGGCACGGAGCCCTCAGCACGTTCTGTGACAATGATGTTGGCCGGTTTGACGTCGCGGTGGACGACCCCTTTTGCGTGAGCGGCAGCAAGCCCGTCGGCGACCGCGGCGATGATCTGAACCGTCTGCTGCCAGTTCGGTTGCGTCGACTGCATCCAGTGGTTGAGGTCCAGTCCTTCCAGAAATTCGGAAACGATGTAGCAGGCTCCGTCGTGAATGCCGACGTCGTGAACGGTCACCACATTCGGATGCGCGACCTGTGCCACCTGCCGGGCTTCCTGCAGAAACGATTCCTGTAATTGTTCTTTGTCGTCTTCGGCTGTGTTGCTGAGCAGCGGAAGTTTCACCGCGACCGGTCGAGCCAGTTGAGAATCGTGGCCCAGGTAGACTGCTCCAAATGCACCCTGACCGAGAACCCGCTCAATCTGATAACGGCCGACCTGCTGAGGTGTTTCCGAAGGCTTTTTTACGCCGGAAGCGTCAGTCATCTGCGAGGGCGACGTGTAACGAATCGTCTCGCCAAACTGATTCTCGCTGTAACTTCCGTCCGCCGGCCCAGACGCATTGGAACTGACAGCTTGTTCTGGTTGCTGGTCCGACCCGCTCATCGATCTGCCCTGAGTTAGGATTGCCCTCTCCCGCCGTCGAATTCCAGCGGCGACATCGGCCTGGAAAACCGGCAACTTTTTGCTGAGTCCATCCGGCACAGCATACCGGGTTATTCTTTGAGGATCCCGGCAATCGCTCGTTTCACCTCTTCAAGTTGACTCTCAAGTCGTGCGAGCAGACTGGCCGCGTTTGTCAGTTCACCACTTCTCCCGGCGGCTTCCAGCGCGTCTGCGGCCGCGACAGCGGAATCGGCAAAGAAGTTGCCAACGCCACCTTTCAAAGCGTGAGCCTCGGCCGCAACCGTCTCGGCGTCGCCACTGTTCACCGCCTCACGCAGTTTCGGCAGTCTTGTTGCCGCGTCCTTTTCGAACATCTGCAGCATCGTCTGCAGCATGTCCTTGTCATCGTCGAGCTCTTCGAGAAGCGCTTCCGTATCGATCACTTTTTCGTTTTCGTTCTGCGAATCTGTTTGTTCAGACACGAGAAACCGTTCGGCAATTTCCGCGATCACCGCCTCGATCGCCTTCCGACGAATCGGCTTCGAAGTGTACGCGTCCATGCCGGCTTCCAGGCAGCGTTCCTGGTCGCCTGCCATCGCGTGAGCTGTCATCGCGACAATCGGAATGTGGCGGCCGGAAGACTGTTCGCCTTCTCGGATTTCCTTTGTCGCGCTGAGTCCGTCCAGTTCCGGCATCTGCACATCCATGAAGACGAGGTCAAACTCGCCGGCGGCCAGTTTGTCGATGGCCTCGCGACCGTTGTTTGCCACCTCGACAGAATGCCCGAGCTTTTCGAGCATCGTCGTCGCCGTCAGTTGATTCACCGCGTTGTCTTCGGCCAGCAGGATCTTCAATAAGCCTGCCGACTGTTCTTTGGCTTCCGGTTCAACCTGTGTCGGGAAGGCTTCGGCCTGCCCCATCGAAGTGGCGATCGCGTCAAGCAGCGAAGACTGCCGAACGGGCTTTGTCAGATAAGCGTTCACATTGAGTTCGTCGGCCCGGCTGCGATGTTCGGCCGTCGGACCCGAACTGAGAATCATGACGCTGATGCCGGCAGTCTCCGGGTCGGCTCGAATCCACTCGACCAGTTCCATGCCATCGCGTTTCGGCATGTACATATCGGTGAGGACCAGCTCGATCGACCGGCCGCCGTGTCGGGCCCGCTCGATCGCCTGAATGGCCGCGTCGACACTTTCCGCGACGACTGGACTCATGCCCCAGTTTGTTGTGACTTCCTGCAGGATGAGCCGGTTCGTTTCGTTGTCGTCGACGATGAGCACCGGCAGATCCTTGAGAAAATCGGTGTCGTCGCGTCGTTTCGGGGGATGATCGGCGAAGTCGAACTGACCCGTGAAGCTGAAGGTCGTTCCCTTCCCCGCTTCGCTTTTGATGTTGATCTCACCACCCATCAGCTCGACAAGCTGCTTCGAGATCGCCAGGCCCAGACCCGTGCCTCCGTACTCGCGAGTCGTCGACGTATCTGCCTGTTCGAACGCCTCGAAGATTCGTGCCTGCTGATCAGGACTGAGTCCGATGCCAGTGTCCTCTACGGAAAACTCAATCGCGCATCGCTTCTCTTCGACGTTCTTTGTCGCGACTCGAACGACGACTTCGCCTTCGTGCGTAAACTTGATCGCGTTCCCGACGAGGTTGACAAGAACCTGTCGAATCCGGCCTGGGTCGCCGACGAGGAACTCCGGCACGTCTGGCTGAACATGAAACGCCAGTTCGATGTTCTTGGCGTGAGCCCGGAACGAGAGCAGTTCCATGCAGTCGCTGATGTCGTTCCGCAAGTCGAACGTGACCTGCTCAAGCACGACCTTCTTCGCTTCAATTTTTGAGAAGTCCAGAATGTCGTTGATGATGCTCAACAGGGCGTCACCGGACGAGCGAACCGTCTCCAGATATCGACGCTGCTCCGGGGACAGGTCTGTTTCGAGCGCGATCTCCACCATGCCGATGATGCCATTCATCGGAGTGCGGATTTCGTGGCTCATATTGGCGAGGAATTCGCCCTTCGCTTTGTTCGCTCGCTCGGCTTCGGCTTCAGCTGCTTTTCGGTCGGCGATTTCCCGTTCGAGTTCCTCTGGCGTCCGCATCGACAGAAACTTCGGAAGCAGAGGCACAAGCGCGGCCACAGTGCAAAGCGAAACGATTGCAGTGACCGCTTTCATGAATCCGGAAAAGCGGTACCACGGGTGCCAGAAGATCGTGGCCTCAATTAGATGCACACAGCCGCAGGCCAGAATGAAAACGGCAAACAAGGCGAAGACCGGCATGAACGCTCCGGTCTTTTTATGGAAAATGAAGTACAGCAGCAGCAGAGGAATTGCTGTGTACGCGGCAAAAATCGCAACATCAGAAATGATGTGTACATAGCCGTGAATGTCAGTCCATTCTCCGCAATTCCAGCGGTTCGGGAACCCTTTGGTATCAAACAGCGTTGA
>JAQBVJ010000039.1 GCA_027623235.1 Planctomycetota bacterium
CCTCCGAACAATCCCGACTGACAACCTGACTGCCGACATCACCAGGACTCATGAATAATCCGGGTTAATGTAACCATTCGGTCATTATCACCACCGCTCGCATCGATGTTGTCGACCAGAGCGGCGAAAAGCGACTACAGCCATGATCGGTGAGGCAAACAGTTGCTCCGTCAGATGGTGGTAGGTCACTCGATTCAGGTAGCTGTCCCGCATTCGAATATAAGCGTGCAATCAACCTTCTGATCTCGTCTCGAAGTGGCGAACAGACAGCATTTCCAAGTATCGCTACTCTGAATCGCGAAGTCCGACGACGGCCAGCCACTCGATGCCGATCTTTATTTCATCGATCCGCCAGGTTGCGTTACGACCGACCACAAGTCGCACGACGTCGGCCCTCGGGAATGACTGACCTTCAGTGGCGACCGTCCAGACGGATGGTTCCGATCCATCGATTGATTCACCTGCCCGGTAGATTCGCACCTTTAAGACGCTGCCTGATTCGGAATCTGCCAGCTTCAGGACGCAGAGATAAGTCTCGTCATCTTCAATTCGGGCCGCCGTCTTTACGATGTCCTGGCCGCTGTTAATGAATACAAACCCTTCAGTCGTGATGCCAAACGAAATCGCAGATCGACGATTGGGGCCAGTTCCAGTGGTTTCAGGTTCAAGAGAGACTCGCAGCGAGCGATCACCAGAATCGGCCCCGTTGACTCGTTCGGCAAGCAGACTGACGAAGCAGGTTGTGCCCGTATCCAGTATCAGGGGTGGCTGCAAAGAACGGCGGATGCTGTCGCCGTGCGAGAGTTGCAATAGTCGGCGGCCCGAGCGGTTCATGCCGAAGACTTCATCGTTCGGCGCACTGATCACCTCTGCGAGCTGACCTCGGCCACGACGTCCCGATTCCCAGCCACCTGACCAGCCGAAGCCGCTGCGGCCTCGACGCAGGTGTCCGGCCAGATTCTCGAAGCCGTCGTAAGCCAGCAACCCTTCGCCGGAGTGGGCTTTCACATCGGCTTCGATGCGGCGGACGAATTGACGCTGTCCGAACGGAATTCGCTTCGGTGTGGTTGGGTCGGACCGTGAATAGAGACGTGCTTCGCCGGACTCGATGCGGTCTTCAATGTCGATGCCCTCGACGTTTGGCTTCCAGATGACGCTGCCGTCGAAGACGTGTACTTCAGTCGTCGATTCGTCCAGTGCGACCGCGTATTCGGTTCCGAGATCGATAATCCTGGCTTCCGGAGTGTGCAGTGTGAATCCGTTAGACAATTCGGTAACAGTCACAAAGACGTTACCCGTCAGAAGTCGAGCAGAATCGCGCGAAGTCACCACAAGTTCGCACGGAGCTTCCAGCACAACATCCGTGCCCGAGTCGAAACTCAATTCGGCGATGCCCGAAACCAGAGAATACGAACCCGTCGCGAAGCGTCCCGCGGTCAGGCGAAGAGGCACGCCCCATTCGCAGTTGTTCTTTTGTCGAACCATGCCGACCAACTGTGTCGAGTCCTCGACGTCTCCATTCCTTTCGTGTGGGACGTCATCGACGGCCACTTTCCCTGGACCATCAGCATCGGGCAGAATCCAGGGGCTGGCGATCAGCAACGCAATTGCCGCTACAACAAACGCGATGACACCGTTCTTCGCGCGGTTACGCCGAATACTACTACCGCTCGCAATGAAGTCGCCGGATTCGGAGACTTGCGTTCCATCTGCCGTTACCACTTGATGTGTTGATGGAAGGTCCTCGGCAGCCCAGGTTCGAAGGCTGGCTTCGAGGTCCATTCTCTCACGGAAGATGTCGCGGGCCTCAGAGCTGGCCTTCAACTGATTCTGCAGCCGCGCATGGTCTTCGGCAGAAATATCACCGTTGATCAATGCTTCGATCAGTGCGATGCATGAATCACTGCTCATGAGGTCGCTCCTTCGGGAGCGATTCGCAACCGCATGCACTCCAGGAGTCTTGCCTTGAGTCTCGCGAGCTGTTTATAGAGGGCCGTTCGCTCTCGCCCGAGGCTCTCTGCGACGTCGGTGATGGACTCCGATCCCATGTAGCAGCGTCGCAGGATTTCCTGCTGTCGCTCCGAGAAGCGGGGCATGCAGTCACGGAGTGCCGCCAGCCGCGACTCGCTGTGCTCGGCCTCCGCTTCGGCCTCTTCAGCAAGGAGTTCGACCAGCTCGACGTCAAAGTGCAGCTTGCTGCGGCGCTGGACGGTCAGGAAGTTGCGAACCTCGTTATACGCAACTCCGCAGGCCCAATGGAAGAAGCTGCCATCAGCGTCGAACTGACCCATCTTCTTCCACAGGATGACGCTTGTCTTCTGAAATACGTCTTCCACGTCGGCCGAATTCACAAGTTGCTTGGCGATGAATGCATAAAGCCGATGTCGATGCTCCATCAGCAGAGCGACAAACGCATCGGTTGCGTCGTCGTCGGGCTGAGCAGGATTTGCACGGATATCGGCCATGTGTTTGTTTGCTGAGCGATGTGTTATTGCAGCTTCATCGGCAGCCGCAGTCTTCGATCGTTACGGATGACATTGACGGTGACAGTTTCGCCTTTGACATACTTGCTTCGCACGTAGAGCAGAAAGCGGTACGCATCCAGTTCCAGTGTCTCATCGTCAAACCCCAGAATAAGGTCTCCGGGCTGGATGCCCGCTTCGGCCGCTTGAGAGTGGACATTCGGCGCCTGCCAGAACGCGAGCTGCGTTTCGGACAGTCCATGTTTTTTTCGTTCTTCCCTGGTCATGTCTTTTCCATATACTCGCGGTGACGCCACGAATCCCTGCAGAGAGGGACGCCAGCTGATGTCGGTGCGACGCCAGCGATCCGGCAGCGTGATCTTACCGGACATCTCACGATCGCCTCGCTGCCATGAGACGGTGATCGAGCCGCGTTTCGGAGCCCCGTCGAGTGCGAACCCGGCATCGCCGAATGAGTGAATCGGGACACGGTTCAGTGTCGTGATCTCATCACCCGGTTGAATGCCGGCGTTTGCCGCAGGAGAAACGCGGTTCACTTCTTTCACGATGTTGCTGCGATCGACATCCAGAACGAATCCCAGGTTGTCCGGCAGCGGATAGCGGAAAGCCATGTCGAGATTCCATTTGCCTTCGCGATCCATGCGGTCGTAAATGACTTCCTTCGCCTGATGGCAGTGGATGCAGCGGCCGAGTCCTCGCGGTGGTGCGATGTCTCGGATGTAAAAGGGTTTTCCGGATTCGCGCGGGGTGAACCGTGGTGTGCGTGATCGGTGTTCAGAGAGTACGGACTCCATCGTGTATCGCAGCCCGGCCAGTGACTGGCGTTTGTCGGCTCCCTTTTCACAGCGTCCACCGTAGCGTGAGTAAACTTTTTCGTCCGGGCTCAGGAACAGAATACAGAACGTCAGGTCGTAGTCGAAATCAAAGACCTTGAGATCGAGTGGTTCGATCGCGGCCAACCGGACGCGGACGAACTCGGCGGCGATGTCTTCAATCTGTTCGAGACGGACAACCTGCCCGTCGAATTCGGAACAGTCGCCTCAGGGGACGCATCGCATGACGACCATCATCGGTTTCTTTGCACGAGCCGCTTCTTCCCGAGCTGCCGCGTAATCGAAACGCCACCCATTAGCGATCGAGTCGCGATCTTGTGCCGGGTTGGACTGCCGCTGTGCGAAGGCCGGCAATGACGTTGCAACAATTGTTGTAGTAACAACGAAAAATGCTGTGAGAAGTTTCAACATGACTAGCCCGTAGAGAGTAGGCCGGAACGAGCGAAGCGCTGTTCCGGCGACAGTGTCTATGTGTCAGCCGGAACTGCGCTGTGCTTGTTCCAGCCCATCGACCACCTATTCGTCGGCGAACGGGTTGCCGTTGTCGGGACTCGCCGGCTTCTGACGAGAAGCCTCGGCAGCGGGACCTTGCCGACGTGATCCACCATTCGGATTATCTGAAGATGACTTGTCGGTTGCTGCTCCGCCTCGACCGGCACCGAACCGCCCCCCCGATGCTCCGGCTGCACCACCTCGCCCACGACCGCCGGCTGAGGCTCCTTCTGTGCTTCCACCGAACCGGCCACCGCCTGCGCCACCACCGTGGCTGTGTCCGCCACCGCCGCCGGTTGCACCGGCTTCTTCTTTACTAAGCTTGCCGTCTTTGTTTTCGTCGAGACGGGCGAAGGCCTGGATGGCATCTTCCATTTCTTTGATGGTGATCACTCCGTCGCCGTCCGCGTCGAGAGCCGCGAACAGAGCATTGGTCGCTCCGCCCTGGCCGCCTGCTCCGCCGCCGAATCGACCGGTGGCTCCACCGCTTGCCGCTGCCCCGCCACGGCCCGCGGTCTGTCCTGATTCAGAAGAGGCTACCGGGGCGCCGCCGCGCCCGCCCCGGCCACGACCGGCCCGGCCACGACCGGCCACAGGTTGAGGAGAGTCACTACTCGACGCTGCAGGAGCACCGCCGCGTCCTCCACCCTGAGCGACAACGTCTGAGGACATCGCAACCAGCGATAGAACAACGGCAGCAGCAGTGAGAGGTTTCCAGAGCATTGAATGTTCCATTCCAGTGAGAGGAGTGATTTTGAAAAAGAGCCAGTGGCTAACCGGTTGTCGTACAGTCGCCGCCAGATTGGACGCTGGAATTCCAGTTGTTTTTGAAATCTGGACCGGCAACGATCAGCAGACGATCCCCTCCGGAGGCTCCGTCCAATTCATTGTTTTCGAAAAAGAGCGGGCAATCTCGGAGTGGTTGTACGAAGACATCATGGCGACTGTGCCTGCTGTCCCGGAGACCGCTTTTCTCGACTGGATCGACCATGCACCGACAACTGACCGTAGGGCTGATTCTGCTGTTCGCCTGCCCGGTTCTGGCACAATCGGAGGAGACCTTTGTCACCATTCAGAAGGTCGAGGGAAACCGTATGGCAGTCGTCAAGGACGCCGGCGGGGGGCGAGGCATGCGAAGCGGTGCTCAGAGTGCTGATGTGACAAGTCAGCCGGCTGGCCGTGGACGATTTGCTGGTCGCAGACCAGGCGGAATGACCACGGCCCAATCGGCCATTATCACAGTGCCGGCCACAGCAAAGATCACGTCAGGAATGCGGGAACGGCGGACGTCTGAGTTTCGAGCCGGAGCAGAACTCGCAGGTGGTCTGAAGAATCGCATTTTCCAGAACATTCAGCAGCCTCTGTCCGCCCGGATTGTGACCGAGGGCGACCGCATTCTCGAAATCAATGTCATCACTGCAGAGACGGACATCAATCAATCCAACACCGACTCAGCCGGCCAGGCGGTGATCGCCATTCGTCCGAAACGCCCCCCGATGAAGCGTAAGTAAGAAGGCGAACTCCGCATGACTCTATCACGACGTATCTTCCTCGCATTCTCCTTGCTGATCGTGGCCTCGCACTCTGCACGGGCTCAGAACGCTGAGGGCATTAAGTTCTTCGAGTCGAACATTCGCCCTGTGCTTGTCGAACACTGTTATGAGTGCCACTCAACAAAATCGGACAAGGCACGTGGCGGGCTCAAGGTCGATTCCCGCGATGCGATGCTGCGTGGTGGTGATTCCGGTCCAGCCATCGTCTCTGAATCACTGACTAAGAGCCTGCTGTACGGCTCACTGCTTTATGGCGATGACAGTGACTATCAAATGCCACCTAAGGGCAAATTGCCGGATTCAGTCATCGCCGACTTCCGTAAGTGGATTCTGATGGGTGCGCCCGATCCGCGTGTTACGACGATCAATGCGAACGTTGATACTAAGGTCGATCTGGAGAAGGGCCGGACGTTCTGGGCCTACCAGACGCCAGTGAGAACCAGCCCATCTAAAATAAAGAGCTCGTCATGGGCGAGAACTCCGATCGACGGATTCGTAGTTGCCACTCTCGACGAGCAAGGACTCGCTCCGGTCGACGATGCGGATGCTCGCACGCTTGTTCGACGAATGTTCTTTGTCATCACCGGCCTGCCACCAGCGCCGGATGAAATGACGGATTGGACTAAAAGAATTGACGAAGCCAGCTCTGAGCAATCACGACAGATCGCCGTGTCGCAGCTCGTTGACCAACTGCTCGAATCGCCACGTTATGGTGAGCGTTGGGGACGACACTGGATGGACGTCGCTCGTTTTGCAGAGTCAACAGGCGGCGATCAGAACAACATCTACCAGCACGCCTGGCGGTACCGGGACTACCTCATTGATGCATTTAACAATGACAAACCGTTCGACGATTTTATTAGAGAGCAGATCGCCGGAGACCTGCTGCCGATCAAGGACGACAGGGAATGGGCTGACAATGTCATCGCGACTGGATTCCTTGCCGTTGGTGTCAAACTGGTTGGTGAAGAAGACCAGCAGAAGTTATTCGCCGATCTGATCGACGAGCAGATTGATACCACCACGCGAGCGTTCCTTGGCACGACAGTCGCCTGTGCCCGGTGTCATGATCACAAGTTCGATCCGATCCCTCAGGAAGACTATTACGCGCTTGCTGGAATTTTCCGCGCGACGACCACTTATTACGGATTGATTAAGGCTCAGGCTCGGCAGGCAACAACGCTGCTTGATCTGACTGGTCTCGGACCGCCACATGGAACGCCGGCCTTGTCGAAGAAAGAACTCGCGGACCTCATCGCTGACCGCGACGCAGCACGAGCGGAGCTTGACGAGGCGATGAAGAAGATCCGCTCGGGTGTGAATGTCTTCCGTGGCACACTTCGTCGGCTGCGTTCCCAGCGGGACGAAACGGAAGCCGCTCTGCAGGGATACTCGGAAGCCGGCGAGCCGCGTGTGTTTGCGATGGGGACTCAAGACCGCGAGTTTCCACTACCAACGCGGCTGCTGGTGCGGGGGGAACTCGACAAGCCGGCTCAGGAAGTGCCTCGGGGAGTGTTACAGGTTCTGTCACCGGCCGGCCGACACACGCTGGCCGCCCGCATGAAGGACAGCAGCATTCGGCGGCGGCTCGACGAACTGGGGAGCCCGTCGTACCGGTCAATCAGTGGCCGACTGGAACTGGCTGACTGGATTGCCAGTCCCGATAACCCACTGACTGCTCGCGTCATCGCGAACCGTGTCTGGCACTGGATGTTTGGTCGCGGCCTCGTGCGAACCGTGGATGACTTCGGTCAGACCGGCGACGCACCAACCCATCCGGAACTGCTCGACTTCCTCGCGATTCGACTCATCGAGAACAACTGGTCAATCAAGTCGCTTGTCCGCGAGATTGCTCTGACGCGAACCTGGCAACTCGCCTCAAGCTTCGACGAGTCCAACTTTACCACCGATCCCGACAACCGTTTTCTCTGGCGGATGAACAAACGCCGCCTCGAAGCCGAAGTAGTACGCGACGCCATGCTCGCTGTGTCAGGGCAGCTTGATCTCAATCGTCCACTCGGCACGTATCTGCGAGCCGTCGGCGAGGGCGGAGTCGGTCAGAACGTCTTCGAGCCAGTCATCCGAGGCATCACCGCGAATACCCGGTCTGTCTATCTACCGCGAGTTCGCAACGTCCTGCCGGAGATTCTGGACGTCTTCGACGCACCGGACGCAAGCTTCGTGACCGGCTCACGGGAAACAACATCAAGTCCGCTGCAGTCGCTGTTTCTAATGAACAACCCGTTCGTGCAGAGACAGGCTGAAGCACTGACAGATCGAGTGTCTAAATATCCGGCGAGCGAGCGACTCGAATCCGCCTGTATGCTCGCGCTGGGCCGGGGGCCGTCAGAAACCGAAATCGACCTGGCGATGAAGTTCATTTCTGACGTCAGCAATGCATCAAGCCTTACCACAGAACAGAAGCTCGCTGCTTACTGTCAGGCTCTGCTCTGCGCGGCGGAGTTCAGTTCGATTGACTGAGAAAATAATGACGAGAGCCACGAATCGAGCGACCGCGAAGCGGTCCAACAACAAAGCCCGTTGTGCATTTCGCCTCCCGGGGGCGACTGCCTCGGTCGCGCAGTGCTTGACTCTCTAATTCTTACCTGGACGCATTTCATGAAACCGCCTTTCTGCCACAACATGACCACATCGCTGTCACGACGTGACGCGCTCAAATCACTCTCGGCCGGGTTTGGGTTTCTTGCCTTCGCGGGACTCTCCTCGGCTCAGGCTGCGGAAGAGAATAAGAACTCGGCACTTGCTCCCCGAGTTCCCCACTTTGAGCCAAAAGCCAAACGCGTGATCTTCCTCTGTATGCGCGGAGGCCCATCGCACGTGGACACACTGGATTACAAGCCGCGACTGAAACGGGATCACGGCCGGGCATCGAGCTACGGGACTCCGTGGATGGCCTCGCCGTGGGAGTTCAAGCAGCACGGCCAAAGCGGCCTCTGGATTTCCGAGCTGTTACCCAATCTGGCCAGGCACGCGGACGACCTGTGCCTGTTGCGTGGTATGCACTGCGACCAGCCCGCTCATGCTCAGGCCATGGTGCAGATGCATACGGGCAACTTTCAGTTTGTTCGACCGTCTGTCGGCGCGTGGACGCTGTATGGACTGGGGACTGAGAACCAGAATCTTCCTGGCTATATTTCTATTAACCCACCGACTGCAACGGGTGGCGCTCAGAATTATGGTAATGCCTTTCTACCGGCTGCCTGCCAGGGCACGAAGTTCACTATCCAGGACAGCAGCCAGCGGAACCGCATGATCGATCGGTTGCGACGCGGCGAGGCCAATCCGTACGGCATCAACAACGCGGTCAACGAACAATTCTCGAAGTCCGTCCAGCGCAGCCAGCTTGACCTGATCACGGCGTTGAATCGTGAAAAACTCCAGCAGGACAAACACAACCCGCTTGTGGAAGGGGCGATTGAGAACTTCGAACTCGCCTTCCGCATGCAGGACGCCGTCCCGGAAGTCATGGACCTGTCGGATGAGACTGAAGAAACGCTCGCGCTCTACGGCATCAACGAGGACTCAACGGATGGATTTGGTCGTCAGTGTCTGCTGGCCCGCCGCTTCGCCGAATCTGGAGTTCGTTTCATTGAACTCGGCCACGGAAGCTGGGATCAGCACAGCAACATCCAGACGGCGCTCGCCGACAACTGCGTCGAAACGGACAAACCAATCGCCGGCCTCATCGCTGATCTGAAGCGTCGTGACCTGCTGAAAGACACCCTGCTTCTGTGGGGTGGCGAATTCGGCCGCACACCGTATTCAGACAGCGGCACGGGCCGGGATCACAATCACAAGGGCTACACGATGTGGATGGCAGGCGGAGGCGTCAAAGGCGGCTTCAGTTTCGGGGCCACCGACGAACATGGCTACGAAGCCGTCGAGAACAAAATGCACGTCCACGACTGGCACGCCACCATCCTGCACCTGCTCGGCCTCGATCACGAAGCCCTGACCTATCGCTACGCCGGCCGCGAAATGCGTCTCACTGACGTCGCCGGTTCCGTCGCGCGTGAGATTCTGGCATAGCATTTCGATGATTGACTCGCGATACGAATCGTGACTCATGTTACCGAACCTGATGAGAATCTCTCTGCGGTCATGCCAGAATCCATCCGTTGGTCGTAGTCTCACTGATCAGTGACGAATCAATTCGTGCATCCGGTCGGAGCGGTGGACGCGGACGGCACACTTTCATGCCCTGCGGCGGCGATAATCGCGTGAGCTAACGGTCAGGAAATGCAGCCTGACAAACGATGGTATCCATCCGGCCGGAAGCTCAGCCTGGCATCTCATACGGAGCCGTCAAATGCCTGAAACCTTGTCGTAACTTCCGTAACTGTTGAGCCTTCCGAATTTGGAAGTCGACATTTCAGAATCTGAACTAAGCGATGATCTTGTCCGCCACGCTCCCTGATACGTCGGTCAGGCGGAAGTCGCGGCCGGCGTAGCGGTAGGTCAGCAGTTTGTGGTCGAAGCCGAGCAGGTGCAGCATCGTCGCGTGGAAGTCGTGGGTGTGGAATTTGTCCTTGACCGCCGCGATGCCGAATTCGTCGGTCTCTCCGTAACGCTGACCGCCTTTGACTCCGCCACCGGCCATCCACATCGAGAAGCCCGTCGCGTTGTGGTCTCGTCCGTCGTCCTTCTTGACGGCGGGGGTTCGACCGAACTCACCGCTCCAGACGAGCAGCGTGTCTTTGAGCATGTCCCGTTCTTTGAGGTCCGCGATGAGGGCGGCCATCGGCTGGTCGGTCTGACCGCAGTTGCTTTCGAGTTTCGCCTTCAGGCCACCGTGCTGATCCCATCCCTCATGTGTGAGTTCGATGAAGCGGACTCCGGACTCAGCAAATCGCCGGGCCATCAGACACATCCGACCGAAGTCGTCGCTCTGACCCGACCCTATGCCGTAAGCCTTCTGTGTCTGCTGAGTTTCCTCGGAAATGTCCATGACTCGCGGCACCGCGGCCTGCATGCGGAACGCGAGTTCGTAGGACTCGATGATCCCGTCGATTTCTGAGTTCTGCGGCTGCCGATCGGCAAGGCCCTTGTTCATCTTCTGCAGCAGGTCGATCTGCTTCCGCTGCTGTGGCGTCGAGACGGTCTTGTTCTCGATATTGCCGATGCCGACGTTGCCGTTCACCCCGAGGGCCGTGCCCTGGAACATCGCGGGCAGGAAGGCGCTGCCGTAATTCTGAGTCCCGCCCAGCCGCGCGGGAGGCTTCATCGTGATGAAACCGGGCAGGTCCTGGTTCTCAGTACCCAGGCCGTACAGCGCCCACGCGCCCATCGACGGTCGCACAAACTGAAAGTTGCCCGTGTGCAGTTTGACCAGGGCCTGCGGATGATTCGGGATGTCCGTCCAGGCTCCATTGATCAGGCACAGTTCGTCGGCGTGCTGCGACAGGTGCGGGTACAGATCGGAGATCTCGATGCCGCTCTCACCATGCTTCTTGAATTCCCACGGCGAGGGCATCAGCTTGCGGCCATTCTGATTGTTGAGCCCGACGCCGACCGAACCAGGCGCTTTTCCCTCGTGCGTCTTCAGGCCCGGGCGATAATCGAACGTGTCCACGTGAGACGGTCCACCACGCATGCAGAAGAAGATCACTCGCTTTGCCGAGCCAGGAAAGTGCGCCGGCTTCGGGGCGAGCGGGTTGAGAGGCTGCTCCTTTGCGGCCGCTTCATGAGCCATGGCAGCAAAGGCGGCGTAGCCGAAGCCACAGGACAAAGATTTCAGAATGTTGCGGCGGGACAGAAAGGGTGAAGGGGGAAGGCTGAAGGATGAAGTCATTTTTTGCTCCGCAGTTGCTTACGCCGTTTGACGCATGTTGTGAGTATTGCGAGAAGTTCGTTTGTTTCCTGTGTCAGATCGTGAAGAAGTTCCGGCCTGAATATTTCGGCTCCTTCAAGCAGTTCGATCCAGTAAAGAGATTCCGCCTTCATTCTTACTCTACGTACCGAAACTCGGCGGAGCCGAACAGTGCCTGAGCCAGTCCGGACCAGGCTTTTGTTTTCGCGTTGTCGTTTTCCTTTTTCGACTGACCTTCGTCGAGCGACGCTGTCGTTTCCTCGACAAAAGCGACTGCCATTTCTGTTTCTTCCTGGGATGGCAAACGGCCGACTGTGAGGCGGTACGTCAGCGCCACTCGCGCGGAGTCGTCCATGTCGGCTTCGCCAAGCACGCGTTTCGCGAGTGACTCGGACTTAGTCATCATGAACTCGCTGTTCATCATGTAAAGAGCTTGAGTGGCCACTGTTGTCACATCGCGTGAGCCGGAAATGATGCTGGGCTCCGGGAAGTCGAACAGGTTGAGCATCTCCGGCAGGTTGCCTCGTACGATCGGCAGATAAACGCTGCGTTTGCGGTTGTTTGTTTCGAACTGGTCAGCCTGAAGATTGCGTCCGACGATGCCGTCTCCGACCGTCTGTACGATGGATGCCTTTTCCGGTTCAATGTCCAGTTCGCCGCTCGCCTGCAGGATGGCATCGCGAATTGCTTCGACCTCGAGCCGACGATGATTCGCCCGCCACAGCAGTGCGTTGCCAGGATCAATTTCGAGGGCGACTTCGTTGTCCTCGCCACCGAGTGAATAAACCCGGCTCGTCACGATCGTCCGGATCGTTTGCTTGATCGACCAGCCATTCGTGACGAAGTCGGCCGCGAGCCAGTCGAGCAGTTCCGGGTGAGTCGGTCGGTCGCCGTTGGCTCCGAAATTATCGACCGTTGCGACGATGCCTCGCCCGAACAGGTGCTGCCAGACGCGATTGACCGCGACGCGAGCCGTCAGCGGGTTGTCCTTCTGAATGATCCACTCGGCGAGAGACAGCCGCCCGCTGCCGTCTTTTTCGATCGTCGGCACGTGACCCGTGCTGCCGATCGTCAGGAAGCCGCGAGGAATCGTCGCACCTCGTTCGTCCGGCTCGCCGCGGAGCCGCAGTTGAGTGTCCGACGGGTTCGAAGTGTCGAGGACGGCCATCAGAAATTCGCGATTCTTCTGCTCTGTTGCAGGAGCCGGGTCAGAGGAATTCTTCATCTGTCGTTTGAAACCGGCGACCTGTTTTTCGGTCGCTGCAATCTGCTTCTGCAGCCGGTCGGCCAGCTTTGGATTCTGCTTGATTTGTTCCTCGAATCGAGCCAGCTTCTGCTCAGCCACCTGAAGCTGTTTTTTGACATTCTTCTTTGACTGATTGTTCTTTTTGCCCCCGTCTCCAGCCGGAGCAACGGGCACCGCTTTGCCGTCTGCCCACGCAAGGATTCGGGCTGAGTTTCGGTTGCCGGTGCCACTTGTCCCGAACAGGGTGTCCGTGCTGCGGAAAATTCCCGCCAGACCGTAGTACTCCTTCTGCGGAATCGGGTCGAACTTGTGGTCATGGCAGCGGGCACAGGATGCGGTGATACCAAGAAACGCTCGGGTCGAAACGTCGATCTGCTCATCGACGACGTCCATCGCGAAGTTTTCTTTGTTGTTGTCATTCAGCGATTTTGGGCCCATCGCCAGCATGCCGGTCGCGACAAGCCGCTCGAACTTCTGCTCGGGCGAGTCGGACTCAAGCAGGTCGCCGGCGATCTGTTCACGGATGAAGTCGTTAAACGGCTTGTCCGAATTGAATGCCGAGATCACGTAGTCGCGATATCGCCAGGCGAAAGGGAACGTCGCGTTGCGCTCCATACCGGTCGACTCGCCGTAGCGGACGACGTCGAGCCAGTGCCGTCCCCAGCGTTCGCCAAAGTGCGAGGACGACAGCAGTTGATCGACGAGTTCCTCGACCGCCTTGTCGCGATTCTTCTCAGCGGCTTGTTTGAAATCATCGATCTGTGCCGGAGTCGGCGGGAGCCCGATCAGATCGAAGTAAAGCCGGCGAACCAGCGTTTCCGGTTTCGCATCGGCAACCGGTTTGAGTTCTTTTTCGCTGAGCTGTGCTGCGATGAACTGATCGACCGGCGACTTCGCCCAGCCGGTTTTGTCCTCGGGAGCCGCCGGGTTGGAGACCGGTTTGAAAGCCCAGAAATCTTTGGCCTTTTCAAAGTCGATTGTCCGCCGCACGGGGGCCGACTTTTCGTCTCGCGGGTCAGGAGCGCCCATTCGAATCCACTGTTCGAACTTCGCGATCGTCTCGGCCGGAAGCTGTTTTTCGGGGGGCATCTCGAGGCCTTCGTGGCGAATGGCCTCAAGAATCAGGCTGTCATCGAGGTTACTCGGAACGACCGCTTTGCCTGTCTCGCCGCCCTGCCGAATGCCTTCCCGTGTGTCGAGCAGCAGGCCACCTTTGACCTCTTTCGAATTCGCCGAGTGGCAGCTGTAGCACTCCTTCACGAGGACCGGCCGGATTTCCTTTTCAAAAAAGGCGATTCCAGCTTTGTCCTGAGCCGTCGCGGCGGAAGAAGCGGCAAGAATGAACAGGACGGCGAGTGGAAGTCGAGGAGACATAAGCACTTCCGATTGGGCGGACCACAGGGGGCAGATGAGCGTCACAGGCGGGAGAGTAAAGACGCTCGAGAAGGCCGGATTATTCTCTGGGATCTCTGCCGGATCAACTTCTATGGATTTGTCCCGGAATAACCTCGGACGGACCACTACTGCTGTGTGGAGTCCGGTCGTGGCCCAGCCGGTTTCTCGGGCTCGGTCTGCTCGGATTTCACCCTGGCCGCCGTCATTTTTCTGAGAGCCGCTTTGTACTCCGGCAGATCCTTCAGTCGTGCCCAGGACTCGACGGACTCGACCAGGCGGACGTCGTAAAAACCCAGGTCGATGGCCTCGTTCAGCCACACAAATGCCTTTGTCACGGCATCGCCACGCCAGGTCGCCACGCCTGCCGGAACGGGCTCGTCGCCTGAGTCGATCGCCGACACGAAATCGACGAGTCCCTGGGCTGTCGCGTACGAATGAAACGCATTTTCGGCAAGCAGCTCGCGAGACTCAGTGAGGTCAACGAGAGCCAGATTCCACTCTCCCCACGCGGCACGATGATACGCCCGCCCGGAGAATCTCCAGGCAAGATGCTGCCGGAAAATGGCCACTTGAGGTGCCTTCGTATGAGCCACCCGGCCGTGCTTCAAGCTTGTTTCCCAGGCCGCTTCCGCTGCGGCCCGGTCGCCCTTGTCGAAATGCAGAGTCGCGACGTCCGACATCGCTCCGCTCAGCTTCTCGTGAGTTCGCAGGTCGTCTGGCTGCCGATCAACCAACTCTTGAAAGATCGTGGCCGCTCGCTGATAGCTGTCCAGAGACGGCTCAGGCTTTTTCAGGGCACTCAGGCAACGGCCCAGCAGAAAGGCGGCCTCACCGGCGAACTCCTGCACGTTGGGATCGTCGGCGTGCGCAGCGAGCAGTTGGTCACCGATCACAAGCGTTTCTTCAATGGTTGTGACAGCCGCTTCGAACTGCTGATCGTCGTACTCCAGCGACCCCAGATTCAGCATCGTCATCGCCATGTGCAGCTCACTGGTGCTGTCGTCCGGGTTCTGATCGACGAGCTTTCGCTGCATGACGAGAATCTTCCGGTACGATGCAATGCCCGCTGAGCGTTCTCCCAGAGTGACCTGTAAATTGGCAAGATTCCCCAGGCAGGCGGCCAGGTTGCGTTGATTCCGTGGCCGGTCTGGATCCGCGTCGAACTGCTCCTGCATCAACACGCTGGCGGCCAGGTACTCGGCGGCGGCCTCTTTGTTCTCACCCAGATCTTCGAGCGTCATCGCCAGGAAGAAGCGGGCGAGAGCCAGTTCGAATTTCACCTGCAGATCGTCGGGCCGCGCCTCGACCAGCCTCAGGTAGTAATCCCGCCCGAGTATCTGCAGATCGCGTTTGACCGGCTCGAGACCCGGCTCGCGAAGCAGTTCATGATTGGGAACCTGAGTCAGAAACCGGTAGAGCGTCTGCCGGGCGAGGCTGAAACTTTCTTCCGCTGCACTGCGCTGTTCGTCGGCCTGCTTCTTCGCTTCCTCTGTCTTTTTCTGTGAGGCCAATGCCAGAACTTTCGCTTCTTCGGCGTTCTTCTGAGCCGCCCTGGCCTGACCCAGATTCCGATTAGCATCGCCAAGATACGTCTGCGATTGTGCGAAATTCGCGCGGGCTTTCTGCCACTGCCAAACGATGCCGGACACGCCGCCAATCGTCAGCAGAATCACCGCCGCGGACAGCGAGGCGATCATCGGCTTTCGTCGAGACCACCTCGCCAGCGTGCCAAACTTTCCAATCGGTCGCGCCTTGACGGGACGTCGTTCGAGGAACGCCTGCAAATCTTCGAGCAGTTCACCGGCCGTCTGGTATCGCTGCCCCGGTTCCTTTTCGAGGCACTTCAGACAGATCGTTTCCAGATCGCGCGGGACGTGACTGTTGAGCGACGTCACTCGTGGTGCGGGCTCGGTGAGCACCTGATGCAGCAGCATCTGCGAGTTGCCTCGAAACGGTCGCTCGCCGGTCAGCAGCTCAAACAGAATTCCGCCGATCGCGTAAACGTCCGCGCGTCGATCCGCGCTGTGCGAGTCGCCTCGCGCCTGTTCCGGAGCCATGTACGCGGGCGTTCCCAGAATCTGCCCGTCGACAGTCAGTGTGACCTCGCCCACCTCGCGCCGCGCGAGCCCGAAGTCTGCGATGTGAGGTTGCTCGTCCCGGTCCAGCAGAATGTTGGCCGGCTTGAGGTCGCGATGCACGACTCCCGCCTCGTGAGCGTAATGCAGAGCTTCCGCCAGCTTCGCGGCCAGCGCCGCCGCCTCACGTGGAGTCAGCCGCTGCCCGGTCATCCAGTCGGCCAGCGTGAGCCCGTCGATGAACTCGCTGACCAGGTAGAGCGTCTCGCCGTCCCGGCCGACCTCGAACATCGACACGATGCCTGGATGCTGAAGCTGAGCCACCGCCCGCGCCTCGCGGACGAACATCTCCAGGTCGCGCGGATTCTGCGAATTGTTTTTCGGAATCTTGATCGCGACGGTCCGGTCCAGCTCCTCGTCGTGAGCTCTCCAGACCGCCCCGGATGCTCCGGCCCCGACCCGCTTCTCCAGGCGGAAGTGCCCGATGTGCTCATGAGTCGGCACGTGGTCCTGCGTGTCGACCCCGCTGATCAGATTGAAACTGCTGCCACACGCCGGGCAATGCACGTCCGACAGATCTGTGATCGTCTCTTCGCCATCAATGGAGTCCGTGTCGATCGCGTCAGAACAGTGCGGGCAACGAATCTGCACGAGCGGTCCTCATCGAAAAGAATCTCAAGGGAAAATCAGCGACTTATGTTGGCGTTTCAAGCGTTGGCGTTTCAGCTTTCTGTATGACAGTCCGACGTGAACGACAGATCGAACCCTCCTTTGATCTTACGAGATTGTCAATTGCCGCAACCGGGCTAAGGACTGTTGGTTTTCCTTTGATCAGAGTGAGAATATTCGTTTTGCGTGACAAGACCGCGAACTCTGGGGGGAATGGGGTATCCTGCCGGATCGAATCGGGGATTGCTCGAAAACCGGAGGGAAATCCCGACAGCCGACTGAACAGTGACGGCTGAACAGAACGATTTATTTTGAAGTCACTTCCTGAAAACTCAAACGAGGTCGCACGGATGCACCTTCGCTCAACGTCAATGATGCTTGCACTTTTGTTACTCACGGCCGCTACCGGGTGTCGATCCGCCCGCCTGTCGTATGACGGCAACGAAGTCCGCGGTGCGATGCTGCAGCTGTACGAAGACCAGGCGATGGACAATCTGATTCGGGTCCGCCGGAATCAGCCGATCGTCCATCTCGAATTCAAGGGAGTGACGGTCCAGGAAACAGACTCGCTGGCGGCGAGTTACGGGAGCACCCAGAACTCCGGGCGGGCTCTCGCGGCGGCAGCGGCTCGGACGATTTCGACCGGATGGAATGGCAGCGCCAATGCTTCCAACCAGGCCCGGGTCAGTTACGAGGCAGAGCCCCTCAACAACGACACGGGAATCTACGATCTTTACCGCGAGTTCGCGGACAACGTCTGCTTTCTTTGCGAGGGAAGCGAACTGCCCGAGTGGGGCGTTCATCTCTACAGAAAACACGACGGCTACTACTACTGGATCCCGACTGAATACTCGCGGGATTTCTATGAGTTCGTCCTGGCAACGACCTTCGACTGCAGGAAGGAACCGGCCTATCACGGATATTACGACGTGGTGATCAGTGTGGTGGAAGACAAGGGATCAGTCCGATCGGCGCTGAAAGCGAACCTTCAATTCGACAAGACAATTCCTCAGGGGTACGCAACGGCGATCGTCGAGCTGCAGGATGGCCGTGAGGTCAAAGTCAGCCTGTTCCCGCCGAAAGAGTCTGGCCCAGGTCACGACGCTCAGTGGAGCAGTAAAGACGGCTTCGTCTTCAGCGATCTGCAAGGACGCAAAGCCAAGGTCTATTCCGCAGAGAATCCCCCTCCAGTGCCAGCCAGCCGCGTCGAAGAGTTGCTCGAAAAATCCGCCCGTTCTCTGAACCTCCTGCGGGCCAACCAGAATTGATTGGGACTGAAATGGCAAGGAAAACTGGCGGCACAATTATCGCAACGTCGATCGACTTGAAGGTCGCAAACAGCGATGAAGCCTTCCGGCTCGACCTTGAGGTGACCGACCATCACGGTAAGACGTTTGCCCTTCGTGTCGATGACCCGGCGGAGAGTGCCGAGCTGATCCGGGAGATCTTTCACAAGGCTGGCGACAAATGGCCGGATTATGACGTCTCTTTCGTCGTCGATGAGTCTTCGGGAAAGATCATCGGGGTTGCCTGAACAATCTGCGGGTTTATTGAGCAATCTGCCAGGCGACGCACGGGACGCTGCAAACGCCTGCCGACTCAACGCCAGTCGACTCCCGAGACCCACCGAATTTGTTCGTCGGCCGCGAGCAGAATTCTGCGGGGCTCGCCCTCGTCCACTGGAACGAGAAGCAGTTCCAGTTTCTCACCAACGGATGTCGCTTCCGCGTTCGAACTGACTCGCCAGGCCAGCGTGCTGCCGTCAGGAGACCAGGCCGGAGGTCCGTTCGGGCGAAACCACGGCAGGCCGTTTGCCTTGCCGAATTTCGTGAATTCGAAAACGACCTTTGGCTCAGTGCCGTCCGCCTGACAGACGACCGCGTACTCGAGGGCGGTCTCGCCATCCAGCGTGCGGCCGTAGTGGGCGATCCGTTTGCCGTCCGGCGAGAACCTCGACCAGATATTGTCAGTCGAGGGGTTCTTCGTGATCGGTTTGAGGGTCCCGTCCTCGTCAAGTAAATCGAGCTGGCGCGCGGGGTAGGCGTCCCCCTTCTTCTTCCGGTACATCCGGTTTCGAGGATTCATATAGAGTGCCGTCCGAATCCCGGATTGCGGATGCCAGTCGTCGGCGACGTATTCCGGAGGCAGTTTCAGAATCGTCTCCTGACCGGTTTCGACGTCAATAATGACGCTCTCAAACGACTTTTGGTCCGACGCCGATCGGTACACGGCGAGCCGACTGTCATCGTGAGACCACGCAGTCACCATCCCTTCCCCATCAGCAATCTTCGTCGACCGGCCCGCCGAATCGACAACTCGAAACTGGCCCTCACCTTTTTCGGAAAGCAGGCAGTAAGCCAGCCGATCTCCAGCTCGCGAAACGCGTCCGCCAGGGTAGATGGACCCTTTCTCGTGGCGAATCAGGGCAGGCCCGAGTTTTCCCTCCGACGACATCTGACGGATGAAGCACTCTTTCGGAGCCGCGTCGGTCTGAGCGCCGATCAGGAAGATTCCCTTCGGCAGCGAGGCGACTTGCGTGTCCTGCCCGAATGCGGAAGTCACCAGCGTCGAGGTCAGGAAAGCTGCCAGCACCGATCGACACAGACACGTCATTTCCTGCTCCTGAAACGAAACGAATTCTTGCCGGTCATTGGCAAACAGCCTGGAACGCAGCATTGATCCTCAATGCTGCCACATTTGTTTCAGATTCTGCGTTGTCGCCTTCAGGACATGACACATGACAACTGTCTGGCAGACCAAAGCTGCCTGATTTGTCATAACCGGCCTGGCGATTCCCATTACAAGCCGATTCCTTTGAGGTATCCTGAAGGTCCTGCCTCCGGCGGCCTTTGCCGGCAGCGCTGTGCACATCTTGACCGTAGGCGGATTTCTCCGAAATCCGCAGTGATAACGGGTCCCAACCACTCGGCGGGCGCAAGTCAAAACAACCGTTGATCGCGCGACCTCACGAATTCTTGCCGTAGAACATGCGGATTTCGGAGAAATCCGCCTACAGTCATGTGCACAGCACTGCCTTTGCCGGTCCCGCTTTTTATCTCTCGATGACCATCTGGAATCATGATCCATCGACTTTCCCTGGTGATTGCTGCGCACCTGGCTCTCGGGTTTTTCGTGCGCGGCGCCGTCGCCGATATTCCGGGCGACGTGCAGAAATTCGTCGCGTCTCACTGCGGCGACTGTCATTCGGAGGGAACGACCGAGGGCGGATTCGATGTGAAATCTCTCGCCGGTGACGTTCAGGCCGGCGACGCAACGGCACGCTGGATTCGAGCCATCGATCGTGTCCGGCTTGGCGAGATGCCGCCGAAGGATTCCTCGGAAGTAAAACCCGCCGAGCGGCAGGCCTTCGTCCAACAGATTGGCGAGTGGCTGGCCTCTGAGCAGCGTCGAATCTGGGCCGAACACGGTCGCGTACGCGGTCGACGCCTCACCAACCTGCAGGTCGAGCGGAGTCTGCACGACCTGCTGGGCATCGATATCCCGCTGGCCGATCAGCTTCCGGAAGAACCGCGAACCGACGGGTTCACGACAGTCGCCAATGGTCAGCCAATGTCGCACTTCCAGTTGCAGCGGCATCTGTCAATCGTCGATCAGGCCCTGGATGAGGCGTTTCGTCGGGCACTCGAAGCCGAGGATCTTTCGCCGAAGTCGCTCACCGCCGGCGACCTTTCGCGCCGCCGGCCGCAGTCGCGAACTCGCGAACCGGAACTGCTTGACGGGAAAGCGGTCACGTGGTCTTCGACACTGATTTTCTACGGCCGCCTCCCGGTGACGACCGCGCGCGAACCGGGCTGGTACCGGCTCACTGTGGAAGCGTCGGCGTTGAAGTCGCCAGAAGGGCGAGGTGTGTGGTGTTCGGCCCGCACGGGTCGGTGCGTCTCCAGTTCGCCGCTGCTCAACTGGGCCGGGTCATTTGAAGCGACCGCCGAGCCAAAGTCCTGGACCTTCGAAGCGTGGCTGGAACGGGGAGACATGTTTGAGCTGCGTCCGGCCGACCGAACTCTACGCGTCGCCCGCTTTAACGGCGGGCAGGTCGGCACCGGAGAAGGCGAGCCACAAAACGTTCCCGGCCTCGCCCTGCATTCGGCGACGCTTCAGAAAATTCATCGAGGCCCTGACCAGGACGTCGTCAATAAAAATCTGTTCGGCGAACTGACGATCAAGACGCAGGGCGACTGGCGAACCGCGAAAGCGTGGACGAAGAATCCCGACGAGGCACTCGCAAGACTGATGAAAAGGTTCGCCGGGCGAGCCTTCCGCCGGCCAGTCGACGATCAGGACGTTGCCCTGTACATCGATCTGGCCTCGCAGGAACTTGCTAATGGAACGTCCTTCGTGATGGCTCTGCGGGCCGGGTATCGAGCGTTGCTCTGCTCGCCGCGGTTCCTCTACCTCCACGAGAAGCCCGGCCGCCTGGATCAATTCGCACTGGCCTCTCGCCTGAGCTATTTCCTGTGGAGCGCCATGCCCGACGCAGAACTGCTGCGAGCGGCCGAGACCGGCAAGCTCACTGAGAAGTGGCAGGTCCGTAAACAGGTCGAGCGGATGCTCGCCGACGAACGTGGACGGGGCTTCGTCAGGAACCTCGCTGCCGAGTGGCTCGATCTGAGCCTCATCAATTTCACCGAGCCTGATCGCAAGCTCTACCGGGATTTCGACATCATCGTGCAGCAGTCGATGCTCGATGAGACGCACAGTTTTCTGCAGACGATGCTCGACGAAGATCTCAGCGTCACTGGACTGATCGATTCCGACTTCACGTTTCTGAACAGCCGCCTGGCCAGGTACTACAGCATCGGCGGCATCGACGGAGACGAGCTACGGCGTGTTTCTCTCAACCCGGAAGATCATCGCGGAGGCGTGTTGACTCAGGGAGCCATCTTGAAAGTCACGGCCAACGGCACCAACACCTCGCCCGTGGTGCGGGGAGTCTGGATCGCCGAACGACTTCTGGGCGAGCACATTCAGCCGCCGCCCGACAGCGTGCCGGCGATTGAGCCCGACATTCGCGGAGCAAAAACGATTCGCGAGCAACTGGAAAAACATCGCTCGACGAAATCCTGCGCGTCGTGTCACCGGACAATCGATCCGCCCGGCTTCGCCCTCGAAAACTTTGACCCATCCGGAAAGTGGCGGGACAACTACCTGATTTTCAACGGCGGCAAGCAATCGCGAGGTGCCAGAATCGACGCCGGCTACGCGATGTCCGACGGACGCAGATTCCGAGATGTAGAAGACTTTCAAAAACTCGTCGTCGCAAAGCCGGCAACGCTGGCGGCCAACGTCGCGGAAAAACTTCTGACATTCGGAACCGGCAGCCCCGTCACTTTTGCCGATCGAACTGACATTGAGAAAGTGGTCCAGCAGTCGGCCGAGTCCGGCTACGGTTTCCGCTCGATCCTGACGAACGTCATCCTCAGCGACGTGTTTCAATCCAAATAGCTGTTCAACACACTTCGCGTTCCCAGACGCTCTTGCGGAAACACTGCCATGACGAATTTCAACTTCAACCGCCAACTCAGCCGCCGTACGGTCCTTCGCGGAACGGGCGTCGCGATGAGTCTTCCGTGGATCTCCGCAATGCAGCCAGCCTTCGCGGCCGGCGCGGATGCCGAGCCACCTCGCCGGTTCGTCGCGATGACGCTGGGCCTCGGCCTGCTCGGCGAGAACCTCAACCCGCAGGAAGCCGGGCGAGGCTACACGACCAGTCGTTACTTGAAATCGGTCGACGATCTGCGGGATCAGTTCACCGTGATTTCTGGATCGTCGCACCCGGGAGTCAGCGGCGGTCACACGGCCGAGGCCAGCATTCTGACGGCCAATCACGTCGGCCGGTCGAGCGGTGCGAAGAACACGATCTCGCTGGATCAGTACCTCGCCAAACACCTCGGGCAGTTCACCAGATTCCCGTCTCTCGTCCTGGGCAACGCCAGCAACAGTCCGTCGTACACCGAAAACGGCGCGATGATTCCCGCCGAGACGTCTCCCTCGCGAATCTTCCAGGCGCTCTTCATCAACGACTCGCCGGAAGAACAGACCCGCCAGGCAAAGAGCATCCGCCAGGGCCGCAGCATCATGGACCTGATCAGTGAGGACGCGAAGCGGCTGTCGGCCGAGCTGGGCACCGGCGACCGCGCCCGCCTGGACGACTACTTCACGAGCGTTCGGCAACTGGAACTGCGGCTCGCAGCGTCCGAAGCCTGGTCTCACCGACCGAAGCCGGAAGTCGATGCTCCGAAACCCGTCGACATCCGCGATTCCCGCGACTTCGTCGGCCAGCAGGAATTGATGAGCGACGTCATCCGGCTGGCTCTTCGGACAGACTCCAGCCGGTTCATCACGTACCACCTGGGCGGCAGCGGCGGAGTCGTCCCGATCGAGGGCGTCAGCGAGGGTTACCACACCCTCAGCCACCATGGCCGCGACGAAGACAAGATGACTCAACTGGCCCTCGTCGAGGAAGCGATCGTCGCCTCATGGGGAGACTTCCTGCGCGGCCTCGCCGAAATCAAAGAAGACGGAGAAACCCTCCTCGACCGCACATCCGTCCTGCTGACCAGCAACCTGGGCAACGCATCGAGCCACGACAACCGCAACATGCCGGTCCTGTTCGCCGGCGGCGGCTTCCAGCACGGCCAGCACCTCGCCTTCGACCAGCGAAACAACTATCCGCTCCCCAACTTGTTCGTGAGCCTCCTCCAGCGCCACGGACTCGAAATGGACCGCTTCGCGACCGGTACCACAACCATGACCGGGCTGAAGTTCTCGTAGAGAAAGAGGGCCGCTTTTTTTTCGGGGCCTCGCCTGCTAAAAATCGCTGCTCGCTGACTGTGTGGGTCTGCTGGCTCACTGTTTCGGGCATTGCTGATGGATTCGCTGGTGCGGATTCCCGGCCCGGTTTTCTCCCAATCGCTGTCCTCTGGCTCACGGTCTACCCATGTCTCGCCCTGCCAAACTTGCTCTTGCCGACGGAACGGTTTTTGAAGGACGCGGATTTGGCGCGTCTGGCGAGGTCTTTGGCGAGGTCGTTTTCAACACGAGCATGACCGGCTACCAGGAAATTCTCACCGATCCGTCCTATGCCGGGCAGATTGTGACGATGACCTACCCGCTGATCGGCAATTACGGGATCAGCCCCGAGGACGTGGAGAGTGGCGGGCTTTCGCTGCGGGGATTCATCGTGCGGGAGAATTGCCGGCATGAGAGCAATTACCGCTCGACGAAATCGCTGGACAGTTACCTCAGCGAGAACGGGATCGTCGGGCTGGAGGGGATCGACACGCGGGCTCTGGTGCGGCGGATTCGGATTCACGGCGCGATGACTGGCGTGCTCTCGACTGAGGATCTCAACAATGAGTCGCTCGTTGCGAAGGCTCAGCAGAGCCCCGAGCTGGTTGGACAGGACCTCGCCCGGGAAGTCATCCCGACGGACAGTTCCGGTTGGGACGAGGGGCTCAACGCGATTATCCGGGACAAGGTGACACCCGGGTACGACGGCATCCACGCGGGCAGTGTTGAGGTTGGGGCGAAGCACGTTGTGGCGATCGACTACGGCATGAAGTGGAACATCTCGCGGCATCTGCGGCAGTTGGGCTGCCAGGTCACTGTCGTGCCGGGAACGTGGAATGCCGAGCAGATTCTCGACCTGAAACCGGACGGCATCTTTCTGTCTAACGGCCCCGGCGATCCGCGGCCGCTCGAGTATGCGATCTCGACGATCCAGGGACTGCTTGGCAAGGTGCCGGTGTTCGGCATCTGCCTGGGCCATCAGTTGCTCGGTCTGGCCTGCGGAGCGGAGATCTTCAAGCTGCGATTCGGACACCGCGGAGCCAACCAGCCGGTCCTCAATAAAGACAGCGGTCGGGTTGAGATCACCTCACAGAACCACGGCTTCGCCCTCTCCGCTGAGACGATGCCCGACTCGGTTGAGGTCACGCATCTGAATCTCAACGACCAGACGGTCGAGGGAATCCGCCATCGCGAGTTCCCGGCCTACGCCGTGCAGTACCACCCGGAAGCCTCCGCCGGCCCGCACGACAGCCACTACCTGTTCGGCCAGTTCCGGGATCTGATGCAGAGCTCGTAGGTCGAATCTCCAGGACCGGCTGACGGCGAAGCGGAAATCAAAAAAGGCACGGAAAGGAGTTCACTCGACTCCTCCCCGTGCCTTCTTGATTAACGTCGTCTATTCGGCTGCGACTTCCGTTTCGTGGCGGAGGACGAAATCGCTGAAGCGAATGTCGTCGGTCGTCTCATCGGTCATGCTCATGAAAAGCTGGCCCATGATCGTGTGGAAGTGTTCTTTCTTTACCGAGTAGAAATTGTGTTTGCCGTCGCGGCGAGCCTCGATGACTCCGGCGACTCGCAGCAGAGCGAGATGATGGCTGACAGCCGGTTGGCTTTGCCTGAGCCGCTCGCACAGTGCGGTCACGTGAAGCTCTCCCTCGCGAACCAGGTACAGAAGAACGCGCAGACGAGTTTCGTCGGACAGCAGTTTGAAGACCTGCACCAGCTCTTTTTCCAGCTCGTTGGAAAGCCCGGTCGAAGCGACCTGGTCCCGAGCGGGTTCGGCGATGCTGCTGATCATGTTTTCCTCAATTCCTTGTTGTCGGAGCGGCAAACGGGGACCAGCCGACTCCGGAGACGTGTCCGTCAATTCAGACCTCAATCAGGGCGACCGGGTTCGGAAACCCGATCAAACGGAGTCTGGACAGAAACCGCCGGTCAAGGCGGACGCTGAGATCAGATCCGAGACGTGTACGTTGAGTGGATGAAGTTCGCCTGGATGACTCCTGGATTCCGCGGATTTTCGATGAGAAAACCACTCAACCCGATGGTTGATTCCTCCGGTATCCGTACGAAAAAGGATCCGGAAAAATGAAACGAAGAGACACAGGTGGCGATAAGAAAGGTGAACACAGAAGTGGAGTTGGATGACCTGATTCGTGTGCCGGACTGGAATCGTCCGAGAAAGGATAGGTCACCAGGATAGGTCATCCAGTGAAATTGAACCCACGAAGTATTGCCGGACAGATCTGGCTCGTCAATCAGGCATTCTGGATTTTCATGAAGTTCGGCCGGCAGCGTTCACATCGTTCCTGCCCCGGCAAAGACAAGGAAGCTGGCCGAATTCTTTTCGTCAATCTCTCGTTTCCGGTGAGCGATTGATGCTGCCGGAACGCTCGCGCACGCCCGTCTTGCGTCTCACCAGACACGTGACGAGAATCTCCTTCTCCCCCTCGTCCCTTTGCTCTCACCCCTCCGCCAATTGTGGACACCCGCCTCGTTGCAGAACCTGTCTGGTCCTGGCCCGTCGTCGCCCTCGTGGCGGTCGCGTTGCCGGCGCTCGTCCTGCTGACTTACCCGAGCCGGGTTCGCCACCTGCCGCAGAACACTCGACGGTTTCTGATCGGGGCGAGGCTGACGGCGGCCGTGCTACTTGTGTTCGCGATGCTGCGTCCGGAAATTCAGATCACGGAAACAGACATCAAGTCGGCCGTGATGCTGATTGCCGGCGACACCAGCCGCAGCATGACCACTCAGGACGGCCCCGGCGGAGCGACTCGACGAGAGGCGCTCGCGCGGACGCTGACCGAGAACAAAGGCCGCCTTGAGGAAATCGGCAAGCTCATTGACGTTCGTTATTTCGACTTCGACTCAATTGGCCAGCCAGTCGACATCACAGCGGAAGACAAACCCGGCTCAATGGCCGAGGGCACGGAAACGGCGATCGGCGATCTGTTCAAGCTGATGATTCGCGAGGCTCAAGGTCAGCAGGTCGTTGGGCTCATCCTGATGACGGATGGGGCTCAGCGAACGATCGACCCGAATTCGGCCGACCCGCGAACCGTCGCACGGGAGCTCGGCCAACTTCAGATTCCCGTCCTGCCGGTGCCGTACGGCGAGGCGGGATTAACCAGTGACGCGATCGACGTTGCCGTCGATGATTTGTCGGTCGCCTCCGTTGTTTTCGTCAAGAACACAGTACCGGTTGCGGCAACGATCAGAATTGCCGGCGCCTCTGGCCGAAAAATCAAAGTCCAGCTCCTCGTCGAAGACCGCATGGGAGTCGGCCCTCTCGAGTCCGGAACGATGGTCGCGCCGCCGGCGAAGAACGGAGCGAGACCGTCGTTAATCATCGAGACGGACCTGAACGCCGAAACGCGCACGGTGCCACTGTCGTTCATTCCGCAGACTCCCGGCGAGTACCGCATTGCCGTCGAGGTCGAACCGATCGATGGCGAGCTCCTCACAACAAACAACCGCCGCGACACGCTGATCACCGTGCAGCGGGGCGGCATCACCGTCGCGTATTTCGACGTGCCGCGCGAGGAATCGAAATTCCTGAAATCGATCAACCAGTCAAAGCAGATTCAGCTCGACTATTTCCGAGTCCGGCCTGGCAACTTCGCCGACAAAACGCGGATTGAAACTGGCGTCTTTGAGCCCGGGCGTTACGACGTGTTTCTGATCGGCGACGTCCCCGCCAAAGCGTTCACTCCGCAGAACATGAGCAAACTCGAAACGTGCCTGGAAGCGGGATCGGGGCTGATGATGACCGGTGGCCTGTTCAGTTTCGGGCCAGGCGGTTACGCAAACACTCCGCTTGCTGGATACCTGCCGGTCAGAATGTCCGACACCGAACTTCAGGGAGCCGGCTCGATCTCGCCCGACCTGCACCATGACAAGCCTCTGAGAATGCTGCCAACGGACGAAGGTCTGCGGCACTTCATCATGCAGCTTTCCCGCAGCGATAATCGACAGACGTGGGAGAATCTCCCGAGTCTCCGCGGCGCGAACAAACTGCGAGAGAAAAACGCGTTCGTTGAAATTCTGGCCCGCAGCGAAGACGGCATCCCGTTGCTCTTCGCGACGGAAAGCGGTCGATCGCGCGTGCTTGCCCTCGCCGCTGACACGACCTTCGCGTGGGCGGTCAACGACAAAGTGGAGGAGTATCAGCGGTTCTGGCGGCAGACGATTCTGTGGCTGGCCCGCAAGGAGCTCGATACTGACCAGCCCGTCTGGGTGACAGTTGACCCGCGAAACTTCGCGTCGGAAGCAAACGTGCCGATCCGCTTCGGAGCCCGCGACAATGAAGGCAAGCCGCTTTCCGACGTGGAATTCAAAGTGGCGGTTGTCGGCCCCGAAAACGAAACGACCATCCTGCAGGCCCGGCAGGCGGGTGATGAATTCTTTTCGCAGTTTACGGAAACGGATGAGGGCGGCATTTATCGAGTCGTCGTGTCCGCAACCCGCAACGGCCAACCGTTCGGTGCTAATGCCACAACGCGGTTCCTCGTCGACTCGCGCGATCTGGAGCTCGACAACCCGGCGGCCGATCCGGGGATGCTTGAGGAAATCGCCCTGCGAACCGGTGGCCGCGTGCTCGCTCCGGAAAAACTCGCCGACTATTTCGACGACCTCATCAAAAACGGCCCGCCGAACATCATGCAGAAGCACGTTTCCCGAGTCACCTTGTGGGACAACTGGTGGTTCCTCGCCGCCTTCGTCGCACTGATGTCGACCGAGTGGTTCGTGCGAAAGAAACGCGGACTCGTCTGAGTGGCTTTCGCTTGACGCCAGAAGTCCGCGCACCGGGATGGCGAAGCTCCCGCTGAGCCGCAAGCGCGAAACTGCGTTCGCCCGTCATCACGCCTCGGGTTGCCACTAACGGCGGAGCAGGTAGAGCAAACCATCTTCGGCTCCGACCAGCAGGTCGCGTTTCTCTCCGCCAAAGAAGTTGCACGTCGCCGGGCTGCTGGTGTGACCGGAGATTTTCCGCTCGCCGATCGGGCCTCGATTGACGAAGACGAACTTCCCGTCCTTCTGCTCAACGTTTTCGAAGAAGTCCGCGTTGACACTGTTGAGCAGCAGGTCGAGGTCGCCATCCTGGTCCCAGTCGACGGCGTGCAGCTTACGCCGGCCGCTGCCTCCGGCCCGTTTCGAATTCAACTGAATCGGCTTCCCATCGGGATCGACGAAAATGCGTTTGCCCGGCAGCAGCGAGTCCGGAACTCGTTTCTTGACGAGTTGTCGCTTGCCGTCCGGCCGTACTTTCGGATCGGGCTCAAGTTTCTCAAGCGTCGTTCGCTCAAACAGAGCGAGGTAACCCTCGTGGTCGAGCATCACCAGATCGTTGATGCCGTCGCCCGTCCAGTCGACCACGACGGGCGTCGTTCTCCACTGAGTCGCAAGCTGTTTGCCAACCGGCTGCCACCAGGTCCATTGCGGCTTCGGCGTCTCGGCCGGCCAGTCGACGGCCACCAGCCGGGCTCCCGACAGTGAAGGCAATCGGTCTCGCGAATCGTCGCGCGGACGGATGCCCTCGTTGCGATACCACAGGACGCTGCCCCAGATCGAATTCAGGACGATGTCGGCGAGGCCGTCGTGATCCCAGTCGGCCACCGTGAACGTCGTGTACCCCCACTTCGCCTCACACGGGCCCTGGATCGATCCGTTTTGCCCGGCCTGGATCCGGATGAGATGACCGCCCGCCTTGAGCCGAATCGGGCGAGCCCACCGCGGTGAGTCCGTGCCGCCTGGAATGCCCAGATTTTCAAAGAACTCGACATAGCCGGCCGTGTTGCCACAGAGGATGTCTTCGTCGCCGTCCAGGTCCCAGTCGATGCAGTACGGAGTCGCCAGGGCACCGCATTTGAGCTTGTCGGCTTCCTGTTGGAAATATCGCGGCTGGTTAAAGACGACGCCTCGGTCGCCTGAGTTCTTTGAGTTCTTAATGAGCGCCACGCGGCCGTCCTCATCACCACAGATCAGGTCGAGCCAGCCGTCGCCATCCCAGTCGATCGCCACGGGCACGATCATCTGCAGGTCCATTTTCAGGTCTTTATTGTCGGGCTGCCGAACTCGACCGCGCGACTTGTACGAAGGCTCTTTTCGCGTTCCCACATTCTCAAAATACGTGAACCCGTCGAGAAACTCGCCGCACAGAATGTCGAGGTCTCCGTCCTTGTCGAAGTCTGCCACGCAAGGTGAAGGCCAGCCGAAGACCTCGATCGGCCGCGAGTCAGCTTCGATGAGCGTCTGCTTCGCCCACTTCGGCTTCTCATCGGTCCCCTCGTTCCGGACCAGGTAGAGAAAGCCTCGCAGCGGCCCGTTGGTCCACTCACCGCGCGAGTTGTAGGCGTCGTCCCAGCCGTAGTCGTGCCAGTCTCCGACACCGATGACCAGGTCCTGATCGCCGTCTCCGTCGAAGTCCACGTAGTGCCACTGGTTGGCTCGAATCTTGTGCCCCGGCGTGTGAGCGTTCGAGGGTACGTCGAGTTTCTTCGGTTTTGAGAATTGCGATTTTCTGAAGTCGGTGTACTCAACACCCGGCGCGAGAACCCGCGGTTCTCCGTTTACGTACGAGACGCGGATGTTGTGATAACCCGGCCCGATCTTCTTCGCGGCTTTAAAGACGGGGAAGTCGCCGCCGCCACCGGCGTTCTCAAAGAAGTAAGTTCCATTCGAAGGTTTGTCCGGGCACGATACGACCAGGTCGAGATCACCGTCGGCGTCATAATCCATCGGCAACGGCCAGGCCCACAGCCCCACCCCAAGATCGACGGCCATGCCAGGATGGTTGTAGGCGAGCGGGACGAGGTCGTGATCCTGAGCCAACGCCGGCGTGAGCATGGAAATCAAAGTGAGCCCGGCTAAGCAGAATTGAGTTTTCATGAGTCTGTCTCGGGAAAGTCAGGTGTGTGCGTCTTCTGCCAAAAAGTAACTCGAAGAGGTAGCGATTTTTTCAGGGTTAACCCTGGGCTGTTAAAAGTTTGGGGTTGCAGTGGCGATCTGACCGTTTTTGCAAGGACTGTTTTTGTTCCGCTTGCCGGGGTTCAGAGATTGATTTTCGACGATCTGCTTCTCTGCGCTCTCCAGTTCTCTGTGTTGTCGCCTTTGCGAGTTGCAACACAGAGAACTGGAGAGCGCGGAGAAACGCAAGCAGGTCCAACGCAAGCAAGGCACACGCCCAGATGAGCAAACATCACGCGGAACAAAAACGGATCAAGCTGCCTCCACCGTCAACTCCGAATGTTTAACAGCCCAGGCTAACCCCCAGGACTGGCCTGGTGCAGAAACTTTATGGCGCTATAAGTCACTGTTGAGCAACTCCACACGACAAAATGATTCGGCGCGTCCAAGACTTCGGCTCAAGAGGCCGGAGCGGTTTCAGATGCGGTGGCGGGATGCCTCGCTCGACCAGTTGATCCCGAAGGATCATCAGGTCCGAGCCGTGTGGGCCTATGTCGAGTCGCTCGATCTCTCGGCGCTGTCTGTCGAAATTTGCGCCGTCGAAGGTGAGCTCGCTGTTCGATGATCGAACCGGAAGCCCGCAACATGAAGTTGGGGGGCGGCGCCCCTTTTCAAAACGTAACGGAGCATCCGTCGATCGCGGAGTTCCCGAACACCGAGTGCCGAAACCACGGCCTGTTCCGGGTCGGCAGCCTGGCAAAAGCTCTGTCGACCGTGCTGTGGCAAGCAACAACATTCAATTTCCTGAGAGGGCAGCATCCGGGAGTCCTGTGACCGGTCCGAAAACGGCCCCCGGTCGAATCACCACCCTCGAATCACCCGCGAGACACAAAAACCAGCAGCGCGACAGCCGAGTCGCAAACCCCGACACCACCCCGGATCGTGAACTCCCGCCAAAAACCACGGCAGGAAGAAACGATCCCGGCCTCAACATTAAACTCACACGCTCTTCGGGTTACCATGCGGCCCGAGTCAGGAACACAATCCCGAAAGATTCCGGCCACTCAGAAACGGCAACCGAAACTGGCTTTGGAAAGACAAATCAATGCAGACGATTCTTCGGGACCTTGAAAACGCCATCCGCAAGGGTCAGTCCGTTGCGTGGACCGCGCTTGTTGAAACACGCGGCTCGACTCCGCAGAAAGCCGGAGCCGTCATGCTCGTCTTTCCAGACGGATCGCAGGCCGGAACGCTCGGCGGCGGCTGCGTTGAGGCGGAGGTCAAACGGCGGGCGCTGCGGTTGCTCGATGCCGGCAAAGCTGAGCTGCTCTCGTTCCAGCTTGACAGCGACTACGGCTGGGATGACGGCCTGATCTGTGGCGGCCGAATGAGAATGCTGGTCGACCCGGTTCATCCCGGCGACGATCTTTCTTACTTCGAATCTTACATGCGACTCCTTGAGGACGGCGTCGGCTGCACCGAAGCCATCATCATCGACAGCGAAAAGGCCGGCGGCCCGGAGGCCGCGCGGTTCCTCATCAGCGCGGATGGTGTCCCCGTCGCCAGTCGTCCGGCTGTTGCGTCGCCTGGTCAGGTTGAGATTCCCGATCAAGTCGTCGCGGGACTCCGTCCGGTGGTCGACAGACCTCGCGCGTATGTCACGGACGGGGTTTCCTATCTGCCTCAACTGGAACGATGCCGACTGCTGATCGTCGGTGCCGGCCACGTCGGGCAGAAAGTCGCCGAGCTGGCCGACACTGTCGACTTCGACGTGTGGGTCGTCGACGACCGCGAGCAATACTGCAACCCGGAACGATTCCCCTCCGCGAAGCGTCTGATCGTCGCGCCGCTCGACAACGCACTGAGCGGCCTGGACATCGACTCCAACACGATGTGCATCATCGTGACGCGAGGTCATAACCACGACGAGGAAGCTTTGTACCACGTCGCGGAAACGCCGGCCCGCTATGTCGGCATGATTGGCAGTCGCCGAAAAATCCGGCTCATTTTCGAGGACCTGTTGCGGGAAGGCGTACCGCGCGATCGGCTCGAACGCGTCCACGCGCCGCTCGGGTTCGACATCGGGTCGCAGACTGTCCCCGAGATCGCAGTCAGCATCGTCGCCGAGTTGATCGCTCATCGAAATCTCGGGGGCATGCCCACCCAAAGTCGACCGGCTTCAATCCTCAGCGAGATCGCTGCGGAGTAGCCATTCGGACCGAGACCTGTCAGCCGACTTCAGAGGTGCAGCATGTCGCGTGAGTTCGCTTCGACCTGGCGGCGCCGATTGAGATTCACTCTCGCAGTTTGCCTTGTCATTGTTCCGCCGGTTCTCGGGAACTGCGGCGATGGTGACGTCAGAACGCTCCGCGACGTTCTCTTCGAGCCAGACAAAGTCGAGGCCGTTTTCTTTACAGCACTCGCTGATCCGTCTGCCGAAGAATCCACGATACCAGTTCCCCCACTCGCCGCGGGATTCCTCTCCGCAGAAGACCAGGCAGGCGAGACGGTCCCGCGGCCTGTTGTGCTGAGGACGCTGCTGAAAAAGAACGCTCAACTGGAAAAGATCGCCGGCGTATGGCATCCTCAAAACCGCAGCACTGAATGCCGTTTCGAGCTGCCGGCCAGCTTCGTACGCGATCAAGCCTCGGCGGGCTGTCTGCTTCTTCTCGGTCGTTACCGCGAGGCCGAAGTAGCCTCGTCGCTGCGCGAACTGGAGTGCCACATCATTCCGCGAGGCAGCCCTCAAGCGACCGCTGTCCTCTCGCACTTCGGCCTGACGGCAGCCGATTCGAGACCGGGAGTCTTCGGGCTGGATTCCGTCTGGACGGCGAAGCAGGAGACAGTCGAGTCGGCGAGTCTGCGGAAATTCCTCAGCAGGTTTGACAAGGTTTCGGCTGCTGGATTCACGCCAACTTTGCGGAGCGGCTCGACCGGAATCGGCTACACGCTCGAAACGCTGCTCGACATCAAAGAAAACAACAGCCCGCGGGGAGACTTTCTGGGGATCGAACTGAAGTCACACCGGGGAGACGAATTCCGCACGATCAGTTCGAAGAAGATGAATCTGTTTCTGAAGGAGCCGGCGTGGCTGGACGGCCTGTCGCACAAGGAGCGGATCCCGAAGTACGGCTACATCGATGACAACGGGCGAACGGCGCTGTATTCAACCGTGACCAGTCGCGAGAACTCTCACGGCTTGAAACTGGCTCCCGAGTCGCGACGAATCCTGCTTCAGTTTCATGGCAAAAACGTCGCCGAGTGGGAACACGAGATTCTTGCCGGGCGGCTCAAAGAGAAGCTCAGCGAGACAATTTTTGTCGGAGCGGAAACACGGGGCACCGGCCAGAACGAGGAGTTTCATTTTCAGACGGCCTTGTACTGCCGCGAACCCTCTGCCGATCGGCTGGCGCATCTCGTCGCAACTCGCGAGGCGATGGTCGAAATGCGGATGCACATTCAGGAATCCGGAGCGGCGAGGAATCACGGGACGGCCTTCCGAATTCGACAGGACAGCCTGCCGCAGCTTTACCGGATGATTGTGCTCTGCCGGACAGCCAATTCCGCTGAGGGCAAGCAGCAATAAAAAAGCCCGGCGCGCTGACCGTGCCGGGCCTTTTTTTCTGCGTCGCCGAAACTCAGTCTTCCATCAGCTGCTTTTCTTTTGCGTCCGCAGCATCGTTGACCGTCTTCTCGAATTTCTTTGTCAGCTCCTGCACAGCATCCTTGCAGGTATCCCGCTGGTCTTCGGAAAGGATCTTGTCCTTTTGAGACGTGTCGGCATGTTTGTTCGCGTCGCGGCGGATGTTGCGGATTGAGATGCGTGCCTTCTCCGCAAATTCCTTGATTCGACCGACCAGCTGCCGTCGTCGCTCGGTCGAAAGCGCCGGCACGTTGAGGCGGATCAGCCGTCCATCCGACATCGGAGCCAGGCCGACATCGCTGGCCTGAATGGCCTTGACGATGTCACTCATCGTATTGCCATCGAATGGCCGAATCACGATCTGCTGAGGCTCTGGCACAGAGATATTGGCGATCTGCTTGATCGGCGTCTGCGATCCGTAATAGTCGACGCGAATTGAGTCGACCAGGCCGGGTGTTGCGCGGCCTGTACGAAGACCGCTCAGGTCATGCGTAAAGACTTCGACGGCTTTTTCCATTCGCTCTTCTGCGTCCAGAAGAATTTCGTCCTGATCCATTGGGAACCTCAGCGAAAACTGCTTGCTCTGTGAATTGTAATTCGAGACGGAACTAAACTTTGAGAATTGTCACGACTCATGCCGCACCCGGCAACGTTTGTCAGGCGTCCTTCTTTGGCGGCCCGACCCGCGTTCCGATTTTCTCGCCGGCAATCACGCGGACCAGGTTGCCTTCTTTCTGATAATTGAAGACGACGATCGGCACATTCTGTTCCTGACAATGATGAATTGCCTGGACGTCCATCACCTTGAGTCGCTGTTTTAATACTTCGTCAAAAGTGATGTCCGAATAGTGAACCGCGTGAGGATTCTTTTCAGGGTCGTCTGAGTAAACGCCGTCAACCCGCGTTGCTTTCAGGACGACATCGGCTTCGATTTCTCGAGCCCGCAGCGCGGCCGCCGTGTCGGTCGTTACGAACGGGCTGCCCGTTCCCGCGGCGAGGATGACGACTCGCCCCTTCTCCAGATGACGGATGCACTTTCTGCGGATGAATGGTTCGGCAACGCCTTCCATCCGGATCGCCGTCTGTAACCGAGTTGGGACGCCGGCATTTTCGAGTGCATCCTGCAGGGCGAGGCCGTTGATCACCGTGGCCAGCATCCCCATGTAATGAGCCGTTGGCTGCTTGATCGACGCGCTGACGGCCGCGAAGTCCCGACCGCGAAGAATGTTGCCACCGCCACAGACGATCGCAAGTTCGACTCCGGCTTCGTGAATCCGCCTGATCTGCTGCGAGACGTTGCTGACTTCCTGCATTGTGATGCCGGACTCGCCCGAACGGCAGAAACTGTTGCCGCTGAGTTTCAGCAGGACTCGCTTGTAGGCCGGTTTAAAACTATCTGCCATCAGATCCCTCCTGGCTGTCATTCTTCGCAGTCCCTGGTCGCAACATCTCGTTCGACGTTCAGTCAGGGAGCATTCTCAAAGCGACACACGGTTGCCCATTCTGCCGCGGCGCGAAGCATAATCACAAAACGGAAAGAGGGACAGAAGACGATGCTTCTGCCCCTCGAAGTTTCTCAACTCGGTTCACCAACATCCGTTTGCTGAAATCGCTCAGTTCCCGAGCACCCAGCGAGTGAACCCGACCGCTTTAAATCCGTGCTCGGCAAGTGCCTGGCTGACGGACTTTGAATCGTCCTTTGCAAACGGCTGCGCAATCAGCACACCGTTCTCGACGTAGAAATTGCTCATTCGGCCATCGACGATTTTCTCGACGATGTTGTCGGGCTTGCCGCTGGCTTTGGCTTCGTCCGTGAGGCGGTCTCGTTCGGCCTTCACAACCGCCGGATCGAGTCCGTCCGGAAATGTCACATCCGGCCTGAGGGCTGTAATGTGCATGGCCACGTCACGCAGGATGTCCAGCGAGTCAGATTTGCCTTCCGCCTGAAAGAGCACGCCGTTTTTCCCATCGTGATGAACGTAGCCCTGAACCGGGCCGGTGACCCGAGTCACTCGCGACAGGACGATCTTCTCGCGAATCTGGTTCGTCATGTCTTCCCAGACGGTCTGCAGCGTCTTGCCAGGTGTCTTCGGTGCATCCTGTGCAAGCAGTTCTTCTGCAGTCGTGGCTCCAGGACCATTCAGAAGCTGCTCAGCACACTGAGCCGCAAAGGATTGAAATCCTTCGCTTGACGCGACCGGCGCGGATTCGCATTGAACCTCGACCATGACGCCTTCTCCACCGTCCTCAGTGGTGAGGACGACGATCTGGCCTTCGCTGGTCGCGTTGTCAGCCCGCTTGAGAGCAATCTTTTTGAACTGCTCGCGCAGAACTTCAATCGCCTTTTCCTGATCCCCGTCGGCTTCGACGAGCGCTTTTTTGCAGTCCATCATCGGAAGATTGGTCAATTCACGCAGCGCTTTTACAGCAGCAGCAGTTACAGCCATCGTTCATACCCTTTCGTCGGGCTGCGATTTTCGAGCGAAGTTCATCGGCATCTGTGCCGGCGCTAACTCGTCGCGCCCCGTTTCATTCGTGAGCCGGCGACCATCCGTGGTCGCTCGGAATCCGTAACAGAGGCAAACTCAGGTCCAACCCAGTCAGAAAAGTCAGACGGGAGTTTGTGGAAATTACGAGACGTTCGGAACAGCCTTGAGTTCAGGTTCAACCTCAGCCTTTTCAGTCCTGGCTGCCGGAGCCTGTGCACTCTTGACGGCCGCCGCGAGGAGATTCAGCACGAGCCGAATTGATCGGATGCTGTCGTCGTTACCGGGAATCGGCAGGTCGATCGTGTCCGGATCCGAGTCCGTATCGATCAGGCCAACGACCTTGATTCCGAGCAGACGACACTCATGCACGCAGTTCTTTTCGTTTTTCGGATCGATCACGACGACCGCTTCCGGCATCCGGTTCATGTGGCGGATGCCTTCCAGGTTCCGGCGAATCTTCTTGTGCTCTCGTTTCAGAGTCGACTGGCGCTTCTTCGAGTACGACGCCATTTCGCCGCTTTCCTCAAGCGCGTCGAGTTCGTCGAGTCGCTTCAACCGGCTGCGGACGGTGCGGAAGTTTGTCAACGTGCCACCGAGCCAACGCTCGCAGACGTACGGCATTCCCGCAGCTTCAGCCGCTTCCTGGATCGGCTCAGCCGCCTGGCGTTTGGTTCCGACAAAGAGGATGAGACTTCCGGCTGCGGAAACTTTCTGCAGGTACCGCTGAGCTCGCAGTATGCCGCGAACTGTCTCTTTAATGTCGATGATGTGGATGAGATTCCGGCGGCCGTAAATGTACGGTCGCATTTTCGGATTCCATCGACTCGTGCGGTGACCAAAATGGACACCCGACTCCAGCATGTCCTTCACATTAATGTCTGACATCAGACTCTCCTCAACCCGTTTTCCGGGCACGACATTTTGCCCGCGGAACCAGTCTTCAATTTTCAACCCGACAGTTGCGAGGTCGAAACTGAAACTGTTCCACGAGGGAAACCGACCGGCGACCACCGCCAGTCTGCCGCGTGTGCACACTCCTTCCGGGACATTTTGAGCTGTTGAGGCTCGTCCCCCTCCCCTTCGAAATTCGACAGAAGAGTAGAAGCGTTAAACAGAAGCACAAATTGCGACGCAAAACCCGCTCGACCACGAAGCCGAACGGGCGGGAATGCTAACGCTGCCAAGAAGTTGCGTCAAACATCGCTCAAACGAGCCGCTCGTTCGGAAGCACTCTCGTGAGGATCGGCAGTCCCGGCGGCAGAGGCACACGAAATCTGGACACAGAATCCTCTGCAAATCATTTTCACCAATAGCTTTACGCCCTTCGTCAATCAGAAATACACTCCGGCCGACCGCAAGGTTGCGGATTCTTCGAACCGTTTGAGACTCACTGACAGGATCGCCGCCGATGGCCTCACAGCAGATCGTTCTGACCGACGTTGAGTCGGCAACTTTTTCAAACGCTTTTCGTTTGTCGTCACGCTCAGACGGGTCGACCGGACCGAACCTGGCAGGATCCGAAAGTTGGTCGATTTCAAAATCGACCCTTCGCGGCGGCCTCTCCGACGGGGTTGACGTCGTCGAAATTGAAAACGGTGAGCTTTCGATTTCGGTCCTCCCCACCCGAGGGATGGGCATCTGGAAGGCCGGGTTCCGTGGAGTCCCGATCGGCTGGCAGTCGCCTGTCCGGCAGCCGGTCAATCCGGCCTTCGTGAATCTCAAAGAGCGGAACGGCCTCGGCTGGCTGAACGGATTCAACGAGCTGATGTGCCGCTGCGGCCTCTCGTTTCACGGGCCGCCGGGCATGGACGGCGATTCGGAAGTGACTCTGCACGGCCGCATCGCGAACCTGCCCGCTCACAAAGTCGTGGCTGAGGTCTGCGACCAGGGCGACGGGACGCTCAGCGTGACGGGGACCGTTGACGAGTGCTCGCTGTTCGGTCCGGCCTTGCGGCTGGAGTCGACGGTCTCAACGGTTGCTGGTTCAAATTCTCTCACCGTTCGCGACCGCATTACGAACCTCGGCGGGCAGCCGACCGAGTTTGAAATTCTCTACCACACGAACTTCGGTCGACCATTCATGGAAGACGGATCGACACTTGTCGTTCCTGTGGGCGAGATTGCTCCGCGAGATTCTCATTCGGCAAGCTGCCTTGAAAACTGGGACCGCTATCCAGCTCCGCAGGCCGGCATCCAGGAAGAGGCTTTCTTCTTTGACCTGCAGGCAGGCTCGGACGGACAGACGGAGGTCCTGTTGAAAAACGCCGTCGGCAACCTTGCGGTCAGCATGGCCTGGCAGAAAAACGAACTGCCCTGCTTCACGCTCTGGAAGAACCCGCAGGCCGAGGCCGATGGATACGTCACCGGCCTGGAACCCGGCACGAGCCTGCCGAACCTCAAGAGCTTCGAACGCGACCAGGGCCGGCTGATCACGCTCGGGCCCGGCGAGTCGTACGAGTGCGGTTTCACGTTGAGCGTTTTCGATTCGAAATCCGCCGTCGCCGAAGCTTCGGACCGGGTTGCGTCCCGAGCCACCGCCGACGCGGTCGTCCACGCAGCCCCGATTTCGAAGTTCTCGCCCTGATCTTCGCCAGGTTCACTGCGAAGCTACTTGTTCTCAGACGGTTTCTTCTCCGATGTTTTCGTCTCGCCCTCTTCCTTCGGCTTCACGACGGAAAACGAGTAAACCGTGATCTGTTGATAAGTCGCATCCGGTTTCAGGATCGTCGACGGGAAGCCTTCGATGTTGACCGAGTTCGGATAATGCTGAGCTTCCAGACAGATCGCGCTGCGGTGAGCGTACTCTTTGCCGCCTTTTCCCTTCTGCCCTTTCAGAAAATTGCCCGAGTAAAACTGAATGCCCGGCTGATCGGTCAGGACGGTTAATACCCGCCCGGATTCCGGATCGCGAAGCGTCGCAGCCAGCTTCACTTTGCCGGTCTGATTGTTGAGCACGAAGTTGTGGTCGTAGCCCAGGGCGGCGGTATCGTCGAGCTTTTTGATGCGGGCTCCGATCTTCTTCATCTTTGTGAAGTCGAGTTCGGTTCCCTCAACCGATTCAATCTTTCCGGTCGGGATGAGCGTCTCGTCGGTGGGCGTGTACTTGTCTGCCTCAAGTTTCAACTGGTGGTTGAGCACCGTCTCGCTGCCGGCTCCGCCCAGATTGAAGTAAGCGTGATTCGTGAGGTTGACCGGCGTCGCCTTGTCGGTCTTTGCCGAGTAGTTCATCCGGATTTTGTTGTCCTCAGTCAGCGTATACCGAATCGAGACGCTCAGCTTGCCGGGGTAGCCTTCCTCGCCGTCGGGGCTGGTGTAACTGAATGTGACACCCGTTCCGGTTTTTTCATCGCGAACCTCTTCCGCCTTCCAGACCACTTTGTCGAGGCTGCGGTCCTTGCCGCCGTGAAGATGGTTCGGCTCATTGTTGATGGCGAGTTCGTAGTCCTCTCCGTCGAGCGTAAACTTGCCAAGTGCAATCCGGTTGCAGACTCGGCCAGTTGTATTGCCAAAGTACTGGTTGTCTTCTCCCTCGTACCCGGAGACGTCGTCAAAGCCGAGCGTCACGTCGGCGAATTTGCCATCCTTGTCCGGCACGTGAATCTGAGTGATCGTCGCCCCGCGAGTGCTCAGGCAGACCGTCATGCCGGCCTCATTCTTGAGCGTGTACAGGTCGACCTCGTCGCCGGATTTCGTTTGGCCGAACGAAGATTTCTCAATCGAAACATCCGCTTTAGAAACTGTCGAGGTCGCCAGAATGGCGAGCACAGTGAGACTCGTGAAAAAGCGTTTCATCGGGGGCAGCTCCTGAGAAGTAAGGCTCATTAATGACGAGTCGGCTGGTCGGCAAAGCGACGCAGGATCGTCGAGTTTCGCGTCCGCCGAATCGACTTGCAACAACACCGGCGGCATTCGCAATTTCGAGGAGCGTTCGGTAGCTTGCCCGTGCCAGTCGGTATTCGTTTAACGTCGAGCCGCAGGCGAGAATCAAGGCATCGCGGAGCCTGCAATCGAATGCCGGCCCTGGCGGCAAATACGCGGCCGGGAATCGTCTGCACCGCCACCGAAGTTCTCGCCTCCGGCTCGACGTTAAACGATGCGACAGGTGTAGCCGCCAGGCGGACCTCAGCGCACCAGAATCACGGAAAACAACAATGAGCATATTCCTCGGCATCGACGTTGGCACAAGCGGCACGAAGACTCTGGCGATGAGGGAAGACGGAGCGATCCTCGCGAAGGCGACCGTCGAGTACCCGCTTTACACGCCTCACCCCGGATGGTCTGAACAGGACCCCGAGGACTGGTGGAAGGCGACGGTACAAAGCGTCCAGGCGGTCCTGTCCAAAGGTGGCATCAAGCCCGGTGACGTCGCCGGAATCGGCCTGAGCGGACAGATGCACGGCAGCGTGTTCCTGGATGAGTCCGATGAGGTCATCCGGCCCGCGCTGTTGTGGAACGACCAGCGGACTCAGGACGAGTGCGATGACATCGAGTCGGCCGTCGGTGGCCGCGCGAACCTGATCGAGCTTGTGTCGAACCCGGCTCTGACTGGCTTCACCGCGCCGAAGATTCTCTGGCTGCGAAAGAACGAGCCGCAGAACTTTGAGCGGACTCGCAAAGTCCTTCTGCCGAAAGACTATGTCCGCTTCCGGCTCACGGGCGAGTACGCGACGGAAGTCAGCGACGCGTCTGGAACACTGCTGCTCGACGTGAAGAATCGTGTCTGGTGCGACCCGCTGCTCGAGAAACTCCAGCTCGATAAATCTCTGCTGCCTGAGGTCCACGAATCGGAAGTGGTTTCCGGCAAACTCAGCGAGATCGCCGCCAAGGCACTCGGCCTGCCTGCCGGAGTCGCCGTGGTCGGCGGCGGCGGAGACCAGGCGGCGGGAGCGGTCGGAAACGGCATCGTCAAAGACGGCGTAATCTCGGCCACGATGGGAACCAGCGGTGTCGTGTTCGCTCATTCGGAAGAAGTTCAGACCGACCCGTCCGGCCGAGTCCACACGTTCTGCCACGCGGTCAGCGGCAAGTGGCACGTCATGGGCGTCGTGCTGTCGGCCGGCGGCAGCCTGCAGTGGTACCGCAACCAGTTCGGCGAAATGGAATCGGCGATCGCGGCCGGCATGGACACCGAGGCCTACGAACTGTTGACCGCTGCCGCGGCGAAAGCTCCGGCCGGATCGGAAGGCCTCTTCTTCCTGCCGTACCTCACCGGCGAACGCACGCCTCACTGCGACCCGTACGCGAGGGCTGCCTGGATCGGCCTTTCGCTGCGTCACGGTCGAGCTCACATGATCCGCTCGGTGATGGAAGGAGCGACCTATGCGATGCGGGACTGCCTGGAAATCATCAAAGGCATGAGCATCCCGATCAGCGAAATCCGAGTCTCCGGCGGCGGAGCCCGCAGCGGCTTCTGGCGTCAGCTCCAGGCCGACATCTACGGCCAGGACGTCTGCGTGACGAACTCCGACGAAGGCCCGGCCTACGGAGTCGCCCTCCTCGCCGCGACCGGAACCGGCGCCTACTCCCACATCGCCGAAGCCTGCGAAGCGACAATCGACGTCACCGGAACAACCTCCACGGACGCCGCCACGAAAGCCGCCTACAACAAAGCCTACCCGAGCTACGGAAAACTGTACGAGTCACTGAAGGGCGATTTTCCGACGCTGTGCGGCCTGGCCAAAGCATGACCAGATCTGTGATCGAGTGCTCGGACCGCTCCGGTTCGGCACCGGTCGCCTCTTCGGCAGGGCGAGTCTCAGTCGACGTTGACAGTTTGAGGTCAGCCAGATGCAATGGCTGAGCAGAACTTTTGAATGGCTCCTCTTTCCGTCGGCAGCCTTGTGAAAACAGATTCGGAACTCCCCAGAGAATCTTCGATTTGCGAGAACTCCGGGCGACGTTTCGCGCAGATGCAGTTGATTGTTCAGCTCCTCGCCAATGTGCTTCTGGTGACAGGAATTGCCCTCTGCCATCCGTACTCGCGGCACGATATTCACTGGTCGCAGTCGGTGCTCAGTAAGATTGCCGCGCAGCATCAGGTTTTTCTTGAGGCACTGTTGCTCGCCGGGCCGGCCTGGCTTGTGGGGGCGATGATTGCTCGGCGGGCACCTCGGACGGGAGTCGTCGTGGGTGTTCTGCTGCTCGCGGGAGTGCCGGTGGTTTACGGGCTGGAAATGGTTTCGTGGTTGACGCTCGGGACGCATTTTTTTTCGGCGACCACGTTTGAAATGATCGCTTCGTTTCTGCCCTGGGTTTTCGTCTACACGACGCAGACCGATTTCCTGCCGATGGTCCTTGCTGTGGCTGCGTTTCTTGCGGTCCAGGTTGCGGCCGTGTTTGCGGGATGGTGGCTGGCTCGGCGGAGGTTGAAGAACGTCGCGGTAGGTCGCGAGCCCAATGGCCTCAGACCCAATGGCCTCAGAGTTGTGCTGATTGTCGCCTTTCGCTCCGCGAAAGCAGCGCTACTTTCGCGGAGCGAAAGGCGACAATCAGAGATCAGCCGTCACAACTCTGGGGCCATTGGGTGCGAGCCGTCCGGTCTGGGCGCAAGTTCCCATGCAAAACCGGGCGGCTTGCGCCGCTCCGCTATCTGTGATTGGTTTTTTCGATGGGCTGCTGGCGCGTGCGGCTCACAGAGTCGGGCTTTCAGGATTGGTGCCGCGGTTTTGCTTGTGCTGCTTCCTCTTGGCTGGCGACTGAAGCATCCGCAGGAGATTCTCGCATCGATCCTGAAGGCACCGGATCGGCATCCCATCGCGGCGACCGGCTGGTTTGTTCGTAGTTCGCCCCTCGACCTCGAGTTCCTTGAGCCGCAGCAGATTCGTGTCGCCACACATCTCATCAAATATTCGCCGGCGCTGAAGCGGTTTGACGAGGAGTACCGGCAGCTCAAAATCGCTTCGCCGCCGAAACGGCAACCGGATGTCCTGGTGATTCTTGCCGAGAGCCTGCGTCACAACGCGCTCAACGAAAAGTCGGCTCCGAATCTGACGAAGCTCGCCTCACGATCGCTGACGAGCCGGCTGCACTTTTCCGCGGGGAACGCGTCCGAGTTCGGTTTCTTCGGCATGTACTACGGGCTCGACCCGATCTTTGCGCCGCACGCGATGAGGAATCTGCAGGCGGCGATGCCGCAGCTCATGAGCCAGGCCGGTTACTTCACGGCGTTCGCGGGTTTCGGCGAACTCGACATGCACCTCATCGACAAGTTCGTTCATGAGGACGCGTTCGACCATTTCAGCAGCCGCAGCCTCGAACCGTTTTACCGGCGGGACGAAGAAGTCGTGGCCGAGACACAGGCTCTGTTTGATCGAGAAGGGAAGTGGGCTCACCTGAAAGACCGGCCAATCTTCGCGACGCTCTTCCTGTTCACGACGCACAGCGAGCACCACTACACGCTCGAAGATGAGGTCTTCACACCGAGCCCGCGCGACGGGCTGCCGACTCCACCGTGGAGTCCCGAGGTCCGCAAGTCCGCCCTCAACCGCTACCACAACAGCGTCCACTGCCTGGACCGGATCCTGGCACCGCTGCTGACCGACGATCGAGTCATCGTGTTCGTCGGCGACCACGGCGAGTCGTTCGGCGAGGACAAGCGGATGTTCCACGGGACCGCGCTGTCGTATACGCAGACGCGAACGCCGCTCGTCGTACATGTTCCGGGCGAGATTCCAAAAACGATTACCGGTCCAACTTCGCATGAGGACATCCTGCCCACGCTGCTGGATGTCCTCGGCACGGAGCTCAACACGCCGGACATCCTGACAGGGCGATCGCTGCTGGCCGAACCGGATCCCGCGGAAGAAGTTTTCTCCCTGCGGGCGACGATCACCGCTGAGCACGCGCTGCTCGACTTCCGCAAGGGCGAGCCTGGCACCAAACGGCAGCCCATCTTCCGGTTCGAAATCGACCCGTGGAAACCGTGGTTCCGCCTGCGCGACGCCAACGACACTCGCCAGCAGCCCGTCGATTTCACATCCGCCCAGGCGAGTCAGTTTGAATCTGACCTGCGCGACTGGCTCGACCGACGACTGCGAATCGACACCGGCCCCATTTCGAACGAGCCGCTCCCGCTGCTGATTCGCTTTCTGGAAACTGGCAGCCGGACAGAAATTCAACGAGCCCTCGCCGTCCTCACAGAAATGGGTCCGGCCGCGAAACCCGCTTTGACAGCCATCTCAAGGCACGTCACATCGGACGACCCGAAGATTCGGCGGCAGACGCAGACACTGTTGCGAATCCTCGCCAACGTTGAGTAGTTCAGAGTGGCTGAGGTCGACCAACGGGAGTCTCCGTCCCTTTTTCAAATGGCTGTCAGCAGCGTACCTCAGCCAGAGAAGACTGCGGCGTGACACTTCGTGGGTTGATCGGGCAGTCCTCGCGTGGGATGCCGAGCCAGACTCGCGGCGTCAGTCAGGGCCGCGCAGTGGAGGCAACGCTGTCGCAAAGTTATCCTCAACCGAGTTGCTCGACCCTCCCCATGAGATCGCCTCCGGAGCCTGCCATGTTTGAGACCTCGCCTGTTTCCCGTCGCCAGTTCGTTCAGACCGCTGCCGCCGCGGCGGTGGCCTCGCCATTTCTGCGTGGCTCGGCGAACGCCGCCGAAGACGTGAAATACAAATTGAAAGGACGACTGTTTAAAACGCTGAAGATCGGCATGGTTGGTGTCAAAGGATCTCTCACCGACAAATTCGCCGCCGCGAAAGCCGCAGGATTTCAGGGCATCGAGCTGAACGCTCCGACCTTCGACGTTGAGGAAGCGAAGAAAGCCATTGCTGACACCGGCCTGCCGGTCGATGGCACGGTCTGCTCCAGTCACTGGCAGGTTCGACACACCGATCCGGATGCGAAGGTCCGAGCCAACGCACTGGAGACGCTCAGGGCAGCCATCCGAACAACGCACGCGGTCGGCGGCCACACAGCACTGCTTGTCGTCGGTCGAGGTTCCGACGGGACCGAAAAAGAATGCTGGGAACGTTCGATCGAGAATATCGCCCAGGCCATTCCGGTCGCCGCTGAACTTGGCGTTGTGATCGCGATTGAAAATGTCTGGAACCAGTTCCTTTACGATCACGACGGCGACCACACTCAGACGGCGGACAAATTCGTCAAGTACGTTGACGAACTGAATTCACCATGGGTGGGCATGCAGTTCGACATTGGAAACCACTGGAAGTACGGCAGCATGGGGGACTGGATCCGGGCTCTCGGTAAACGCGTCGTGAAGCTCGACGTGAAAGGTTTCTCGCGAGCAGAAAACAAGTTCAAGAACATCGGCGAAGGTGACATCGACTTCGTGGACGTCCGCAAGGCGCTTCTGGAGATCAACTTCACCGGATGGTGTGCCGCTGAGGTGGGCGGAGGCGGTCCCGATCGTCTCACCGAAATTTCCGCAAACATGGATCGCGAATTCGCACTGACATAGTCCGCTCGCAGACCGTCCCCGCAGGACGGACGCCGACGTCCGTCCGCCTCACTCCCGCCGCCCCTGCGCTCACACCAGAGACAAGGTGACAGACATGACAACACCGGATCGAACAATCAACGTCGCTATCGTTGGCGGCGGAATGTTTTTCGACGAGATCATCGGGCAGAGCTTCAAAGATTTCATGCGCGGTGGAATCAGCGGCGCTTTGACCAGTATTGGCATGAGCCATCTGGCTCCCGTGGTCGCTGATGTCCGGATTCGCGTCTGTGCCGTCGGCACTCGCAGCGAGAAAAGCGGCACCGCGGGACACATCGCCGACTGGTTCCGCGAAGAGTTTCCGGAGCATCCGGTCGAGGCGTGTTACGGCGACGCGGTCTGGTCGGACATCATCGCTCGCCATAAACCGGACGTACTGTTTGTGGCGACGCCGGATCACGTTCACGCTCAACCGATTCTGGACGCGCTCGCCGCGGGCTGCGATGTCATCACTGAGAAACCGCTTTGTCTGACCACCGCCGAAGCCGATCAGATCATCGCGAAAGCAAAGGAAACCGACCGAATCGTCTCGGTCGATATGCACAAAAGGTATGACCCGTTCGTCCGGGAAATGATGTCGAAGGCTTCTGAAAAGTACGGAACGATCAATCGAGTTCGAGCCGTCCTGGAAGAGCCACTTGAAGTCAGCACCGACGTTTTCGCGTGGGCCGAGCAGAGTAACCCGTTCGCCTATGTGGGTTGCCACTGGCTCGACGTCGTGCATCACTACCTGAATGTGAAGCCGGTTGCCGTGTTTGCGACTGGGCAGAAGAATCTTCTGAGTCACTGGGACGAGCATCACCAGGAAGTCGCCAGGCGTCGCGGCATTGACCCGTCGACATTCAAGCGGCGTCACGCGATCAAAACGTGGGACAGCGTTGACGTCGCCGTCACTTACGACGACGGCATGCGCGGCGACTACAACAACAACTGGATCAACCCCGCAGAATTCGAGGGTGCGGTCAACCAGGAAATTGAGCTCTACGGAATCTACGGGCGGGGCATCGTGGATCAGCAGGAACGCGGGTATCGCGAGGCGATCATCGGCGACGGCTCGCGAACCAGAAACCCTTCCTTCGGTGGCCGGATTCACCATCACGGCGGCAACCTGGAGATCTTCGGCTACGGCAAAGCGTCCATCGCTGCCGGTCTCCTTGCGATCATCCGACGGCGTCTGCTCGGCGAGTCGCTGAAAGAGCTCGACGAGACGTACCCGACCGCGGCCAGTCAGCGTGACATCGTGCAGGTCATCGAGGCAGCTTCGGTCGTCGCGGAAAAGAATTACGAGCATTTTCAGGCTGGGCGCGGCACCCCCGTGACGGCCTTGCTGAGCGACACAGGAATTCAAATCATCGAACCGTAGCGCCCCGTTTCCGTAGGACGGACGCCCGCGTCCGTCAGAGCCAGCGATCGGACGACGTGGCTCTCAGCCTCGCCATTCGGGCTCACATCTGAATCGACTTGATGCCTGGCATTAAACCTGGTTGTTCGGGACCGACGTGGGCGTCCGTCCTACCTCTCCACTTTGTGAATTGGGAACACTGGATGAATCTCTCTCCGGAGCTGGAAGCGCGACTCGAGACGCTGGCCAGAACGCTCGTCGATCAGGAGAAAGCCCGCATCATCGTGCCGCCGAAACAGGCATCGTCCGGCTTCTGGTTTGGCGGCGGCAACATGATTGAGGCGACCGACGGCACGCTGTTCGTCGTGGGAAGATACCGGAATCACGGTGACTCCCGGACGGGAGTGGCCGCCGGTGAACGCGGTCTCGAACTGGCTGTTTTTCAATCGAAGGATCGCGGCGTGTCGTTCGAGAAGATCCTCAGTTTTTCCAAGAGCGATCTCGACTTGCCCGATCGTAAGGTCCTGTCAATTGAAGGCAGTGCGATGCGCTGGATCGAGGACGGAGTCGAACTTGTCGTCTCAACCGAGAAGGACGGTATCGGTTATCCCGAGGGGTTCGAGGATCATCTCAAACCCGGGACAGGTGTGTGGACGATCGAGCGAATGGCCGCACCGGATTTCCCGAAGTTGAAACGAGCCGCTCTGGAAACAATCGTCGAAGCCGACGTGCCGGAATATCTTCACGTGAAAGATCCGTTTCTGTACGAACGCGACGGGCAGACGATTCTGCTGTTCTGCACGCACCCCTTTTCGTGGTCCAGCTCCAACACGGCGTTTGTTGAGGTCCCGAATTCCGATGAGGAAGACGACGGGGAATCGCTGGCGATGCTCGACTTTTTCCCGCGCGGCACGACGTGGGACGTGGCCATTACTCGCGGCACCTGCGTGCTCGATGTGCCGAAACTTGGTGTCTTCAGCAACGTTGACGCGAGCCTCGTCTTCTACGACGGCGGCGAGTCGTTAAGAAACCTTGACGAGCATGCCAGCGCCGTGAAGCGGCCTCGCGGGTACTCGTGTGAGGAACTTGGCGGCGCGGCTTACATCATCGAGGGAGACCTGACGACCATCGACCGGTTGTCGCGGAACTTCCCGTTTTTCATCAGCCCGCACGGCACCGGCTGCAGTCGCTACGTCGATGTCCTCGAGACAAAAGACGGCATGTACGCCACCTGGCAGCAGTCCCAGCCGGACGGCTCGCAGCCGCTTGTGATGAACTTTGTCAGCCACAGCGAGATCGAGAGCATTTTGGCTTAAAGGTCCATTCGCAAAGCGGCATCGCCGTAACCAAACGAAGACTCACACAAAGGCACGAACGGGGCGCCGGCCTGACGACGGAAGAATCTAAGCGTTGCACGTCGTGCCGATTTACTCTGCCAGCACTTTCAGCAGCGCGGCGAGCCAGGCCGGGTGAGCTGGCCACGCGGGAGCTGTCACGAGTTTTCCGTCGACATGAACGCCGTCGATGGCTGTCTCGACGAAGGTTCCACCGGCGGCGCCGATGTCTGGCCCGCAGGCCGGGTACGCCGTGCAGCTTTTCCCTTTGAGTACACCCGCAGTCGCGAGAAGCTGAACTCCGTGACAGATGGCCGCGATCGGTTTGTCGGCCTCAGCAAAGTGACGAACCATGGCGAGCACGTCCGCGTTGAGGCGGATGTACTCGGGAGCTCGACCGCCAGGCACAAGCAGTGCGTCATAGTTGGCGGGATCGATCTCTGAAAATGTGGCGTTGAGGGTGAAGTTGTGCCCCGGTTTTTCGGTGTAGGTCTGGTCGCCCTCAAAGTCGTGGATGGCCGTCCGAATGATGTCGCCGGATTTCTTGTCAGGACAGGCGGCGTGAACCGTGTGCCCGAGCATCAGCAATGCCTGAAACGGCACCATGATCTCGTAGTCTTCCGTGAAGTCACCGGTCAGGATCAGGATTTTCTTCAAGCTCGGCATCAGTGTTCCTCTTCAAAGTCAGTCCAGGTCGGGCTGGCTGATCGGTGCAGTTGTCTGCTATTTCAGACTTTGTGCGACTCACCATCTTCCAGCCAGTTCACGTGGTACATATCGGTACGACGGTCATTCCAGTTCTGGACGTTGCCCGACAGACGATGGCGGCGAAGGATTTCCAGATCGACATCGTCCATCACGACGGTTTCGATGTTCGGGTTGCATTCCGCTCCGACTCCGCCCGGTGCGAAGCCAACGTCTGAGGGCGTCAAGATGGCTGACTGAGCGTAGTGGATGTCCGCGTTCTCGACCGACGGCAGGTTTCCCGTACAGCCCGAGATGGCGACATAAACCTGATTCTCGATGCACCGCGCCTGAGCGCAGTACCGGATGCGAAGATAGCCGTGAACCGTGTTCGTATTAAACGGCACGAAAATGATCTGAGCCCCCTTGGCCGAAGCAATTCGGACCAGTTCTGGAAACTCGATGTCGTAACAGACCAGCATCGCGACGCGGCCGGAGTCCGTGTCGAACACGTTGACCTTGTCGCCCGGGCTGACGCCCCACCATTTCCTTTCACTGGGGGTGATGTGCAGCTTGTACTGCTTGTGAATCGTCCCGTCGCGGCCGAAGCAGTACGCAATGTTGTAAAGCGTGCCTTCCTCGACAACGAAGTGCGAGCCGGCAATCAGATTCACATTGTACTTGACCGCGCACTCGGCGAAGAATTCCAGGTACTGCGGAGTGAACTCAGCTAGCCGTCTGGCAGCGAGTCCCGGTCTGGTCGGTTCGACGCAGGACAGCAGTTGCGTCGTAAACAACTCGGGGAACATGACGAAGTCACACGAGTAGTCCGAGGCCACATCGACGAAGAACTCGCTGTGCTGAGCAAACTCTTCGAAGCTGGAGACTCGCCGCATCTGATACTGCACAACCGCGAGGCGAGTCAGCTCGACAGGTCGATGATGCCGGCGTTTCGCTGCCGGGCGGTAGTCGAGGTTTCGCCATTCCAGAAAAGTTGCGTAGCCGCGAGAAGATTCGTCGCTGGGAAAGTAGTTCGGAATCAGTCCCTGCAGAGCAAACCCGTTCGAAAGCTGAGCCGTCAGAACCGGGTCATGAAGTGCCTTGGAGATGACCTGTTCGACATACTCGCTGGCAGTCATCTGGTCGGCGTGCTCGCCATAACCGGGGATGCGTCCGCCGATAATGATGCGATCAATATTCCGATCCCGGCAGAGATTCTTGCGGGCACCGTACAGCCGGCGTGACAGCTTCATGCCGCGGAATTCGGCATCGACCATCATCTCGATGCCGTAGAGAGTGTCGCCTTTCTTGTTGTGGTTTCTGATAAAGCCGTTGTCCGCGATCCGCTTCCAGTCGTGCCAGGCAGCGCCGGCTTCGTACTCCATCATCAGACTGCTGGACGAGGCCGCCAGTTTTCCGTCGATCTCAATGACGATCTGCCCTTCGGGGAACATCGCAAGCTGACTTTCGATCTGGTCACGTTCCCACGGCAGCATTCCAGGAAAACAACGAGACTGCAACGCCAGCAACGCATCAAAGTCCTCGATTCGCAGCTGCCTGACTTGCACATTCCATTCGTATTCCTGAAGGTCCAACTGGTCCATAATAAGGTCTCGATCCGGCGTTTCTGTTAAGCGACGGTGGGAATTCGGCTGCGTGTGCTCGGCACAAAAGCTGTATAGGCAGTCGGGCGAGAGCTGAAAAGCACATCCGACCGGGAAAACTCTCACTTGCGGAATCTTTCAGTTTGAACACGAAACGCAAACTCCTTTTTGCCTGTCTTTATCTGAGCGAGGGAGCGCCGATCGGGTTTCTCTGGCTGGCGATGCCAACCCGTCTGCGGGCCTCGGGCGTGCCGATCGAACAGATTACCTGGCTGACGGCTGTGCTTGTTCTCCCCTGGACATTCAAGTTCGCCTGGGCACCTCTGATTGATCTTCTGCAGGGGCCTCGCTGGTCACTGCGAAGCTGGATCGTCACGGCGCAGTCCTTGATGGGGCTGACTTTGCTTTCATTGCTGGTGTTCAATCCGGTCTCGGAGTTCGAAATACTGGCAATGTTTCTGATCATGCACGCCTTTGCGGCCGCCACTCAGGATGTGGCGATCGACGCGCTCTGCATCTCGGTCACCGATCCGACCGAACGGGGAGAAATCAACGGGTGGATGCAGACGGGAATGCTGCTTGGTCGAGCGATGCTTGGCGGCGGAGCTCTTGTCATCGCACCTTTTGTCGGCGATGCGGGCGTCGTCGGGCTGCTGATCGGCGTGACAACGTTTTCGATGATTCTCGTTTTGATGATGAAGCCCGAAGCGAAAGTCCAGTTAAAATTGGAAGGCGAGCCAGCCGTCAGTAGACGACAGGCGGTCGGAAGGTCGGTCCGGCAGGCACTGAAAGAACGAAATACCTGGGTCGGTCTTGCGTTCGCGCTGACCGGTGGAGCGGCATTCAAAGCTTTGGAAGTGATCTATGGGCCCTTCCTGATCGATCGTGGCTTCACAGAGGCGGAAGTTGGCTCGTTTGCAGCATTGCCCATGATTGGTCTGATGGTGGCGGGTTCACTGGCTGGCGGTTTTCTGTCCGATCGATTCGGTCGACGCCGCTTCGTCGCAGTCTCGCTGGTCCTGATCTGCCTTGCGGTCTCGGCACTCGCCGGCGTCGACTACGCATTCGACCAGAAAGGCAACTCCGGACTGCTGGTCTGTCTCTCTTTCGCGGCCTTTGGCATCGGTCTGTTCACGGCAGCGTCTTACGCGATGTTCATGGACATCACCCACCCGGCCGTTGCGGCGACTCAGTTCAGTGCCTTCATGGGCCTGACCAATGGGTGTGAGTCGTGGTCCACCTGGACCGCCGGGCTGATGATTTCAGAGCACGGCTATTCAGTGGCCCTGCTTGTGCTGTGCGGAGCGTCGATGCTCTCGCTGAGCCTGCTGCCTTTCCTGAAAACCAAACGCCATCAATCCGCGAATGTCGATGCCTCATAATGCGGGCGTCGACTCAACATCAAGCCACCGTTCGTCATGCGGCGCGAGCAAGCTCGATCTGCTGAAGCTCGGGCAGATCGACGAGGCTGTTGAGGTTGCCTCGGATCGGTGCCGTTTCGGCCACGTCTCCGCCAGTCCAGACCGTTACGGGGAGTCCTGAAACGGGAGTCAGCATCGTCGACACAACCAGGGCATCGACTTTCGCGTGAGGCTGCACTCCGATGCGAAACTTCCGCAGCGTCATCGGCAGGACAGTTCGCAGAATCGACGTCGCCAGCGCGGCACCGATGCACAGTCGCGGGCCGCCGCCGAACGGAAGGTACTCGTACGCACTCGGGCTGAGGTCCAGCCAGCGGTCGGGAGAGAACCGTTTTGACTCGGGGAAAATCCACTCATTGCGATGAGTCATGAACTGACTGAAAACGACAATCGAGTTTGCCGGCAGAAAAAACCGGCCGAGTCTGAGGTCACGCTGGCTGACTCGTTGAGAGTACGCCGAAGCCGGCAGAATCCGCATGCTCTCGTGAATGACACGGTCCAGCAGTGACGACTCTTTTCGAGCCAGTCCGTTCGGCGTCGAATCCGGTCGTGCCTGAACGATCGCTTTCGGCGTCGATCCGAACTCCGCATCGAGCTGCCGCATCACCTCGGGATGCTGCGCGAGAAGTAAGAGCGTCCAGGTCAGCGTGTGCGACGTTGTCAAATGCGCAGCACCAAACACGATGGCTGCCTGTCCGATCAACTGTTCGTCGGTCAGCGGAGCTCCCATCCGCTTCGCACGGATAAGCAGTGACAGAACGTCATCTCCGTCGAGCGGTCCGTTTTCGACCTGCGAAATCATCTCGCGGATTCGTTCTTCCAGCTGCTCCGAGTACTGCAGCAGGTGCTGGTACTGCGGGTAAAACTCGTCGGGTGACTCGAACGCCGCGGCTCCCAGCTCATGGTTGAGCCGCACCCACTCGTCCATCATTCCGCCGATTTCGAGCGCGAGTTTGGGATCGCTCATGCCGAACAGCATCGAGCTGGAGATTCTCAGCAGAAGCTGAATCATCTCCTCGTTGAGGTCGAAGGCACGACCGGGCTTCCAGCGGTCGAGCATCTCCTGCGTGTGGTGCTCGATCATCGACGCGTAACCCGGGATGGCGCGTTTCTGGAACGCGGCTTGCAGAATACGGCGCTGTTGCGAGTGCTCGTCGCCGTTCATGCTGAGCAGCCCGCTGGACAGTCTGCGTTGAGCCGACCGCTTCGGGCCACGGATTGCGAAGAACCGCGAATGGAAATCGTCCGGGCGGCTAAGCACCCGGCGGTTGTAGTCGGCTCCAAAGGCGAAGACGACGTCCTGATCACCCTCACGCAGCGCGACAAGATCACCGTGCTCCTGCTGCAGCTTCTGCATGCACGCGACGGGATCCGCAGAGAACGTCTGCAGGCTGCCCTCGACGGTCGGGATCGGTTTGCCAGTGATCGAAGTTTTCATGGGAAACTCGACCTACCCTGCTTTTCGAAAAGTGAGCGTCTGCAGGGTGAGCAACTCGGCACGAATCGAAGAGTGGAGCTCGGCCTCAAGTTCTGCCAGCCGCTCGGCGACAAACGCCCCGTCCATCAGTCGATGGTCGTAGGCAATGGTGACGCGACTGTTCCCTTCAGAATTGATTGGCCCGAAGGTGAGGACACTTGTCACGAATCCCGGCGGGTGCTGGATTTCTGCTCCTCGCCCAGCGACCGAACTCAGCGAAAACGTGCCGGTTCGTTTGACACGTTTTTCCCCCGTCAGATTGAGCTGCCACCACCAGATTAGTCTTCGAGCAAACCGGGGGAGTGAACTCAGCAGAAGTTGTTTTCGAAAGACTTCTTCGACATGACCATTGGAAAATCGGTCGAGTTTCGTCTGAATTTCCTCAAGGGAACTCCGCTCTGGACTCTCGAACTGCCCCCAGAAGAGCCAGTCGTCGTCCCGAAATCGGCGCGAGATCGCGACGGTCCCCCACGAAGTTTCATGCTGATAAATGTGAGGCCATGGCCAGTTTCGCCATGTCTGCCTCAGCCGGGGATGTTGTGCCGCGAGGCCGGAGAATGATTTCAGAAAGATCGCCGGCCAGGAAATTCGATTCCGCAGACGGACTCGCAGCTCATCAAGATCAGCCAGCGGGATCAGCCGGTCCTGAGCGCACGTCGGGATTCTCTGGTGGAAGTGAAGAATGTCACTCACCAGAGCTCGACTTTGTGGCACGGGTATCCGGCCGGACTGACTCGGCAGACTCGAAGCCAATTCAAACTCCAAACCGGTGGGAGAAAACGCGCGGTGTCAAAACCGCTTTCTGATTATCGACCGTCGCGACCCCTGCGCACGCTCGACATGGCCGACGCGGCGCGACTGGTAGAAGCCCTACGAACCGGGAAAGCCGGAACATCTCAGACGGCGCAAAGGCTGACGGATGCGCCGGTTCGCGCGACCAGTCGGAAGACCACTGTCAGGTAGGCAAAACGAGATCACGTTCGGACTCGTGTTGACCATTTTCCGGGCGGGGACCTATTGTCCTTCGAACGCCACGACGGGATACCCGCTCAATCGCGTTTCACTTCTCGCCAGTTCTGTTGAGTTGAAAAATGCCACGCGATCTTCACGGTGGAAATTCCGACGAGCCTGTCTGCGGTCAGGACGCCGCGGCGGCAGATGCCCGGACAAAGCGTCTCGTGAGGCAGGCGAAGCCGTTTTTGAATTTGAAGCCCGGCGACGAATCTTCGCGCGAGCACTCAGCGTCCGTCACGCGACCGTTTCAGTTTGAACAGTTTTCACAGAGAGCGCGACGGCTCCCGATCGAAGCAGCCTTGTCCGGCGCTTCCTCGGTACGCGTAGATGTTGAGCTCGGTCGAACGCGACTTGACCGACGCGAGGTCGCGACACTCGCTGCCGGGTCACTCATTTCACTGAACGCACTGGCGAATGAACCGGTCGAGCTTTTCGCGCAGGGGCGGCTGATTGCCCGCGCGGAAGTTGTCATCGTCGATGAGACGCCGAGCCTCAGAATCGTCGAAGTCCTGTAGCCGACAGAAACGCACCGTAGGTCAGGCTCCGCCTGACGAAGTCGCCGGCCTCGCTTAATCACACAAACCGCATAGGGACGGCGGCGAAATTAAATCGGCATTCTCAGAGACGCTGTGATTGAAAAGACTCCTCAACCAGATGGGAATCA
>JAQBVJ010000171.1 GCA_027623235.1 Planctomycetota bacterium
GCATGGATGACCTTCGGGCCAGGCGATTAAGTGACTTATGTATAAACGACAGACGCCCACGTCCGTCCTGCGGGGTAATTGAGTGACGGCTCAAACGGGCAACAGGAACAGTTCGCCGCGTTACCAGCGCTGTCGAAATTCCTCAAGAAACTCGCGGCACTGACTTCGCCACTCATTCCGAGCGTCGTCTGCGTGAAAATTTTCATCCACGTGGGCGAGCAGGCTGCGGTACATGTTGAGGAATCTGATGCTGATTTGACGAGTCGCCTGCCGCCGCAGATCGTCGTGTGACGAGTTGGCGTAGAACAGCCGCCCCCAGAACCCGCGAGTCGCGATCGACTGAAGATCGCGCACGGAGTCGCGGAGTTCGCAGATTTTGTGCAGGTGCGGCTCAACGATTGAGTTGCCGTGGTGGTTCGTCAGAAAGTCCAGCATCTCCACCAGCATTTCCTTGCAGCATTCCAGACAGTCGGAAAGCCGGCTGGACTTCATCGGCTCACGAAGTTTCGGCAGCAGCGAATGCAACAGCGTCATCAGCGACTGGCAGTCTTCCTGAAGCCGCCCGTCGCGCACTTCGGGCGATTCCAGCCGGTACGTTTCGAGTTTTCTTCCAAATTCCTGGATGTCCATGATCTCGTCCAGATCTCGCTGTGGAGAGAATCTCAATCTCACTGTGAGGCGGCTGCCGGGGCCTGCCTCGCGAAGCTCAAAGTGCCGCCGGCTGCGTAAGGAAACGTCCAACGGCCGACACCAGTTCCTCGGGCGAAAACGGTTTCGCGATGTACCCCGAACAGCCCACCAGTTTTCCGCGAAGCTTGTCGAACACGCCTTCCTTGCCAGTCAACATGACGACTGGAATGTGTCGAGTCGTTTCGTGCTTTTTGACCAGTTTGCACAACTGATAGCCGTCCAGCCGCGGCATGTTGGCGTCCATCAGGATGAGCGACGGATTCTGCCGGGCGATTTCCTTGATCGCCGCGACTCCGTCAAACGCGTGGACAACCCGAAAGCCATTTCGAGTCAGCGACATCTCGACCAGCTTGCGAACGGTCGGGCTGTCATCGACGACGAGCACAGTTCTTCGCGACGACGACTCGAGCTTCTGCCGAGGTCGGCCGCTCGAATTGCCTGACGCTTCTGCCGAGCCCTTTTCGGAACCGGTTGGTATCTCGGAGGTCGCCGAACTCTGAGTTCTGATCTCAACTCCGGTCGGTACCGGACCCGAACCGGTGATTGATCCTCGTCCCGCAGGATCGATGCGCGCGGGCGGAGTCGGCTCGGCATCGAACATGGATCGGTTGGCCGGCCGAGGTGCTGTCAATCCGGACGGCACACGCTCGCCGGGACCGGTACCTTGCGCCGGTGCCGAGATCAGCCCGCCGGGATTCGTTGCAGCGGGATTCGTTGCAGCGGCCTTCGCAAACGGAGGCAGCGGCGGGGGAGTCGCGGTTTCATTGTGAGGTACGAGCGAGGTCGACGCCGAGCTGTCGGCACTGAACCAGTCGGTCCTGGCAGCTCGCCACGCGCTGGCCGGTTCCCGGACCGGAACGGGTTTTGGTGTCTCCGGCTCTGTGGGGAGCGGCGGTGGCGCGAGGGTCGGTCTCATGGCCGGAGTTTCTGCTTCGTCAGCAACAACGAAAAACTCTTCGTCGCGCGGTTCGTCAGCCGCCAGGACTTCAATGTCGAGCGGAGCTTCATAGACAAGTTCCAGAACGAGATCGGTCGGATCGTTGACGGGAATGGTGGTCTCGTGTGGCACATTCTCAGCGAGCTCATCCTGCGGAGCGGCCTCAACCGCCGCCGGCAAGTGCGACGCCAGCTCGCTTTCAGGTTCAAGCACGTCTTCTGCAATCGTTACTGGCTCGTCAGGAACGGCGGCTTCGGCCGAAACCGTTGTGTCGGATTTCTCGGGCGAGCTTGTCGGCCGTTGCTCTTTCGGCAGCCAGTAGTCGAACCAGGAGCCTTCGCCAGGCGACGGCTGTTCGGCGTCGGCCTCGCGGATTTCTTCTTCGCCAATCAATTCTTCGCCATCGATGTCCGCATCCGTGGCAGTTGCCTCGATCGTTTTGCCGAGCCATTCAGAATCGGCCAGCAGATCGAACTCGTATTCCGGGAACGAGAGAGTGTCCTCGTCGCCGTCCAGGATCGAGTCCGCTTTGAGTTCATCAGCGACAGCGTCGGCAGTGCGGGCGAGCAGGTCGATCCCGTCCCAGTAAGTCTGCGGTTCCGTCGGCAATTCTTCTTCGGTTTCCAGCGGCGACAGTTCGTCGTCAGCCGATCCGAGCGCCTCGGCCGCGACCGCTTCCAATTCTGCTATCAGTGCGTCGCGAATCTCGGCGTCACCGTCTTCATCGAAGTCCTCGTCGTCCGATTCCACTTCGTCGAACAAACCCGCTTCGTCGAAAGAGCACTCGTGAGTTTCCCATGTTGCTTCTTCGGTCGCTTCTGCAGTGGACTCACCGGGCTCCGCATCCTCAGAGGGACCTTCGAATTCGAACGTTGCCTGCGTTTCGAAAACCGCTTCGGATTTGACCGTGACGGACTGCCGCTCCTCGCGGGCACTGATCTCGCAGGCTGTTTCATCGCTCGCGGGCGTTGAATCAATCCTGACTGCGTTGCATTCAAATCGGGCGAGACCTTGCGCAAAGGCGAGGCCGGAATCGGCGATCTCGCGATAGTCCTCGTGCCGCCTCACCAGCTTAAGGCACTGGATCATGCTCACGGGTGAATCCGCCAGCCAGCTCAGCCAGAGCCAGACAGTCGGATCATCCGGAGCCGTTTCCGCCACTTTCTGCAGGTGAATTCTGGCTAAAGCCGGGTTCCCCGCGCGGGCCGCGTCAACCGCGTGCCGAATCAGCTGATCATGAGACATCGCTGCGCTTCCTCAAGTGTGGTCCCGGTCTGGCTCGTCGCGCACCGCGTAACGGATCCCCGGCGGGAATTTCCCACCCAAACGTAGGCCACGAGCCACAACCGGGAGGCGGATTCCGGGGTGGCGAGGCCTGGCCCACGTTCCAATTGATCCGGCTGGACCGAGTCTCCCGCGACAATCGGCCGAACCGACTGCACGGATCGCCCGTCTCGTGCGAATTGAACGACCTGTGCCGGCAGCCTCTCCCGAACCAGCCCGAAAAGTACGCAACATCCCGTGCCGGCCGTGGTCACCCCTTAACCAGCCAGTCACCTGATTTTGAAATCTGCGCTGACGTCGGCTCGCGAGACCGCTATCACTCCCCTTATCCAGCAAACGTCAGTTCAATTCCGGCGCTCACGCGACCGGTTTTCCGTATGGAGGCCTCATGGGCGTTCCCGTTTCTCAGATGTGGACCGTTGCGTCGTACGTGCTTCGCCAGCGAATGCGCGGCGTCGCGCGATACCCGCTCGTGCTGATGCTCGAACCACTGTTCCGCTGCAACCTGGCCTGCGCCGGCTGCGGCAAGATTCAGTTTCCCGGCGAGATCCTCAAACAGAACCTCTCCCCTGAGCAGTGCTTCCACGCGGTCGACGAATGTGGCGCGCCGATGGTGTCAATTCCAGGCGGCGAGCCACTGCTGCACCCTCAGATTCATGAGATCGTCGAAGGACTGATTGACCGGAAAAAGTACATCTACCTTTGCACAAATGCGCTGCTGCTGGAAAAGCACCTCGACCAGTTTGAGCCGTCAAAGTACCTGACGTTTTCCGTACACCTCGACGGACCGAAAGAGGAGCATGACCGTGCCGTCTGCCGCGACGGCGTTTACGAGGTGGCCGTGAGTGCGATCCGCGAGGCTGTCAAACGTGGCTTCCGCGTCACGACGAACTCAACACTGTTCAACGATGCCGACCCGGAACGGTATCGACCGTTCTTCGACGAGCTCATGAAACTCGGCGTCGAGGGAATGATGATCTCCCCCGGCTACCCGTATGAAAAAGCGCCCGATCAGGAACACTTCCTGCTCCGCAATCAGACGAAGAGTCTCTTCGCGAAGATCCTCTCGAACCCGAAAAAGTCCTGGCGGTTCAACCAGTCGCCGCTGTTCATCGAGTTCCTCAAAGGCAACGTCGAGCTCGAATGCACGCCGTGGGGCAACCCGACGTACAACATTTTCGGCTGGCAGAAACCGTGCTATCTGGTCGACGAAGGACACTGTGCCAGCTTCCTGGAACTCATGGAAACAACGGACTGGGCGAACTACGGCCACTGCAGTGGTAACTCAAAATGCACTGACTGCATGGTGCACAGTGGCTACGAACCGTCAGCCGTCGCCGCGACGTTTGGCTCACTGAAGGGACTCCTGCAGACCGCAAAACTGACGCTGCTGGGACCCAACAAGAGCGACCGGCCGGCTCCTCCGGATTCGAAAGGTGGTTCTTCCACCGAGGGCACGCCGCAATTTGTCTCCGCAGAGTTGCCGGAATTCGAAGCCGAACTTCCGGTGCTCTCTTAACTTCATGCCCCAATCATCCGTCAGGGGCCTGGCCATCTCGAAAACAGCTTCGAATCGCGCCGCTGGTGCTTCGTCAAAGCGGAATTGACGGGTCGCAGTTTCCGTGGCGTAAGCTTCCAGCTTGCGATGTCCGCTCACAGAACGTCGGCAAGCAGGATGCTTACCCCACTTTTCAGCCCTGACAGAGCGTCAGGCCGCCGCGTGAATATCGTTCCTTGTTTATTTGCAGGACGAGTTTGAGCACGGACGGTCACGACGGTGGCGGTACGAATCGAGGCTCCGTCGTTGGAGCGACGGACGAAATCGCTGCCGACGCTGTCGAAGTCGTCCACCCCACCCCACCCGTGACGTCAACTGCTGGCGTAATGACCGACAGCGACCGCTTTCACTGTCAGCACAAAACGGCAGGTTCGATTTGCGGCAATCAGAAAGACCGTGAAAAACGACTCGCGGTTATTCCAGTGAGATCAGGAGGTCGCCGGTTTCGACCTGAGTGGCGGGACGCACGAGGACTTCTGCAATTATTCCGTCTCGTTCCGCCGCGACAATCGTCTGCATCTTCATCGCTTCCAGCATGAGAAGCTTCTGGCCTTTGACGACGGCATTCCCCGATTGAACCGCGACGTTGACAACCATCCCCGGCATGGTCGCGGCCACATGAGACGGGTTCGCTGGATCGGCCTTCCGGCGTCGCGGAGTTTCCGGCTCCAGAGCACGATCGGTGACGGTCACCTCGCGCGGCTGTCCGTTGAGTTCGAAGAAAACGGTCCGGGTGCCGTCTTCGTGCGGCTCGCCAATTGTCTGGAAGCGGACAATCAAAGTTTTGCCCGGCTCGATATCGACTGCGATTTCTTCTCCGGGCTCCAGGCCGTAAAGGAATGCCGGCGTCGGCAGGATGCTGGTATCCGCGTAATTCTGCTGGTGTCGGGCGAAGTCGGAAAAGACCTGCGGGTAGAGCAGGTGAGAAACGACCTCGCGGCGCGATGGTTCGTGATCGAGCAGCGGCTTGATCGTGCTGGCCGTTTTTTCAAAGTCGGCAGGAGGAAGGTGTGCGCCCGGACGCCCCCGGAGCGGCTTCTCGCCTCGCAGAATCCGTTCGCGCACTTTCCGCGGAAACCCGCCGGGAGTTTGACCCATGCGACCACTGACCAGGTCGACGACCGATTGAGGGAAGGCCAGTTCCCGTGTTCCAGAGACGACATCTTCGGCCGTCATTTCGTTGGCGATCAGGAACAGAGCAAGGTCTCCGACTGCCTTGGATGTCGGCGTCACCTTGACGATGTCGCCCAGCAAACCGTTGACGTCGGCGTAGATTCGACACACTTCGGTCCAGCGATCCGCGAGGCCAAGTGCCCGCGCCTGCTGATACAGGTTGGTGTACTGGCCGCCGGGCATTTCATGCTGGTACAGGTCGGATCCAGCAGGCAGCACCGGGCTTTCAAACGCTGTGTAGAATTCGCGGACGGCTCGCCAGTATTCCGCAATCGAGTCGAGATGTAAGGCCGGCAGGCCAGTATCACGACCGGTAAACCGCAGGGCTTCCACAAGGGTGTTGAGATTCGGTTGAGATGTGCCACCGGACAGCGGCGCCATCGCCATGTCGGCAATGTTAAGGCCGACCTCCGATGCTTTGAGGATTGACGCTGCCTGGACACCGGCGGTGTCATGTGTGTGAAAGTGGATCGGAATGCCGATCTCCTGCTTGAGCGTCCTGACCAGCAGCTCTGCAGCGTACGGTTTGCACAGACCGGCCATGTCCTTGATGGCCAGAATGTGAGCGCCCATCTTTTCGAGTTCCTGCGCCATCGTGACGTAATACTTCAGATCGTACTTCGTCCGTCCGGGATCAAGGATGTCGCCGGAGTAGCAGATGACGGCTTCGCAGATTGCTCCACTTTTGTTGACCGCGTCCATCGCGACCTTCATGTTGGGAACCCAGTTCAACGCATCGAAGACGCGGAACACGTCGATGCCGGCGTCGGTGGCCTCGGCCACAAACGCTTTGACCACGTTGTCGGGATAGTTTGTGTAGCCGACGGCGTTCGACGCGCGCAGCAGCATCTGAAACAGGATGTTGGGAATCCGCTCACGCATCGCGACAAGCCGCTGCCACGGACACTCCTTGAGGAATCTCATCGAAGTGTCAAACGTCGCGCCGCCCCACATTTCGATCGAAAAGAGCTCGGGGCAAAGCCGCGCGTAAGCGTCGGCAATCCGCAGGAGGTCATGCGTACGCATCCGAGTCGCCAGCAGCGACTGGTGCGCGTCGCGAAAGGTGGTGTCCGTGACGAGCAGGGGTTTGCACTGAAGAATCCACTGCGAGAACTTTTCCGGTCCAAGCTTGAGAAACCTTTGACGCATCCCGTCGGGGATCGGCGTCAAATCGCTGTACACGGGAAGCGGAGCCGGTGTGCGGCGCGTCGGCTGCGCGTGACCTTTCACCAGCGGATTGCCGTTAACAATCGTCTCAGCCAGATACGTGAGCAGCTTTGTCGCTCGGTCCCGACGCGTGGGGAAGTCGAACAGCTCAGACGTTTCGTCGATGAAACTGGTCGTGCAGTCGCCTGACATGAATGTGGGGTGCATGACCAGTTTGATCAGAAACGGGATGTTCGTCTTCACCCCGCGGATGCGGAATTCCTGCAGGCATCGTTCGACTCGACGAGACGCGTCCGGAAATTTCCGAGCCCACGCCGTCACCTTCACAAGCAGTGAATCGTAAAACGGGTTAACAACCGCGCCGGAAAATGCCGTCCCTGCGTCGAGCCGAATACCCATGCCACTCGCCGACCGGTAATGCGACACCCGGCCGTAATCCGGCATGAATCGGTTCGCCGGGTCTTCGGTTGTGACGCGGCATTGAATCGCGAATCCGTTCGTCGTAATGGACTGCTGCGAGGGAAGCCCGATGAGGGGGTCAGCAAGCGGCACGCCTTGAGCAACCATGATCTGCGACTTGACGATGTCGACTCCCGTTACCTGCTCCGTCACCGTGTGCTCAACCTGAATCCGCGGGTTGACTTCGATGAAGTAGAACTTGTTTGTGTCGGCATCGACGAGAAATTCGACCGTGCCGGCATTTTCGTAATTCACTTCGCGACCGATGGCGAGTGCCGCGTCGCACAACGCCAGTCGGACGTCCGCAGTAAGATTCGGGGCCGGAGCGATCTCGACCACTTTCTGGTGCCGTCGCTGCACCGAGCAGTCCCGCTCGTAAAGATGCACGAGGTTTCCGTGCGCGTCGCCCAGAATCTGCACTTCAATATGGCGGGCACGCTGAATGAATTTTTCCACAAAGATATCGGGACTGCCGAACACTGTGAGCGATTCCTGTCTCGCCTGTTCGAATGCGGATTCGAACTGATCCGGCTGACGGACGACACGCATCCCTCGTCCGCCACCGCCGTGAGCGGCCTTCAGGATGACGGGGTAACCGACTTTCGAGGCCAGTCGCTCTCCCTGCTTCGCGTCGCGAATCGCACTGCCGCCACCACTCAGGACCGGCACGCCCGCCCGTTCAGCGATCTTGCGTGCTGAGATCTTGTCTCCCAGCTGTTTCAGTGTGTCGACCTGCGGGCCGACAAACAGGATCCCGGCGTCGTGACATGCCTGGGCGAGCAGTGGATTTTCGGAAAGGAATCCGTAACCCGGATGGATTGCGTCGATTTTGTGTTTCTTCGCCAGCGTGATGATTGCGTCAATATCGAGATACGCCTGAATTGGCTCACCCGCCCGGCCGACCTCATACGCTTCGTCCGCCTTGAACCGATGCAGCGCATACCGGTCCTCGTGCGAGTAAATCGCCACCGTGTGAATTCCCAGTTCGTGGGCACTGCGAAAAATACGAATGGCGATCTCGCTGCGGTTGGCAGCGAGCAGTCGGTTGATGCGCGTCATGAGATGTTTCTCGGTCGTGAATCTCTGGTCAATTGCTCGGTTCGGGAATGTATTGCCATCGTCGACGCGCGTAAAACGTCCCGTCCTGAGTCCGTGTCTGGTCTGTGCCGGATCTCTTGAACGATCGATTCAGAGACCGCCCGAGCCGAACCGGCCTCGAAGCGGAGCACTTGCTCAGGGAGACATAGCGCTGTTCCCGGCTCCGTCAACGGTCGCTGTCAGCCGCGTGTCCGCGCAGCGGTTGGTGAGTTTCGCCCGAAAAGCTTCAGGAAGAGAGCGGAAACTGTCGATCAGCCGCGACTCTGGAGCGCAGCGGAGGACCGCTCGTCTCGCACAAGTGTCCTGATTGAAACGTTTTCGACCACGACCACTGCGGGGATTGCCAGGAAAACGAGACAGCTCTTTCCTGAATCGCCTGCGTTCGAGACGGACCTGCACCTATGGCTGAATGGGCAGCTTGAAACTCAGTTTCTGACTGCCTCGGAGCACCTTGACCGGGACCTTGTCGCCCGCCTTCTTTGATGTGACGACGTAGGTCAGAAGGTTCTGCTCGGCCAGCAGATCGTTTCGCGAATCAAATTCCGTGATGATGTCGCCTTCCTTGAAACCGATGCGATGAGCCGTGCCGTGAGGCCCGTATTTGCCTGCGTGTTTGACTCGCAGCGCCATGGCATCGCGAGGCAGTGACAACTCGCGGCGGGCGTCATCCGGCAGAGTCTCCAGCAGAAGTCCGCCGGACGCCATACGGCGCAGACCCCACGTGGTCGCTCGCCATGACAGATCGCTGCTGCGACGCCAGCCGTCTTCCAGGCTCAGCTTCAGACTCAGCGGCCGATCTTTTCGCATCACTGACACCGCGACGTTTTCGCCGGCCGGATCGACATTGTGAAGCACCCATTGCACATCGGCGATCGACAGAATGGGCTGCCCGCTGAATGACCGGATGGAATCGCCAGCCTGCAGCCCGGCCGCTGCCGCCTGCGAATCCGGCAGGACTTTCAGCACGGTCGCCATTTCTTCCGGGTCCATGATCAGGCCGACGGATTTCGGGTGCGGATACGGCCAGAGGACCTTGTCCGGGATCGGCTTTTTCGCCTGCCAGTAGAACTCGCGCTGAGCATCGCCAATCTGGTGACAGTGGATGCAGCTCTTCACAACATCGCCTTCGTAATTCAGTTCGGACTTGAACTTGCCTTTCAGCGACGGGTACAGCTCGGGCGAGGCGACTTCCATGGGAGCACCACGCTTGCCGGCCAGTGAAGTCTTTAACGAGTCAAACTTTTCGTGGAGATCAAGGGTGCCCTGCAGAGCTTTCGCCAGACCGTCCAGCGAGACATCGCCGAGCCACTCGGTGCGGTGTGACCGCGTTCCGAAACGGCCATAGACCGTTTTGTCCGCGTTCAGGAAGAACACCGCAAAGGACTGATCCGTGTCGTATTGAAACAGGCTTAAGTCGAGTCCATTGGTCGCCACCTGACGCGCACAGACAAACTGCTCAAGCAGCGGCCGGATGACTGGATCGGTGTCAACCAGCTCGTCGTCCAGCTTCACGCACTCGTGGCACGGCAGACATCTCAGCACGACGATAATCGGTTTCCCGGTTCGTTTTGCTTCGGCAAACGCTTTGGGCAGATCGTTGTAAATCCAGAACCCGGCGGCTTCGACTTTCTTTTTGTCCCCTCTCACCACTTCATCGCGCGTCTGAGCCGTCAACGTTGATGTCAGACTGGCCACAAGAAAACCGCAGATCAATACTCGCATGGATGGGGGACCTTTCCTGGATGAACCACTGCTCTTGAAAGAACCGCTGCGGTGTCGGTGCTCTCAGTCTTCTCTCGTCGCTCATTCTCTGAAGCATCAGCGCATTCAGAGATTGCCCGAAACGGCTTCGACACTCAATAGTCTCGCTGGCGAATTTCCCGGATCGTTATCCTGTCCGTCTTCCAGACTGCGTCCTTCCGTAGCCCGATCGCAATGCGACGGACACTCGCCGAATGTATTCGGCGCGGTCGTCCAGCATCTCTGTGAGGTCGTCAGTGGCCGGTGCGGGCATCGGGGCACGTAGAACACCAGACGCTGCCAGCAACATCAGCGAGTTGCGGAACCGGTCCCGGATCAGGTGAGACTGCAGGAGTGTTTCATGACACGGTATCGACACGCCGGCCACCGAAATCACTTCCGCTCAGCGTCTTTCGATCTCGACACACACGTCAGGCCCACCGGGTGGATATGGATGTGGCCGGTCTGAATCATCGTAGTTTCTGCTCGAACAGTCGCCCGAAGTCACATGAATTGGCGTTCTGGCGTGCTCTGCATTCGTGTCTGGCGAGGAGTGACTTGAATGCTCATGTTCAACCGAACTGCCGCTCCGGCACCGACCGACAGGCTGAGGAACGGCCAGAGTGTCGGCACCGGGGTGGTCGAGGGGCCAAAAATCTGATCAGCCGCTGCCAGAGAGCCAACTCCGCCCGCTGGCGCATCCGCCGAGTCACCCGCATGGGGCCGGACTGTGCTCCGTCATGTACAACGACAACTGGAATCAATACTGGATCAGCCTTGCTGCCTGCCCCCCGAAATCCCTGATCGCACCCCATAAGCACGGCACTCAGGCGGAGCGTTGACCCCCCATAGCAGCCTGATAGAATTCCCCCCCCTCGGGATGTAGCTCAGCTTGGCTAGAGCGCTGCGTTCGGGACGCAGAGGTCGCAGGTTCAAATCCTGTCATCCCGACTTTTTAACTCGTTTCAGATAA
>JAQBVJ010000040.1 GCA_027623235.1 Planctomycetota bacterium
CCTGATGAAAAAACCAAGACACCAGCTCCAGGCCGAACTCGAAGCCGCCGCATGACGTAACCCCTTGCTACCAAACCGGCAGTGCCATTCGTGTCTGACCCTCTCCGGGCATCCCCCCTCTCCGGGCATCCAGTTTTGCCTTGGTTTTTTGATGCCCTCCAAAGGGATGCCCTCCAAAGGGTCAGACCCCTTTTTCAACGGCCCTTTTTCAACGGCCCTTTTTCAACGGGCTGCTAAGCGGGGGAGAGAGGGGGCTGAAAGTCTTCATCGCGCGGCAGCCCGTCTCAGGAATCGGCCCGGTGGCGAAGCAAAATCGCTCGGCGAGGCATCTTCAATGACCGGCACGCCGTTAACCAGAACGGCCTCGAAGCCGGTTGTCTGCTGGCGCGGATATTCAAACGTCGCGGGGTCGGTGACGGTGGCCTCGTCAAAGATGACGACGTCGGCCGCCTTGCCCTCGACGAGTTCTCCTCGATCGAGCAGTCCGAATTTCTTCGCGGAGAAACCGCTCATCCGATGCACAGCCTGTTCGAGCGACAGCAGTTGTTTCTCACGAACGATCAAACCGAGAAACCGGCCGACTGATCCGTAGACGCGCGGATGGACGGGGCCTTTCGGCATGTAGATTCCGTCGGTTCCCATCATGAACAGGTCGTGCTGCAGCATCGGCTCGACCAGCCGGTCGTCGCCCTCGTCAAAGACGAGCAGCGTGGCAAGCCGCTCTTCAATCAGCAGGTCGAGCAGCGTGTCCGCGGGCGAACTTCCGGATTCTTCAATGACCTCTGCCAGAGTTTTTCCCTGCAGATGGCTGTTTTCCTCGCTGAGCGTCCACGCGACGTGCAGCTTGTCGACCGGGACGCGCTGAGCTTCCAGTCCGTCGGCAAATCGCGCCCGCATCACCGGATCGTTGAGCCGACCGAGCACCGCCAGCGGACCCTGATCCCAGATCTCCGTCGGCAGCAGATAGTTGAGCATCGTCGAGCCCGGCTGGTACGGATACACGTCGAAGGAGAATTCGACTTCGTGCCGGGCGGTCTTGTCGATGTACTCTAAAACTTCCTCAACCTGTTCCGGCGACTGACCTTTGAGGTGCGAGATGTGGACGGGAACGTTGGCTCGCCGCCCGATTTCAACGGCCTCGCGAAGTGCCGGCAGCAGACCTTTTTTATATCGAACATGAGTGACGTACAGACCGTGGTAGCGCGACATCGGGGCGAGAGCCTCGGCCAGTTCGTCGGTCGTCGAAAAACACTGCGAGATGTAGTCGAGCCCGGTTGAGACGCCGACGGCTCCGGCCTCCATCCCGATGACAACCTGCCGCTGAATTTCGCGCATCTGAAAATCGTCGACGCGGCCGTTGCCGAAGCCGCACGCCATCGCACGAAGATTCGCGTACGGCAGATGCGAGGCCGCGTTCTGAGCCGTGTGACCGTCGATCGCTTCCAGGTAGCCCTCGAACGTTTCCCAGCCGGTCCAGTCGCTCATGCGGAGCCCGTTGAGCGACCGCAAATAAAACAGCCACTCGCGAACAGTCTGTTCATTGACCGGGGCATAGCCGATTCCGTCGGCCATCAAAACTTCCGTCGTGAAGCCCTGCGTCGTCTTTGGAGTGAAATGTCGCTCGCGAATCAGCCAGCCGTCTGAGTGATTGTGAACGTCGATAAATCCCGGCGCGACAATTTTCCCGGCGGCATCGATCGTCTTCGCGGCGGCCGCTTCACCGAGCGACCCAACGGCCTCAATCTTCCCGCCGACGATCCCGACATCTGCCGCGCGCCGCGGATCTCCAGTGCCGTCAATCAGAGTTCCGTTCTGAATTAAAAAGTCGAACATTGCCGCCGTGCCTCGTCGATGCGGATTGCTGAGTGTCAAAGCGGCGAGTGAAACAGACTCGCGCAGCGATGTCCAACGTAGGCAGAGTTCTCTGAAATCTGATTGTCTTCCGTTCTGCAATGCGGGATGACGTGGCACACCGCACGACATGCGGATTTCGGAGAGCTCTGCCTACGCAAGCTCGTCTTCGGACTCGCGCGAGCTTCCAAAAATATCGAGGAAGATCAGGTTCAGCGCGGGAACGATCACGAGCGTCAGCAGCGTGGCGAAGATCAGACCGAACGTCAGTGTGACCGCCATCGGGATCATGAATTTTGCCTGGAAACTGGTCTCGAACATCAGCGGTGTGAGGCCGGCGGCTGTCGTCAGCGTGGTGAGGAGGATCGCTCGGAGGCGGAGTTTCGCGCCGTCGATACTCGCCTCGAAGTGACTCATCCCGCTGCGGACTCGCTTGTTAATGAATTCGACGAGAACCAGCGAGTCGTTCACCAGGATGCCGCACAAAGCCACCATGCCGATCATGCTGAGGATGGTCAGCGGGTTGTTCGTGACCAGGTGGCCGATGATGGCTCCTAGAAAGCCAAACGGAATCGCGGCCATCACGACGAGCGGTTGAACGTACGAGCGAAACAGCCCGGCAAGCATCATGAAGATAATTAAGAGGGCCACCGGGAACGCCAGCTTCAATCCGGAAAACGCCTTTCGCATTTCCTCGCTGCTGCCGAGAAATTCGATCTTCACGTTCGGATGCTGCGGTGCGATCGTGGCATCGAAATTGGCCCGGACCTTCTTGAGGATGTCCTGCGTGTTGCCGAGTTCATCGTCGACGTTGGCAAAAACCGTCACCGCCCGTTGATGCTCGCTGCGGTAAATGGACGTCACGCCGTCGGCTTCCGTGAGCTGCGCCATCTGTTTGAGTGGTGCCCAGCTTCGATCCTGAGGGCCGGTCCCGGTGGGAATCCACATCGACTCGACGCTGTAAACGTTTTCGCGGTAGCTCTCCGGATACCTCACCATAATGCGGACGTCTTCGCGGTTTCGCGTCAGGCGGCGGGCTTCCTGACCGTACAGCGCGGCTCGAATGTGAGTCCCCAGGCTCGCGGTCGTTGCTCCGTTCGCCCCGGCGCTCTGCAGCAGGCGAAGCTGCATTTCGCGTTTGCCCTCGTCGATGTCGTCGTCGAGATCGCCGACACCCTGGTACGTGGCAACGTCCTGTCTCAACAATCCTGCAACTTCCTTGAGCTCCTCGTGATTCGGCCCGGACAGGCGGGCGACGATGTCCTTGCCGCCCGGTCCACCGTTGAGCGACAGCCAGCGCGACGAGTTCACCTCGGTGAGATTCGACGTGAACTCGCGCAGCGGAATGAGGAGCGCGTTGCTCGATCGTAGACCCGCCTGTTCGCGCGAGTCCGATTCCTTGAGCTCCACCACAAGCTGCCCGAGGTTGGACTGATCCTTGAACCCGACCGCGCCTTCGCCGGCAACGTCAACCTGAATCCCGACGAAGGCCTGAACGTTGACGACTTCCGGCTGCTGCTTGACGAAATTGCTGATCTCCATAACACGGGCCCGGACGCGGTCCAGCGGGCTGCCGACGGGCAGTTCGATGTCGCAGATAATTGTCTCGCTGTCCATTTCCTGGACAAAAACAAACTCGACGAGGCCGCCGGCGACAAGGCCGAATGTTGCGATCAGTGCGGCGGTGGCGGTCGCCACAGTCACGTAACGCCACGTCAGAGCACGCCGCAGAAACTGTTCGTAGCGTTTCTGCAGGACGTCCACGATGAAGCGTTCCTGAGCGTCGCGGAATCGATGAAACAGTCGCAGTGCCGGACCGGGCTCGGGAGCGTTTCGTTTTTTTTCGGCAAGCTGCAGCGGTGTCGGAAGATGTCGCAGGTGAGCCGGCAGGATGAACAGCGCTTCGACCAGCGACATGCTCAGCGCGGCCATCACGACGATCGGCAGCTCGCCCATGAACTCGCCGATTGTTCCTTTAATAAAGAGCATCGGGGCGAACGCGGCGATCGTTGTGGCGACCGCAACCACGACCGGCCACTGAACTTCTTCCGTTCCGCGAACGGCGGCTTCCTTCGCGGGCATACCCTCCTCAACGTGTCGGCAGATGTTTTCGCCGATGACGATCGCATCGTCGACGATGATTCCCAGCACGATGATCAGACCGAACACCGACAGCAGGTTGATCGAAATCCCGCACATCCACATCACGATGAACGTGCCGAGAAACGAAACCGGCAGCCCGATCGCCGACCAGAACGCAACTCGCCAGTTCAGAAACAGCACGAGCGAAATCAGCACGAGCACCAGGCCGGACATCCCGTTGCGCGTCATCAGGTCGAGTCGGCCTTCGATAAACCGCGCGAGGTCCGTGTTCAGACCAACCTGAAACTGATGCGTGCAGGGCGAGGATTTGCTCTGTTCGTAAACCGCCATCGGGTCGGGCCGACCAGCAATCACATTGGTCAGTTGAGCGACGCCCGCGCCGATCGTCAGAAACGGCTGCGCGTACCACGCGGAATTTCGAGCCGCTTCGTAACCCCAGGCGTCGAACGGCTGCCCGGTCTTGCCGGCAATGTAGGCCTTGATGACGCCGGAAATTTGAATCGCGTCCTGCGAGGCCGTTTTGTAAACGTCGCAGCTCATTGACGGCTGCGAGTTGAAATACCCCTCAATATCGACGTCCACAAAATCGTCGCGAATTGTGGCCACGTCTCTGAGCAGAACTTTTCGCCCGTCGCCCATTGATGGCCGCACGACGAGGTCTTCCAGCTCGTGGCCTTCCAGTTCCTCGCCGACTGTCCGCACGGCGACCGTCGTCCGACTTCCTTTCAGCTGCCCGCCGGACACGTCGAGGTTACTTCGCCGGATCGCACTGGCGACTTCCTCAAACGTCACGTTGTACTCGATGAGCCGTTCCGGAATGATCTCGACACTGATCTCGTCGTCGCGGACTCCGCTGACGGTAATTCGACTCACACCCGGCAGCGCGAGCAGATCGTCACGCAGTTCCCGCGTCGCTTTCTTGAGGTCCGCTTCCGGACCTTCGCCAAAAATCGCGACCGAGATCACCGGCAGCAGCGGCTCGAACTTCTGGATCGTGACCCGCTCAATGTCGTCCGGCAGATCCGGCAGCGCGTCGATTTCCCGTTTGACTTCATTGAGGACGGCTTCGGCATCCTCGACATCGTTGTAGAGCGTCAGCGTTGTGACGCTCATTCCGTCGGAGATGTTGGAGTCGACTTTCTCGACGCCGTCGACGTCGCGGACCGCTTCCTCGATCTTGATCGTGACGGCCGTCTCGATTTCCTGCGGCAGGACTCCCGGATGCACGGCTCGAATGATGAGCTTGTTAGGCCGGAACTCGGGAAACATCTCACGCACCAGCGTCAGCGCAAACAGAGTCCCGCCAGCCAGCACGACCAGCATGAGCATGTTGACGAGAACCGGATTGCGAACGCTGAACCGGGCCGGAGACATCTTGCATTAAACCGTTCGTCATCGCGGTTTCAGCCGCGCGGAGATTCTGAAGTCAAAGGCGGGCGAACCGCCGGATTCGATTCTTTCCGACTGAGACACCGGGCGAAAGGTTCAGCGGCCGTCTGAACGGGAAAAACCGCCTCCGCAAACCAGAATGCACTTCTCAACTGGCAGAACCGATGACTGAAACGGGTTGGCGTTAGATTTGCCGGTAACAGCCGGACTCCGCCTCCCTGGTTGAACTGCCTCTCCTGCCACGGCAGAATTGACGGTTCCTCAAAAGAACCTGCCTGAACTGCAAGCATCCCATGCCTGATCCCCGCCAGATCGATATTCCCTTCGCCGTCCCGTTCACGCATCGGCTGCGGTTTACGGACGATGTGTTCGCCGACGAACAGCAGGTGCTGCTGGATCTGATTGAGCCGTCCGGTGATCGCAAACCGCGCGTGCAGTTCTGGCTGGATGAGTGCGTGGCCGAAGCCGTCCCGAAACTTCAGACGAAGATCGAAAGTTTCTGCGAGACGAACGCCGACCGTTTCCTGACCCCTGGAAACGTGCAGACCGTGCCAGGCGGCGAGATCGTTAAAAACGAAATCCACATTCTGGAGCGAATGCTCAAGTGCATTAACCATGCGGACCTGGACCGACGCAGCTACATCATTGCCGTCGGTGGCGGAGCCGTCCTGGACGCCGTCGGCTTTGCGGCTGCGATCGCTCATCGAGGCATCCGGCTGATTCGGCTGCCGACGACGACGCTGGCTCAGGCGGACTCAGGCGTCGGCGTCAAAAGCGCTGTGAACCTCTTTCAGAAGAAGAACTGGGTGGGAGCCTTCGCAACTCCCTGGGCCGTCATCAACGACGCGGCTCTGCTGAGCACTCTGCCCGATCGCGACTTCGTTTGCGGTTTTTCCGAAGCCGTCAAAGTCTCGCTGCTGAAAGACCGGGCTCTGTTCGAGTCCATTTGCAGGAATGCCGGCCAGATCCGTAATCGAGACATGTCCATCGCCGGCCCCGTGATCGAGCAGTCGGCGATCCACCATCTCCACCACATCACCAAAGGCGGAGACCCCTTTGAGGCGTTGGAAGCAAGGCCGCTCGACTATGGACACTGGTCAGCTCACAAGCTGGAGGTGATGACTGAATTCGCTCTGCGTCACGGTGAGGCGGTTGGCATTGGAGTCGCCGTCGACACGGTGTACTCGTCGCTGGTCCACGGCCTGCCCGGGTCGGACGCTGACCGTGCGCTGCACTGCCTGGCCAATCTCGGCCTTCCGCTGGACCACCCATCGCTGCACGAGACGGACGAACTGTTCGCCGGCATGGAAGAATTCCGCCAGCACCTGGGAGGTCGGTTGACGCTCACCATGCTGAGAGGAATCGGCGACCCGATCGAGATCCACGAAGTCGACGAACCGAAAATGCGGGACGCGATTGAAAAAGTCGCGGAATTCGCCGATCGCCACTGTTCTCAAGAGTCGCGTGCATAACTTCCGGATGAGCGCTCACTCATGGTGGCACACTTCCACGCTGCAATGCGTCAGGCATCTGCAATCAAGCGAAGTTGTGGCCGAAGACTTTCAGATACTCGCCCCGAGTCGTGTCCAGCATATTTAATCGGGAAGCTGTAGTGAGCGGCGTTGACAGGCAGAAGGCTTTCGCACTCGTTGTAAAATTGAACCTGTCCCCGTGGTCGATTTTCTGTCCCCGTGGTCGATTTACCGATGTGGTGAGTCCTCGTTGCGCACGCAGTTGCTCATCAAGAGTCCGTCGCCGAGTTTCCGCCTGACGCCACAACTGTGATGGCACAACATGTCACCGCGTTTGAACCGTCCAAATAGAGATCTGACGGCAACGGGTTAAATCCACAGAGCGGCAGCTTTGTTGAGCGGATTCTGCACCTCGACCGGACTCCGATGAGGTGCAGACTGAAGAGGCGCCGACGGACTTGGCGTCAGGATCCTCAAAGGCCGTTTGTCGAATGGGATGCCGGCTTCTGCTATCGTCCGGCGCTGCGGTGACCTGTGACCGCTCAGGACGTTTCACCTTTGAGCCTTCTTGATGAACCCCGAACGAATTCTGCGACAACATCTCGAAGACCTGCAGCGTGCCGGCGTGACTCAGGTGCCGGTCGTGATGGCCGAACTCGTCGCGGCTCTGTCGCAGGCGTCCGCGACTCGTGCACCCGCAACCGAAGTCCCGCGTCGAGAGACGGGATCAACGGCGCGGCCTGCCCCGCCTCGTCAGCCGGCTCCGGCAGTTGTCGCGTCGGTCGCGGCATCGGTTGTGCCACCCGTCGATTCGACGTCCTCCGCTGGTCCGCCCAAAGAACATCTGCCGAAAGTCAGTTCCACCGTGACGAAACGAAAAGCCTCGCCGCTGTCCCGGGATCAGCGGGAATCGAAACTGGCCAGTCTCGCAGAACGCGTCGCCGCGTGTCAGAAATGCCAGGAGCTGGCGGAGGCCCGCACGCAGACGGTGTTTGGTGTCGGCAATCCGGAGGCGAGGATCCTGTTTATTGGCGAGGCTCCCGGAGCGGACGAGGACAAGCAGGGTGAACCCTTCGTCGGGCGAGCCGGGAAACTTCTCAACGATATCATCAAGGCGATGACGCTGACTCGTGAGGAGATCTACATCTGCAACATTCTGCGATGCCGGCCGCCGGGCAATCGCAACCCGTCTCCCACCGAGGCGGGCAACTGCCGCGAGTTTCTCGACGGACAGATTGAGACCGTCAACCCGGAATACATCGTCTGCTGGGGATCAGTGGCCGCGAAGAATCTGCTCGGTACAGACGAGGCCATCGGCAAATTGCGCGGAAAGTTCTACGACCACAACGGAGCCAAAGTGCTCTGCACTTACCACCCGTCCTACCTGCTGCGGAATCCGCCCGCGAAGACGGAAGTCTGGAAGGACATGAAATTCCTGATGAAGGACATGGGCGTCGTCTTGAAGTAGCAACGTCGCGACGAGGGGAAAGCCCGTCGTCACAGCGTCCCTCGTTCGACGCGAAACACACCTGGACCGACGAACGCTCTCGCTGTGATCCGTCCGAGGTTTGGCTTAAAACAGCGTCCGTTCCGTGTCCCTCACTCTGTGACTTCGAGGATTCTCAATGCGAAGTTTTCAAGCGTTGCTTCTGGCTGGAATTTCGCTGGCTGCTGCTCTGAGTTCAGGCGGCTCGCTCACCGCAGCGGACGAAGTTGACCTCAGCCCCTTTTACGGATTCCTGCCGCTGGAAGTGGTCTCCGTTGAGGATCGCTCGGCGAATCTGGTTCATGGCGATTTCAACGGCGACGGGCGGATCGACCTGGCGGCTTCCGATAACGGGCACAGCCGGATTGACATCTTTCTGCAGCGAAAGCCCGAGGACCGGAAGCCTGAACTCGTGACACGCGACATCAATACATTCTCTGGCTCGGTGCTGTTTGCACATCAGAAACTGATTGTCGACAAGGCGATTTCGGATCTCGTCGCGGGCGACTTCAACGGGGACGGCAAGACGGACCTGGCCTACTGGGGATCGCCGGACCGGCTGATTCTGCAACTGCAGCAGGCGGAAGGAAAATGGGATCGTGTCAGCACACCCATTGAGGGCGTGGAGACAGCGTCGCAGATTCTCGCGGCGGGCGACCTCAACGGAGACAAGCGCGACGACGTCGTGGTGCTCGGCAAACGCGAAACGCTCGTGCTGCTTCAGGGCGAGGATGGCAAGCTGGCTTCGCCACGGCGATTGCTCAACACGTCTGAACAAACCAGGCGGCCGAAGATTCTTGACTTCAACGGCGATGGGCGAGCCGATCTGACATGCAGTGCCGACGGGGCTCTCAGCGTGAGACTGCAGCGCGAAAGCGGTGACCTCGGGCCGGAGATGAAATTCGAAATCAAGAACGCGCGCTGGTTCAGCCCGATCCTCACAGGAGAGAAAGGCAAACCCGCTGCCGTCCTTGCCATCGACGGAGCGACGAACCGGCTGCAGGAGTTCTCGCCGAAGTTTCAAACAGACAAGTCCGAAGTCGGTCGGCTCGTTCGTTACGGAGCGGGCGGGGCCGGCAAGGACCGGCAGCTCGCCACGGGAGACGTCGACGGAGACAAACTGAACGATGTCGTCGTGACAGACCCGGATGGAGCCCGAATGCTGCTGTACCGTCAGCACAAAGGCAGTGGTCTCGACACCGGCAGCGAGTTTCCCGGACTGCTCGGTGCGACCCAGGTGCGGCTCGGTGATGCGGACGGCGATGGCCGGGCCGAGGTCTACGTGCTGAGCCTCAAGGAAAAAGTCATCGCGGTTTCCAGTTTCAACGAAGGCCGATTGACTTTTCCCGTCGCGCTGCCGCTCAAGGACGGCGAAGAGCCGATCGCGTTTGAGCTGAGCAGAACGGGCGAGACTTCGCGGATCGACTATGTCGCGCGCGAGGGCACGGGACGGACCAGCAAGATGAGGATCCGAACGCTCGCCTGGTCGAAGGCCGAAAAGAAATGGACGCCGCCCGAAGGCGACGGCTTCGAGCTGGACGCTCGCGGCGTCGGCAGCCTGCGGGCGATCAAGGCCAACGGCGATGAGTTCCCTGATCTGCTGGTCTTTCCGGATCTGCAGAGAGCTCCTCAACTGCTGCTCGGTTCGAAGGACGGTTTCACCGAATGGAAGTCGACCGGCGGGATCTCGTTTGGCGATGTGGCACCGGGTGCGGTCTCGATCGGAAGCGGCACGCCGACGGAACTCTACGTGGCCTATGAACGCTTCGCGCGACGGCTCGCCTTGTCCGAGTCCGGGACCGAGTGGCTTGTCCGGGACCAGTTCAACGCTCCGGACGAAGGCAGCAAGATCGTCGGCACGGTCTTGGTGAATGTCGACGGAAAAGACGGCGACGAGATTCTGCTGATCGATTCCGGCACGCAGAAGCTGAGGTTCCTCGGCCGGAAAGAAGGACTGTTTTCCGAGTTCGACCAGATCGAACTTGGCGAATTCGCGTTCGACTCGGCGAGCGTCGATGACCTCAACGGAGACGGCCGGAACGATGTGGTCCTCTTCGGCGGTAAAGAATTTGCGGTGCTCTACACAGGCCAGTCGACACCGACGCTGGAGAGCCTGGCCGTTCACGAGACGACTCGTGACGAAAGCACGTTTGCCGGTCTGGAAGCGGGTGACCTCAACGGAGACGGCGGCCTGGACCTCGCGCTGGTTGACACGCAGGCTCACTTTATCGAGCTGGTCAGGTACGACTCGGGCGAGGCGGATGCGACGAAGCGGCTGCGGAAAATCTTCTCGTTCCCGGTGTTCGAGGAAAAAAACTTCAGCAAACAGGGAGCCGGCGGACTGCAGCCTCGTGAGGCGATCATCGCTGACGTGACCGGCGACGGCCGCAACGACCTGGTCCTGCTCATCCACGACCGAATCGTCGTTTACCCGCAAGACCCCGGGCCGGAGAAATGATCGGTGCGCGGTCTGCAGCGCAAAGGCGCGAAGACGCAGAGATTCGCAAAGAAGGAAAAGTGATGAGTGCCATAAAAAAGAAAACGTGTCTCTGGCCGATAGCTGGGCTTTCGTGTCTTGAGCGGTCCTTCTTTTCTTCTCCTCAAATCTTTGCGTTCCTCTGCGTCTTCGCGTCTTTGCGCTGCCCGACCGCGCACGCTGAAGACTTCCCTCCCGAGCTCACCAACTTTGCGGCCTCAAAGGACAACCCGGTTTTTGTCGCGCGCGGCGAGGGACACTGGGATGTCAAAATCCGCGAGCGTGGCTGGATCCTGTTTGACGCGAAGGCAAAGCCCGATCAGCCCGCATGGCGGATGTGGTACACGGGCTACGACGGGACTCGCGAAGGGACCAAGTCGCTCGGTTATGCGACGTCGAAAGACGGGCTCACGTGGCAGCGGAATCCGCAGCCGATTTACTCTGAGCACTGGGTCGAGGACATGATGGTCGTGCCTCATGACGGCATGCTCTACATGTTTGCCGAGGGGGCTGGCGATCAGTCTCAGTTGCTGGAGTCGAAAGACGGCATCCAATGGCGGCGGGTCGGGGCACTCGATATTCGAAAGAAAAACGGCGATCGGATCGAGCCGGGTCCGTATGGAACTCCGACCGGCTACTACGAGGCCGGCACGTGGTACCTCTTCTACGAGCGGCATGACGCGGGAATCTGGCTCGCCACGTCGAAGGACATGCGCATCTGGCGAAACGTGCAGGACGAGCCGGTGATCTCGCCAGGCCCCGAGGAATTCGACCTGGACCTGGTGGCTCTCAACCAGATCTTTAAACACAAGGGCCGCTATTACGCGTCGTATCATGGCTCAAAACAAGGCAGCAAACTGTGGGCATCGAACGTCGCCGTGTCGGAGGACCTGATCCACTGGACGAAGCATAAGGGGGCTTTGTTTCCGAAAGAGGAAAACAAATCGAGCGGCGTCTTTGTCCACGACGGAAAACAGTTTCGGCTTTACACGATGCACGACCAGGTCCACGTCCACTTTCCCGCGAAAGATTGAGCGGATACGGTGGCGACCCGGTAGACGCGAGGACGAGGCTCGTGCCCTCCCGAAATGCTGAACCCGTTGGCAACTGTTCCCGGAGAATCCCATGACTCGATACTTGACCTGCCTTGGCGTGATTCTGGCTCTGTCGATTTCGGTTTCCAGCGAGGACCAGAAGAAGACCGACGATCAGCCAGCGAAGGACAAACCCGCGAAGAAGGAAGAGGGCAAGAAGGAAAAAGGCATCGTCCTCTTTGACGGCAAGACGCTCGCCGGCTGGAAGCAGACGAACTTCGGGGGTGAGGCCGAAGCCTCTGTCAAAGATGGCGTGATTCTGCTCCCCGAGGGGTCGGACATGACGGGCATCACCTGGAAGGATGCCAAAAAGATTCCGACGACGAATTATGTCCTCGACCTGGAAGCTCAGCGTGTTGATGGCAGTGACTTTTTCTGCGGTTTGACATTTCCGGTTGGCAAGGATCCGTGTTCGCTGATCCTTGGCGGATGGGGTGGCGGTGTCTGCGGGCTGTCCAGCATCAACGGCTTTGACGCGTCCGAAAACGAAACAACGCTCTATCGCGAGTTCAAAAACAAGACGTGGTACAAAGTCAAACTGCAGGTTTGCGAGGACCGCATCCAGGTGTGGCTCGACGAAAAAAACATCGTCGACCAGCCGCGTGAGGATCGGATGTTTTCGATTCGACTTGAATGTGAGCTTTCCAAACCGCTCGGCTTCTCCACCTGGCGGACCAGTGGAGCCTTGCAGAAGCTGAAAATGCGGAAAATGACGGACGCCGAAATCAAAAAGGCAAAGGCCGAGCACGTCGAGAAAGCGAAGAACGAGTAGCCTCGCTACACTCTGCTTTTCCCGCGAAGCCGCCCCGTTTAACCCGTAGCCGCAGGCAAGGTGTCCGCGCCGACGGCCCGCTGCGTCGCCGGACAGGTTTTGCCGCTGCCTTGCCTTCGGCGGCGGGTTAAACGCAAAACGCAAACTCTGAAAGACAGCTGATGGACGATCCGTACCTCGTCAGGCCGGTCACCGGTCCCGTTCGAGGAAGCATCCGCCCGCCGGGCTCGAAAAGCCTCACCAATCGGGCGCTGATCACCGCTGCGCTGGCGACAGGTCAGACGCGGCTGACGGGAGTTCTGGACAGCGACGACACGCGGGTCATGATCGAGAGCCTGCGGCGGCTTGGTTTCGACGTTCAGCAGGACCTTGACGCCAGGACGATCGACGTCGCCGGCTGCGGTGGAAAGCTGGCTGCGACGGAAGCGGATCTCTGGCTGGAAAACAGCGGGACGAGCATCCGGTTTCTCACCGCGCTGTGTTCGCTCGGCAACGGACGATTCCGGCTCGACGGAAACTCGCGAATGAGGCAGCGGCCGATCGGCGATCTCGTCGAGGCGATGAAGCCGCTCGGCACGGACCTCGAATGCGAACTCGGAACCAACTGCCCTCCCGTTGTCGTCAGCGCAAGTGGACTCGCCGGCGGATCAACGACCGTCGCGGGAAACATTTCGAGCCAGTACCTCAGCGCGATGCTGATGGCGGCTCCGTGTGCGAACTCGCCGGTCGAGATCAACGTGTCTGGCGAACTCGTCTCCAGGCCGTACATCGACATGACGATGGGCGTGATGGCTCAATTCGGCGTCGAGGTCAGCTGCCGCGAACATCAGCGGTTCCGCATCAAACCGCAGACCTATCGCGGAGCGCAGTACGACATTGAGCCGGACGCGTCCGCAGCCAGTTACATGTTCGCCGCGGCGGCCGTGACTGGCGGCGAAGTCACTGTCGAGGGCCTCACCCAGTACGCATTGCAGGGCGATGTGCACTTCGTCGAGGCACTGGAACAAATGGGCTGCCGTGTCACGTACGGAGAGGATTCCATCACGGTTCGCGGCGGAAAGCTGACTGGCATCGACATCGACATGAACGAGATCAGCGACACGGCTCAGACGCTGGCCGTGGTGGCTCTGTTTGCGGACGGCCCGACTCGGATACGCAACGTGGCCCACATGCGGCACAAAGAAACCGATCGGGTGTTCGCGATGGTCGAGGAAATCCGGCGGCTGGGTGTCGAAGCGGAAGAGCACGACGACGGGCTCACCGTGAGGCCGGGACCGATCTCGCCCGCGACGATTCAGACTTACGACGACCACCGGATGGCGATGAGCTTCGCCCTTGCCGGATTGAAAGTGGATGGCATTCGGATCGCCGATCCCGGTTGCACGGCGAAGACGTATCCGGATTTTTTCAACGACCTTGAGACGCTTTGCGGGACGGGTTCCTGATGAGAGAAGAACGCCGCCGCATGAAGCGGAATCAGCAGAAACGCAAAGACGCCGCCAATAGTCGCGCCGAAACGGCCCGCAGTCGCTACGGTCAGTCGCCGGGGCGAGGGACCACGCAGCGCTCAGAGTTCTTCAAAGAGACGCCCGAAGTCGCTCCGCCGACGCCGCTTCCCAAGGTGACGTCCGCGCGGCAGATCGCGTTTCGGGTCCTCGACGATCACGGCCAGTCCGGGCAGTTCATCGGATCGCTTCTTGATGCGGTTCTGTGGTCGGCTCAGCTGTCTCGCCCGTCGGAACGGCGGCTGGCGACGGAGCTGGCGAACGGGGTTGTCCGGAGGCAGTTGACGCTCGATGCGATCCTCAAAAAGTTCGTCGATCGTCCGCAGGATCAGGTCGAGCCGCGATTGTGGACGCTGCTTCGGCTGGGTGCGTATCAGCTGGTTCTGGCGTCGGGAATCAAAGTACACGCCGCCGTGGCCGAGACCGTTGAACTCGCGCGGTGGAGTGGCGAGGAACGCTGGACCGGGTTTCTGAACGGAGTGCTTCGCTCGATTCTTCGAAGCGTCGAGGCCGCCGCTGAGAGCGGCGAGACCGGTGGAATCGTGACGCGTTACTCGACGAAGTCGGTCCCACTTGACCCGGAACCGGCCGATGAAAACTCACCGGGCGAACTCGGTGAGCAGCGTTACCGACTGCTCGATAAAGAAGTGTTTCCGGGGCTGCACGACATTCCGCGTTTCGTTTCGGCCGCGTTCGGCCTGCCGCTGTGGCTGGTGATTCGCTGGGACCGGCGGTTCGATCGGAACCGGTTATTCCGCCTGGCAAGCTCGTTTAATTTTCGTCCGCCGATGACGCTTCGGGTGAACTCGCTGCGAACCTCGCGCGAGGATTTGCTGGCGTTGCTGCGGGACAGTGCTGCGGAAGAAAGTGAGGAAGAGCTCGAAGTGGCCGACGTCGAGGTGGACTCGGAAACGGCCGAAGCAGGCGAGGGCGACCTTGCACCGGAAGCGGATTCAGAGGTGACTTCTGAAGAGGTCGTCGATCCTCAATCCGAGGCAGAGACAGAAGTGCCCGCAGAAGAAGACGCCGAGACTCAAGACGCCGAGACAAAAGACGCTGAGACAAAAGACGCCGCGGTGGACGAAACACCCGGCAAGCCGATCGCCGTGCGAAAAGCGACGTTTGGCGAGGGCAGCCTGCCGGGAACAATCTGGTGTCGAGGCGCTGGCAATCCGGTGACTCTGCCCGGTTTCGCCGAGGGACTGTTTGTCGTCCAGGATGAGACGGCGATGTCAGCGGCGGCTTTGCTGAACCCCCAGCCGGGCCAGCGGGTTCTTGACCTGTGCGCGGCACCGGGAACGAAGTCGACTCACCTTGCGGAGCTGATGAAGAACGAAGGCAGTGTGCTCGCCGTTGATTCGGACGCGGTTCGTCTCGAACGAGTCCCGGAAAATGCCGAGCGGCTTGGAATCAGCATCATCGAAACGGCGACGGTGAGGGACGACCTGTCCGATCTGCCCGCCGGCCCGTTCGATGCGATCCTGGTGGACGTGCTGTGTTCGAACACGGGAGTGCTCGGCAAGCGGCCCGAGGTGCGGTCGCGACTGAAGCGAGGCGACGTTGAGGAACTGGCCGAACTGCAGTTGAAGCTGCTCACCGCAGCCGCGTCACGGCTCGCCCCGGGCGGCCGACTGGTTTACTCAACGTGCTCGATCGAGCCCGAAGAAAACAGCGGCGTGATCTCGCGGTTTCTGCAGGATGCGGTCGGAATTCGTCTGGAGGAAACTCGTGAATTCTTCCCCGGCGAGCCATCCGACGGCGGATTTCAGACGCTGCTGATTCGCGAGGCGTAATCCCAAAGTAGCACGGCCTTCCAGACCGTGATGTGCGTCGCCCATGGGTATCCTGCCAATAGTGTTCGGCACGGCCTCTGCGTCGGTCGTTTAACGTTGAGCCGCAGTCGAGACCTTCGGTGGCGGAGCTCGCGATGAACCTCCGCGACATCGCCGCCACCCTCGGATTTGTTTCCACAGCGCCGCGATGCCCCAATTTTCGCCTGCGGCTCAACGTTAAACGACTCTGCGTGGTTGCCCGGCGATCTTCTCACTCGTCCACGCTCTGGCGAGCGTGGCTACAGATAACGCGCGGTCGACCGGGCGGCTTGAGCCGCTCCGCTACCTCAGAAGTTGTGCTCGACTTTCAGGCTGCTGTCAGACCGGAGCCTTACCGTCTGCCCTCGGCTTCTCGCCCACGAACGATACCGCCAGCATCATCAGGAAGAACATTGCATTGAGCAGCAGGCCGAGCGATGGCATTCCCCAGACGACCTCATCGGATTCGCCGACCGAACGGGCGCTGTAAATGTTTGCCCCGATGAAGATCAGACAAATCGGTATGAGGAATGCGTTGACCCAGAATCCGCCTCGTGTGTTGAACGAGTGGTTCGGGTTGGCTGCGGCTGCGGTCACGACTTTGTTGTAAATCATGATGGCAATCATCGAGCCGACGCCGATCAGTGTAAAAACCAGCCACATGGATTGCGGCTCGTACCGCTCCCACAGAATGTTCCGGGTTTCCCAGGCATCGACACCGACGGTTTTCTCGAAGAACGGCAGAAGATCGTTTTTCGAAATCGACGCGAGTTCTTCCGCTGTCGCCAGCTTTTCCTCGACCAGGTAGCGGCGAGCCAGCTCGACTTTATCGCCCTGTTCCTGGTACATGTGGCCGGCGATGATGCTGCCGATCGACCAGCCAATTCCAACGGTGAAATTCACGTAGCCCATATAAAGGCCTTCCCGACCGGGCGGGGCGATCGCGGCGAGGTAACGCATTTTTGTCGGACTGGCCATCATCTCGCCGACGGAAAACAGGCCGATTGCGCCGATGATCCACCAGCCGCTCATGCTCATACCAAGCCCGTAGATCGCGACGGCCGAGACGCCGATGCCGACGATGATGGCCGTCAGAGATTTCATCCGACCGGTCAGATAGCCAACTCCGAATGCGAACAGACTGATCAGCAGCGCGTTGGCGTTAATCATCCATTCCTGAGTCAGGTTGCCACCTGTCGTCGGAACGGCACTCTCACCAAAGATGCCGGAGAGCCAGGCCGCGGCAGCTCGCGAGTCGATCCAGTCGTCGATGAAGTTCGGCAGGATGTCAAACAGCTGGTAGAACATCAGCCAGAAACCGGCGAAGCTGATCGTGAAGAAAAACAGACGCGGTTCGAGCAGGCCGCTGAGAGCCCGGTAAAGCAGGGCGGCTGGTCCGGTCTGAGCTTCGGCGTCGTCCGGTCGAGCAGGCTCGGCAAAGAAAAACAGCGGAATGAAGTTCAACGCGATCCCGCCTGCGCAGGCCAGGAAGACGTACTCCCATTCGAGGATTCGCAGGTACCCGGCCAGCAGCGGCCCGATGAATCCACCGATGTTGACCATCTGGTAAAACAGTCCCCAGCCCAGCGACGCGCTGCCTTTGGGCATCTGGTTTGCGATGAGCCCCTGGACTCCGGGTTTGAAAATCGCAGTTCCAAAGGCGAGTAACATCGCTCCGAGGAAGAAGATCTCGTAAGCGTGGTCGGTGCGGATTCTGGTGCCGTCGGCGTTTGTCTCGAAGGCTTCTCGAAGCGGAACACCGGCGAGTGACTCAGCGAGTACCACGGTGTAGCCCATGATGAGGTAGCCGATGATTTTCAAAACGGTCGAGAGGGCGATGTTGAGTTTGTAGCCGTACCGATCCGCGAATCCGCCCGAAAGAATCGGAATAAACGATTGCACGACGGCCCACACCGCGTAGATGTTGCCTTTCTGAATCTGAGTCAGCTCCGGGCCACCTTTCTCGTAGGCGGCGACCATGAAGACGGGCAGGACAACTCGGACGCCGTAGTAGGCAAACCGCTCGACCAGCTCCATCCAGTTGGCAATCCAGTAGACGGAGCCGAACGATTTCAGCTGTTGTGAAAAAGGGATCGTCGAGAGTTCCGATTCGTTCTGCGGTGCGGCCACGGGCTTCTCCAGTGTGGTTCAGAAAAACCGGGTGTCGATCAGCAGCCTGTTGAATGAGGTAGCGGCTCAGCGTAAGCCGTCCGGTCAGTGCGCGTTTTTCCATGCAAAACAGAGCGGCTTACGCCGCTCCGCTACAGGGATCCGAATTCTTCAACAGGCTGTCAGCGCCAGACGGTAGCCCCGGCAGGATCCTCGCCGCAAGTTGGACGTCTCGCCCTGGGTTCTTCACACTGTCGGCCCACCATCCGCGCCGGGAGTTTCCTATGAAAGCTGCATCCGTTGTTTGCGTTCTGCTCGGGCTGGCTGTTTCCGCGAGTGCTCAGGATTCGCCAGGCGATTTCGGGATCGACAAGCTCGTCCCGCTCACGACGTCGACCGTCATCGGCTCGCCCGATCCACCGTTGCCGTTTCGACCGAAGCAGGTGCTGCCGAACCTGAAGGCGGAGTGGCTCATTCTTGTGATCCGGGAACCTGGCAGCGAGCGGCTGCTTTTCATCCACGAAAATCGTGGTAAGCCCAGAACGTATCGGCTGTGCCGAACCGTCGATGATGGTTCGTCGGGCAAGTTTGAGATTCTGCTCGACTCTGAGGACACGAATTACAGTGTGTGCTTTCATCCGGACTTTGAGAAGAACGGGTTCATTTATGTCGGCGGGAACGGGCAGATCGGCGAGGAGCCCAAACGCTGCCACGTCGATCGGTACACGCTGAAGCGGGCCGTGCCGGAGAAGATCAGCGAGGGCGTTTCGACGTCGCTCGATCTCAAATCGAAACAGCGGATCATCGACTGGGAGTCGAACGGGCATAACGGACACGCTCTCGTGTTCGGCCTCGACGGGATGTTGTACGTGACGACCGGGGACGGGACATCGGACTCGGATACGAACATCAAAGGGCAGGGGCTCGATCATCTGCTGGCGAAGGTGCTGCGGCTTGACGTCGACCATCCGGACGAGGGGCGTGCGTATTCCATTCCCGCCGACAATCCGTTTGTGGGAATGAAAAACGTTCGGCCGGAGACCTGGGCGATCGGCATGCGGAACCCGTGGCGGATGTGCCTGGACCCGAAGACCGGTCACATCTGGGTCGGCAATAACGGGCAGGACCTGTGGGAGCAGGCTTACCTGATCACAAAGGGTGCGAACTACGGGTGGAGCGTCTACGAGGGCTCGCATCCGTTTTACCTGGAACGCAAGCAGGCTCCGGTTCCGCTGACGAAGCCGACGTTCGAGCACTCGCACGCCGAGGCGCGATCGCTGACCGGCGGAGTCGTCTATCACGGGGAGAAGTTTCCGAAGCTGCAAGGCGCGTACCTGTACGGCGACTACTCCACCGGAAAGATCTGGGCCGGCAGACACGACGGCGAAAAAGTTCTCTGGCATCACGAGATTGCCGACACCACGATGCAGATTACATCGTTCGGACTCGACGCCGACGGCGAGCTGCTCATCACTGACCACCAGGGAAGCGGGAAGGGAGGCTTCTTCACGCTTGAGCCCAACCCTGCGCCTGAGACGCCGGCGGATTTCCCGGGAGCGCTCAGTCGGACGGGCCTCTTCGACGACGTCTCGAAACACCAGGTGAAACCCGGCGTCATTCCGTACTCGGTGAACTCGCCGCTGTGGTCGGACGGAGCCAGCAAAGCTCGCTTCATCGCCATCCCGGCTGACGCGATCGAGGATGGCAAACCGCCGATCGGTTTTTCAAAGGGCCATCGCAGCTGGTCGTTTCCCGACAGCACGGTCCTGGTGAAGTCGTTCGGAATCGAGACCACCGTCGGCGATCCGAAGTCGCATCGCTGGATCGAAACACGGCTGCTGAAGAAGGAACAGAACGAGTGGGTCGGTTACTCGTACGCCTGGAACGACGAACAGACTGACGCGACGCTCGTGCAGAACGTCGGAGCCGATCAGGCCTTTACGATTGAAAACGGCGACGGCACAACAAAGAAATTCGACTGGCACTTCCCGAGCCGCACCGAGTGCATGGTCTGCCACAGTCGAGCCGCCAACTTCGTGCTCGGGCTTTCGACGCCGCAACTGAATCGCGACTACGACTACGTCGATGCCGCGTCGGGCGTGACAAAAACCGACAACCAGTTACGGGTCCTCGGACATCTCGGACTGATTCGGCTGCCGAAGACGACATCGAAAGAGAGCGACTTTCTCGCGACGGACTTTGACAGCCTGGCGGATCCGTACGACCAATCGCTGTCGCTCGAAGATCGAGTGCGGTCGTACCTGCACTCCAACTGTGCTCAGTGCCACGTCGATGCCGGAGGAGGAAACTCGCAGATGCTGCTTTCGTTCGGAACGACGCTCGACAAAGCAAAGCTCATCGGCGAAGCGCCGCTGCACGATCGCTTTGGGATTGAGGGAGCGCAACTCGTCGCGCCCGGCCAGCCGGACAAGTCGATCCTGCTGCACCGGATCAATCGTCGAGGCCGCGGTCAGATGCCGCAGCTCGGTACAACGATCGTGGACGAGCAGGCCGCCGAGCTGATGGCCGAGTGGATTCGCAGCCTGAAGTAGACTCCGCATGTCAGTCACAAAAACCACCTGGATCCTTGAGATGTCCTCGCGTGCGGACTTCCGGCCGAAGCGCATCGACGTGGCCGGGCTTGAGGTGCGCGAGGTGGTTCGCCCCAGTGCGTCGTTCAACTGGTTTCTCCACCAGGCGGTCGGGACGGATTTTCGGTGGGGCGGTCGACATGACTGGGGCGAGGCCGAGTGGACGAGCTGGGTCAATCAGCCGGAACTCGAAACGTGGGTCGCGTACATTGACGGAGCTCCGGCCGGTTATTGCGAGACGCTTGGCCACGAAGACGGCAGCGTGCGAATTCACCACTTCGGTCTGATGCCGGGCTTCATCGGCCAGGGACTCGGCGGACATTTTCTGTCCGTCGCCGTTGACCGGGCGTGGGACCGCGGTGCCAGTCGCGTCTGGCTGACCACGTGCAGCCACGATCACAAGTACGCGATGAAGAATTACCTGGACCGCGGGTTTCGTGTCGTCGAGGAGCGAACGACCCCAGGAAACGGTGCCCGCTCAGCCGTCATTTTTACAAGCGGCCAGCCGGAAGACGTGTAGAGTCGTTCCGGCAGGCACGGTCGTTTACGATCGCAGGTTCGTGAGCCTTGAGCCTTCATTTGGGCGGACGCTGTGGATACGGGCCGATTTGAACTTCTGACCCAGCGAAGCGCCGGACCGGACGGCGTCGTGTACTCGGCCCGCGATCCGAAATCGGGCGACATCGTCGACCTGCACCTGCTGACCGCCGTCTCCGGGAGTCGTCGTGAGTTCGCTGAACGGCAGATTCGTCTGGTTCAGTTGGTCGATCATCCGGCGATCCTTCGCTGCCGCGAATCCAACCTCGACGCGGAAACTGTTTTTGTCGTGACTGATGCGGCTCCTGAGCGGTCGCTGCGCGATCGCGGATCGGACACGTTTTTTGATTCGATCGTCGAAGGCCTGACCGTTGTCGAACGGCTCGCGCGAGCGGTGGTCGAGGCGCATCGAGTCGGTCTGGTTGCGGGAAACCTCGCCCCGTCGCAGATCTGGTGGGGCGAGATCGCTCAGCTGGATCTGCTTCCGTTTCGGCTCGGACGATTCAAGACCGACGACGAGCTCGATCTGTTTTCCTCGCCGACGGAAGGCGCGACCGCGGAGACCGATGTCTACAGCCTGGGCATGCTGCTGCACTGGGTGATCTCCGGGAAAGTGGCAACGACCGATTCGTCCGGCGGCCTGGCTGGAAGCATCGGCATCGCGGATCAGACTTTGAACTCGACCGGCGAATTCAAGTTTTCGCTGGAGCGGCTGGCCAGCGGACCGATTGAAAATCCGGTTCGACGTCTGCTGCGCGACATGCTTTCGTCCGACGAAATGGATCGTCCGTCGGCGCGCGAAGTGGCCGGTCGGATTGGTGAGGCGATCGCGATCCTTTCAGACTCGATGGTCGATCAGACAAGGGAATCCTCGCCGGCATCGGCCGACACCGGAGCGTTCACCAGGCCGTCGGATACAGCGGTGGGAGCCCGACGGATTTCGGACCTGCCGACGCGGATCGGTCGGTTCCGCATTCTCAGTGAGCTCGGCCGCGGTGCGATGGGCATGGTTTATAAAGCCGAGGATCCGGTCGACGGAACGATCGTCGCGCTGAAGACGATGAAGCCGTCCATCTCGTCCAGCAAACGAGCACGCCGACGATTCCTCAAAGAAGCGCGGCTGCTCGCGGAGATCAGCAATCCGTTTGTCACACGGCTGATCGAGGCCAACGAGGATGACGGCGTCGCGTTTATGGCCCTTGAGTTCGTGCAGGGTCAGTCAGTGGGCGATCAGATCAAAGCCAGCGGCCGGTTTGACGAGCAAAGCGGGCTCTCGATCATCGCCGACGTCGCACGGGGACTCGACGATGCGCATCGGCAGGGCATCGTTCATCGTGACCTCAAGCCGGACAACATTCTTGTCGAAGTGGTGGAAGGAGTGGATCTTCCACGAGGTCGACTGACGGACTTTGGCCTCGCCCGGCAACTGGAACAGTCCGAGTCGATGCAGGTGACGCAGGCCGGCATGGTGCTCGGCACGCCGCTGTACATGGCTCCGGAGCAGTGGAGCAATGTGGACGTCGGGCCGCGGGCAGACGTTTATTCGCTGGGGGCCACGCTGTACCACATGCTCGCCGGGCAGGCTCCGTTTCAGGCGCCGGACATGGCCGGGCTGATGTCGGCCCACCTCCGGGATCCTGTGCCGCCACTGACGAAGCACAATCAGAAGATCTCGGCGGGTGCGATTTCGGTCATCGAAAAGGCGATGGCCAAAGACCCGAACGATCGCTACCAGGACGCGGCGGATCTGCTCGAAGAACTCGAGCGAATCGTGCGTGGTGAGCCGTCGTCGATCGTGATGCACCCGCACCTGCCGGACGTGGCGAGCGGTGCTGCCATGCTCGAATGGGAATTCAAGTGGGAGCTCAAGAGCACTCCGAAGCAGCTCTGGCCGCACGTCTCCAACACGGACCGATTCAACCAGGCGATGGGCTTACCGCCGGCCACGTTTCGAGCCGAGCCCGACGGCGTCGGCGGCACGAGGAGATTCGGCGAGGCGGCCATCGGTGCGGTCAAGCTCGCGTGGGAAGAACACCCATTCGAGTGGATCGAAGGCCGGCGCTTCGGCGTGCTGCGCGAGTTTACGCAGGGACCGTTTCTGTGGTTCATCTCGACGGTGGAGCTCTCGCAGAGGCCGTCCGGCGGAACAACGCTGACTCACAGTGTCCGGATCGAGCCGCGCGGATTCGTCGGAAAACTGGTCTCGAAAATCCAAATGGGGCGTCCGACCCGAAACGCCCTCGAACGAATTTACCGACGGATCGATCAAGTCGCGTCCGCCGGATCCGATGTGACCGGCGAAGACCCGTTTTCCAAAACGAAGCAAGCCGGCGCGGCTATGCAGCAGCGAATGGATCAGCGTGTCGCGACGCTGATCGACGCCGGCACGGATGCGGAAATTGCTGACCGCATCGGGCAGTTTCTGCTGGAAGCACCCGACCAGGAGGTCTCGCGGATTCGACCGATTGCTCTCGCGCAGCGGCTGGGGCTCGACGAAAAGAAAACAATCGACACGTGCCTGCGTGCCGTGAAACACGGCATGCTGACTTTGCTGTGGGACATCCTCTGCCCGGTCTGCCGCATTCCCTCTTCGGTCAAGGACACGCTGCAGTCACTCAAAGATCACGAACATTGCGAGGCGTGCAACCTCGACTTCGAATCGGACTTTTCCACATCGGTCGAACTGATCTTCAGGATTCATCCCGAGCTGCGTCGCGTTAAAACGGAAACGTACTGCATCGGCGGGCCGGCTCATTTTCCGCACATTGTGGCTCAAACCCGAGTTCGCTCCGGCGAGCGAGTGAAGTGGACGCTCGGCATTCCGCCAGGCACGTATCGGCTGCGAAGCCCGCATCTGGCCTGGACGCTGGAATTCCAGGTGGCTCAAAAAGGCGGCGTCGGGCGGTGGGAGGTAGCGCTGGGCGGGCCTTTGCAGGAAACACCGTCGCCGCTCAACAGCGACCATCAGAACCTCGTGCTGCATAACACGGCCGAGCAGGAACTGCTCGTGCGGCTGGAACGAGTCGCCGGCCGCGACGACGCGCTGACCGCCGCACAGGCGACTTCGCTGGCGACGTTTCGCGAGCTGTTTCCGAACGAGGTCATGGCTCCCGGACAGCTGGCCAACGTGACGCGTGTGACGCTGCTGGCGGTGTCGGTCGGACAGCTCGAAACGGTCTACAACGAACGCGGTGACAGCGGCACGTTCGCCATCGTCCACGAGTGTCTGCGCATCGCCGATGAAGCCGTGCAGGCCGAGGGCGGAGCGGTCATCCGAATTATCTCAGACGGCTTCCTCGCCGCGTTTGAAGATCCGATCGGAGCCACACACGTCGCATTGAAGCTGCCGTCACTCATCGCGGAATCTGAGTCTGTCCGGCTGCCGACTCGAATTGCGCTGCACCGCGGCGACGCGATGCTGACGACGATTAACGGACGGCTCGACTACTTCGGCATGACCGTCAACACGGTTTTCGACCTGCTTGAGGCAACGGAGTTCGGTGACCTGTCAATAACTCAGGCGGTCTCCAGCGACCCGGCCGTGGCGACAATCCTGCAGGAAAACGATCGACACTGCGAGTTCGTGCAGAACCAGCGAGTTGGCGATCGACTGGAGCCAGTGCTCCGCCTGTCGGTGCTTGAGCATTAAGGGACGGCGCCACTTCCAGCCGCCACACAAGCACGAAGCGCAAGCGAGTGAATAACTTACGACAAGTTCACTCGCTTGCGCGTCGTGCTTGTATTTGTGCGGATCAGAGCCAAAGTGGCGCTGTCCAGCTTAGTTCGACATCTGCCGTCAGGCAGTCTGACAGCGGAAGTCGAGCTGAGAACGCGAGGCCTCCGCCGAGCTGCGATCGCTGGCCCTTCCTGTGACTTGAGACAATTCCCGCAATTCCAGGAGAAAGACTGTCTTGCGGTGTCAAACTGTGCCGATTGTATCGATCAGTGAGATTCTGCGCCGTCGCCCTCGCTCCCCTCTGAATCGAATCGAGACTTCCATGCGGTTGCCGATATTCGTTTTTCTTGTTTCGCTGAGCGTGCTCGGAACGCAGACCGCAACGCGCCTTGCCGCTCAGGAATGCGACTGCCATCTGCACGAGCATCACTCGCACGAGGATCTTTCGTTTCAGCAGGAGTACCCGTATCAGCACGAGTACCCGTTTCAACAGAGGTACGCTGCACAGCCGCCCGTCTTTGAGCCCGCTCCTTACGAGGATGACCATGCGAGTCTGATCGACCACGGGGACTGTTGCTCCGACAAGTTTGATCCGCTCGACACGCTCATGCTGTTTTTCGGACTGGAAGGCTCCAAGCAGCCGCAGGATTTCGGCGCGAACGCTCACTTTGGCGGTCGCCTCTCGGCAAATATCGGATTGCCTCTGTCCAGAGAACTCGGTCTGGGCGTTCAGATCGGCACGGCGATCAACTACACCGACAACGCAGTCCAGGTTTTTGAGAGGGTACTGGAAGCCAAGGCCCGGTCGCAAAGTTTTACGACGTTCGGCCTGTTTCAGCGACACGACTCGGGAATCGTGTGGGCTCTCGCCTGGGATCACCTCTACCAGTCTTACTACCACAAGAATCACCTGAACCAGATTCGCGGCCAATTCGGATATCAGTTTTCAGAGACGAACGAGCTCGGCCTTCGTTTCGCCGCCTCGCACGACAGCGATCGAGCGGTTTTCAACGTGTTCGGCGCGGTGCCGTTTCCGGTGATGCTGGAGCCACTTTCTCAAGGGTCCGTGTACTGGCGGCACATCTGGGAGTCCCAGGCGGAAACAACGTTCTGGGTCGGTGTTGCGGAGAGTCATGGTCAGCGTAACGTCGCTTTTGAAGCAGCGTTCGGGCTGCCACCTCAGCAGCCGTCCGGCCACGACGTCCTGTTCGGTGCGGAAATTCACGTTCCGCTCAACGATCACTGGGCGCTGTTCGGCCAGGGCAACTTCGTGACGCCAGCCTACACGGGGACGGTGGATTCGTACCTCGGCTTTGCATTCTATCCGGGCGGCGGAGCCCGACGTGCTCGACACAAGAAGTTCGCACCGGTGCTCCCGGTTGCCAACAGCTCGTCGATGACAATCGATCTGCGGTAGCCTGAATCCTCGACCGTCTGATCCTTTCGTTACTGCTTGTTTGTGACAATCGCGGGTGAGGAGTCCTTCGCGATCGGTAACTGCAGCCGAAACACGGCGCCGCCTTCCGTTCGATTGGCGGCGAACAGACGTCCTTTGTGTGCCTCAGCAATCGACTGGCTGATTCGAAGGCCGAGTCCCATGCCGTCTTCGCGAGTCGTAAAGAACGCGTCGAAGATTCTGTCGATGTCTTCACCGAGTCCGGGGCCACGGTCCAGCACCGCGGCTTCGACAAGGTCTCCGATCCTGTGTGTGACAACCATCACGATCCGGTTTGGCTCCTCGGTCGCATTTCTGAGAATGGCCTCCAGTGAGTTCCTGGCCAGATTCACCAGGACCTGCTGGAGCTGCACCGAATCGGCAGCAACGTCCGGTAGTGAATCGTCGAGCTGCAGCACCAGCCGGACCTGGCTATTCCGGAAATCGACTTCGAGCAGCCGTGCCGCGTCTTCAACGATCTGGTTGAGATTCAAAATCGCTCGACGGGGCGGCGTCCGACTGGCGAATTGACTGACTCGCTTGAGAATGTTCGCCGCACGGATCGACTGGCTGCGCAGCATGGCCATCACTTCGCACAGTCGCTTCATGTCCGGCGGGACCCCGCGGTTGACCATTTCTTCGCCAACGACGGAGAAATTGGCGATCGCAGCCAGAGGCTGATTCAGCTCGTGAGCGAGCCCTGCTGCCAGCTCACCCATCGTCGTCAGCCGGGAAGCGTGAGCCAGTTCGTTGTGGTGCTGTTGCAGCTTCTCTTCGGTCGTTTTGATGTGAGTGATGTCGTCGCCGATGCCGGCAATTCGAATCAACTCGCCCGCCTCATTGCGGATCGGAAAGGCTCGGTCTCGAATCCAGCGAACTTCTCCACCGGGTCGAGTGATCCGGTACTCCACCTCCGTCGAGAGTCCAGCCTGCTGGCGTTTGATTTTCTCCAGAACAAGTTCGCGATCCTCGGGCAGGACGGACTCCATGAACTCTTCCGCGTTTCCATACATGAGCTCCGGCGGCCGGCCGAAAACCCTCTCATAAGTGGGACTGATGTAGAGCATCCGGTCGAGCTTGTAATCAAACATCCAGAATGCGGAATCGATGTGTTCGGCAAGCTGGCGGAAGCGTTCTTCGCTTTCCCGCAAGGCGTCTTCGGTTTCCTTGAGGTGTGTGATGTCATAACTGAAAAGCAGCAGGCCATCGACATTTCCTTCGTCGTCGAACGTGGGCACTTTGTCGATGCTGACCCATCGTTCGCCACTGTTGTCCGGACCGCCTCCACCTGTGAATTTTTCAATCGAACCCAGTTGGGGAATCCCGGTACGGATGACCTCGATACTCTGCTCGTGTCGCAGCGCAGGGTTGTCGAGTTCGGGGGTCTGTTCAATCACGGTGTTCCCGCGGATGCCCTCATCGCCCAGCCCGAGCAGTTCGCGAGAGACGCGGTTGTGCCGGACGGCTCGCGCGGACGTGTCCATGTAAACAACCTGAGCGTGAACCGCGTCGAGGATTACTTCCAGTTCGCACCGTTGTCGGCGGAGTTCGGTTTCCGTCCGCCATCGTTCGATCGCGACGCCGGCCAGCCGTGCGGCATGATCGATCAGATCCAGTTCTTCGGTCGACGGCTCATTAGGTTCCGCGTAGTACATCGCGAATGTACCCAGCACGGCACCGCTGCTTGAAAACACGGGCTGAGACCAGCACGCACCCAGATCAAAACCGGCCGCGAGTTCCCGGTACGGCTCCCAGAGCGAGTCGGCCTGAATGTCTTTCACGATGACTCGCTGCTGCCGAAACGCAGCGGTGCCACAGGAACCAACACCCTCACCAATGGCAAGTCCGTCGATTGCCTGGTTGTACGCCACCGGCAGGCTTGGCGCAGCTCCATTGAGCAGCCTCTGCCCGTCTTCAGAAAGCAGCAGAACAGAAGCCTGCGTTTCCTCGAACACGTCCTCAATCAAAAGCACGATCGAAGTCAGGATCGTTTCCAGCGATGTCCCATAAGCCAACTGTTCCAGAATCTTTGTCTGCCCGTCGAGGAACTGCTCGTTCCGGGTGATATCCCGGCGGCGAACGACAAACAGCTCGCGCGAAGTTCCGTCCAGGTCGACCGGCAACCGTTGAACGTGGACGGCCAGGCCTGGTTGGCGATCACGAGTCAACATTCGTGTGCTGGGTTCCGCCTCGTATCGTGCCTCATCAGGACTTGAGATTGTGTCGGAGTCCGCCTCCAGGATCTCGCCGATTCGCATCAGGCGCAGTTGATCGCAGCTCAACCCGAACAGTTCTGCGGCGGCCGGGTTTGCGTCAACGATTGCCCCGTCACTGCACGAGGCCAGCAGGAGGGCATCGCGAGATACGTCAAACAGCGCGCTGGCCAGATCGGTCACGGTGGGGTTCATCAACGCCTTTTTTGTTTGTTTCTACAAAGCCGCTTGACCCGGCAGAGCCACACCTGTCATCAGCTCTACCGCAGAAACGATGAACCAATTGAGCTCCTGAATCAACACGCCAGCTCCCGGACTTGCGGGATTTGCTGATCTCCGCAACCGAAGGCACGTCACAGGAAACTGACCCGGCAGTCAGGGCGGCAGCCAGGTGGTTTTGCGGAAGACCCTCGCCTATGTTTCGCGCTGGACCACGTTTCCCTGCAGGATCGCCAGAATGATTGTCACGCTGAATGATGCCGGTTCGTCGGCTCGAATCTCCGTCGAGCACGGATTCAATTGTTTCGAGTTGCTCGCGAAAGTCGACGATCGAACGGTCGACGTGATTTCGACGCTGCCCGGATTCGAAGAGACCGGCGAACGACCGAGCGGAAGCGGCATTCCGATTCTGTTCCCGTTTCCCAACCGCATCCGCGAAGGAAAGTACACGTGGGACGGCAAAGACTACGAGCTGCCATTCGGGATTGTCGGCGACGACCGAAACGGCAACGCCATTCACGGTTTTGTGATTGATCGTCCCTGGCGGGTTGTCGAGCAGACAGCCAATACCGTCACGGGTGAGTTTCAGTTGAGTGTCGACGCTCCGGACCGGCGCGATCTCTGGCCTGCCGACTTCGTCCTCACCGTGCGTTACAAATTGAACGGGGCGAAACTTCGAGCGGACATCACGATCCGCAATCCGGATCACTGTCCGCTGCCGTGGGGGCTCGGCACGCACCCCTACTTCAAGCTGCCGTTTGGCGAGGCCTCGAAGGCGGACCAGTGTCTGCTCGTCGCCCCGGCCGCAGCGCAGTGGGACCTTATTGAATGCCTGCCCACGGGAATTCAAAACTCGATTCCCGAAGAGCTCGAACTGGCAGATGGCGTCTACTTCGGCGAATCGAAACTCGACGACGTCTTCAGTGCGATTCCTGGCGACGTCATTGAGTGTGCGATGATCGATGAGTCGGCAGGACTGCAGGTCGCTCAACGCAGCCCAGGCCTGTTCCGGGATCTTGTCATCTACACGCCGCCGAACCGAAACGCCGTCTGCTTCGAGCCGTACACCTGCATCACCGATGCGATCAACCTGGAGGCTCAAGGAGTCAACACGGGCTGGCAGGTTCTGCCGGCTGACGAGTCAATCTCGACATGGATCGAAATCGAAGCGGGACTGGTAATCGTCTGAAGCTTGCCGGGGGCCTCGCGTCGCGCGGCCCACCAGACGGGCAGGACCTATTCCTCGTCCGCCACATTCACGAAGACTTTCAGGCACTTGCCGGACTCCAGCAGTTCCATCATCTGCTGGAAATTCTCCAGCCCGTCGACGGGGTGAGTCAGAATTTGCTCGGTCACGCCGGGAAACATCTGCTCGCCGAGGGCCAGGTCGGAGATGCCGATTTCGAAGTGTCGCCAGTTGCCGTTTACGGTGCCGACCAGGAGCTTGTTGCCGAGCACCCATTCGAGATTGATCTTGTCACCAGGCACTGTGACTTCCGTGTTGCTGCCGGTCACGCTGCTCCAGATGAGTGCTCCGTTCAGACCGAGATACGACATTGCCCCGAAGGCATGCTCGCTGCGTCCGGTCGCCTCGAAGATGACGTCCGGTCGTCCGACTTCTTTCGCGACGTCGGCCGGTGATTTTTCCTGCGTGCTGATGTAGTGCGAGCCGTACTGCTCGGCGATTTCCGCTTTGAGATTTCCCTCAGCCTTTGTGTACGCAAACGTGAAAACTTCGAGGCCGCGCAGCCGGAGCATCATCGCGGCGAGAAGCCCGATCTGGCCGGCTCCCAGCACAAAGGCCCGCTGCGGTTCCCAGATCTGCAGCCTCTGTTGAGCGAGGTACGCCTGCTCGATCCCCTTCGCCACGACGCTGGCCGGTTCGGCCAGCACGCCAAGATGACTCAGCCCTTTCGGAATCTTCACGAAATACCGCTGCTCATCGACAAAATATTCGGTGAGATACCCGTGCCGCAGATTGATGCCGCGCTCGTAGTAGACCTCTTCACTGGTGATGTCGTTTCGCCCGATTTGATCGTAGATCGAACCGCCCGGCCGCCGGACCGTACACGCCACCAGGTCACCCGGTTGAACCCGCTTCACCAGCGGCCCGACCTCAACAACCTGTGCGAAAATCTCGTGGCCGATGACAAGAAAGTCGCTGCCGTCGGGCGGGTTGCCGTACAGGCCCTCATTGATTTCCCGGTCGGTCGCATCGACCCCGACTTTCAGAACCTTTGCGAGGACTCCATGCCCGTTCGGCACCATGTCGAGCGTCGGCATCGGAAGCTCGGCCAGATGGACGCTGTTTTTATTCGGAGGCCGAACGGCAATCGCTTTCATGAATCTCTCGTCGCAGTCAAACAGACGCACCCTGCGGGAATTCTGACACTGATGAGCTTCCCGACGCTTCGCGTTTGATTCGTATTTAACTCTTCAGGGCGAGGACTTTCTCCGCGTTGCCTCGGAAGATTTTTCCGGCCACTTCCTTCGGCAGGTCGAGTCCGTCGAAGACCTCAAACTGCGGCACGGCCTGACCCGGCTGCAGATAATCGGTGCCGAACATCAACCGGTCCTGGCGGCGAATCATAAAGGCTCGCCCGAATTCCGCATCCCGGCTGATCGAGTTCGCACCGGAGCCGGCCGAAAGATCGCCGTAGATGTTCGGGTATTTCTCCATCAGCCGATCGATGGCTCCGTCCGGGCGGACTTTGCCTTTCGGGTAGCTCGCCAGCTCTTCCTGAGTCAGTCCGCCGGAAATGGACGCCCACCAGCCGGGGCCATGTCCGATAAATTTCAGCTTCGGGTACGTGGCGAGAGCGTGCTCAAGTCGAGGCAGGCCCGGCTGATCTTTGCCTCGTTCATTATCCATGTGAAACAGCAGCGGAATCTTCAATTCCTCGCAGACATCGTAAATCTGCATCATGAGGGGATCGTCAAAGTTGAGCCCGACTTTGTGCTCGCCAAATCCCTTTGCCCCCATGTCGACGTAGCGGCCGATGACCTCGAGGAATCCCTTGCGGCCGCCTCTGAGCGACGTACGCGGATCCACCGAGCAGAACGGGATGAAACGGTCCGGATGATCCTTCGCCGCTTTCAGAGCCGGCTCGGTCAGCAGCAGAAAGCTCGAAGATTCCGGCGAGGTCAGCGGGAGCAGCACAGACTTCTCAATGTCGTGCTCGTCCATCCAGAGAAGCAGACCTTCGGCGGTGAGCTCTTTGTTGCCGTTCCAGGTCGTGCCGATGTGAGTGTGTACGTCGATGTACTTTGAGGCTTTTCGCGCAGGCTTCTCGTCTGCGAACAACCCAGGCAGAACGGGAATGGAAGCCGCAGCTCCGGCGAGGCTCACGGCTGCAGATTTGAGGATGTCGCGACGAGTCAGTTTCATTCTCAGACTCCGGAATTGCGGGGCGTTTTGACAGGAGCACGCTACGACAGCAGGCAAAGGTCGTCCAGTCTCGGGAAAGCTGGAAGTGAGATTGGCCTGCGGAATTCCCGTTTACTTCGAATCCCGGCGGCAAACCGTTGAGAACCGATCGGCGAGTGTCTACACAGTCTCTGCGAAAGCTCTCTGCGAAAGCTGCGGCACGCCTTCCAGGCCGTGCTTCACACAGGGATTTCCCTGGGCAGAATGCCCATGCTACTTTGTCGACAGACCTTTGCTCTTACCTCACGGACTTCGAGATGCACGCTGCGATTCACCCGGCGATGGAATTTGTTCTGCGAAGGGAGGCCGTGCCGGCTGCGGAAATGACTGCGGCTTTCGCAGCGATCATGGACGGCGACGCAGCAGAGATCGACATCGCCGCCCTGCTCACGGGGCTCGCCGTCAAAGGCGAGACGTTTGAGGAGATCGCCGCCGTCGCGGCCGTCATGCGGGAGCGGTCGACGAAAATTCCCTGCCAGGCAACAGGACTTGTCGACACGTGTGGAACAGGAGGCGACTCGCTGCACACGTTTAACATCAGCACGGCGACGGCGATCGTGGCGGCCGGGGCAGGCGTCTCGGTCGCTAAGCACGGGAACCGGAGCGTGTCGAGTTCGAGCGGCTCGGCCGACGTCCTGGCCTCGCTGGGAGTCAACCTGCAGATCTCGCCGGAACAAGTAGGGCAGTGCATCGACGAAGTCGGGATTGGATTCTGCTTCGCTCCACTCCTGCATTCGGCCATGAAGAATGTTGTGCCGGTGAGGAAATCGCTCGGAATTCGGACGATCTTCAACCTGCTCGGCCCTCTGACAAATCCGGCCGGAGCTCAGTTTCAGTTGCTCGGAGCGAACCGCGTGAGCTCCGCCGAGAAACTGGCGAGAGCCCTGCACGGACTCGGCTGCGAACGAGCCTTCGTCGTGTGCGGCAACGACGAGCTCGACGAAGTCAGCTTGTGGGGCGAAACGACCGTCTTCGACGTGTCTGCCGACGGTGTCACACTTCAAAAGTGGACCGCCTCGACATTCGGCCTCGGCGAGTGCTCGGTCGACGCACTGAAAGTGACAAGCCCCGAAGAAAGTGCCGCAACGATTCAGCAGATCCTGAGCGGAAAACCCGGACCGGCACGAAACATCGTCGTAGCGAATGCGGCAGCCGCGCTGCTCGCCGGTCAGCGTGAGACGGATCCCGTCACGGCCGCTGGTCGAGTCGCAAAGGCGATTGACTCCGGCGCCGCGAAGAATACTCTGGATCGACTGGCCGAGCTGACTCAGAGTTTCGCGGGGTAAGTCACCCCAAACGTAACGCGAAGAGACTGTGAGTTTTTCAACGTGGCAGGCACACGGAGTGTGCCTGCGACTTTCAAGTTTGCGAAAAACTCACAACCTCGTAGCGTGAGTTTTGAGGTTGCGAGTTTTACGCCGAAGGCGTTTCATCCAACAGCCTGGGGTCAGCCGCGCAGCGGCGCCACCCCGGGTTGGAGTGCGAAAAAACAATTATCCTGAAAGGGTTGCACAGACCGGCGATCGTTCTGTGGAACTCATTCTGTCGGCGGCCTCGCATCGACAGACGCTATTGGAAATCAAATTCTCAGGAGTGCTGTCATGAAAAGTCGGATCGTCTTCTCCGTTGCTCTGGTTTCAGGGCTTCTCCTGGCGGCTTCTCATTCGTCGTCTGCCGCGAAGTTCAATCGCGTCCTGGACATCGGCAGTCAAGCTCCCGAATGGAAAGGTCTGGAAGGTGTGGACGGAAAGAAGCACGGCCTGGCCGAACTCAAGAAAGCTAAAGCGGTCGTCGTCGTCTTCACGTGTAACCATTGCCCTGTGGCGAAGTCGTACGAAAAGCGGCTGATCGAGCTCACGAAGAAGTACGAAGAGAAGGGCGTCAAAGTCGTCGCGATCAGCGTGAGTCTCTACGAAGCCGACCTGCTCGACGAAATGAAGAAGCGGGCCGAGGAGAAAAAGTACAACTTCGAGTACCTGCACGACCCCAGCCAGAAGATTGGTGAGGCGTTCGGTGTTCTGCGGACACCAACGGTTTTTCTGCTCGATCAGGATCGCAAGGTTGCCTACATGGGAGCCTTCGATGACGACATGTACGAAGAGCGTGTGACCGAGTCGTACCTCAAGGACGGACTGGATGCGGTGTTGTCCGGGAAGGCTCCCGAGGTCACGGAAACGAAATCCAGCGGCTGTCCGGTCGCCTATGAATAACCGACCATGTGTGCAATGCAGATTGGAGCGATCTCACCAGGAACGATAAAAATGGCAAAAATCAGGCGGATTAGTTGACTTTATAGGAGTCGAGCCCTTAATAATCCCCTCACTTCGAAACGCGATAACTGCATTGAGCAGTTGGCAAACTAACTGGCCATGTTTGAAAGGATGCCCGAATGGCAGACAAACCCCTCACCAAGACACAGATTCTGACACAGCTCTCAGAGGCAACGGACCTCACCAAGAAGCAGGTTCAGGCCGTCCTCGACGAAGTCAGCAACCTCATCGAAGGCAGCCTCGACAAGAAGGGTCCTGGCGCGTTTACGCTTCCGGGTCTGTGCAAGATTCACGTCCGAGTGAAGCCTGCTCGCAAAGCCCAGAAACATGTCTGGATGCCGATGCTGAAGGCTTACAAAGACCTCGACGCCAAGCCGGCTCAGCGAGTTGTGAAAGTGACACCGCTGAAAAAGCTGAAAGACATGGCCTGAGGCCAGCCCGATCGAGAGGCCTCGCACGACTCTCGATTCGACGCGTTGAAAGATCGCTGCGGAGCCTTCGTTCCGTGGCGATCTTTTTCGTTGCGCGATCCCGTACGTCGGAATGGCGGTGGTGGCAGGCACCTGCCGCATTCTAATTTCCGTGACCTTTCGAAAACGGGTAGCATCTCCAGCGGAAAATCCATCTTTTATTGATCTCTCTCGGATTCTGGCATGTTCCGCACCCCATGGCCGATGATCGTGTTTGCACTGAGCGGCAGCTTCATCGTTGCGGCGTTCGCTCAGGATGACGGGGAGCAAACCGAAAATTCGCCGAACAACAAGGCGAGTTCCGAAGTCTCCGCGATCGACTTCGAGAAACATGTCCAGCCGATCCTCAGCCGCCACTGCCTGAAATGTCACGGGCCGAAGGAGCAGCAGAGCGGACTGCGACTCGACCGGCGATCGTCTCTTCTCCGAGGCGGAGATATCGGTGAGCCTGCGATCGTCCCTGGCAAGTCGGCCGAAAGCTTTCTGATCAAGGTGGTCTCAGGCACCGACCCGGACGTCACGATGCCACCCGAGGGAGATCGGCTCTCAAAGAAAGAAGTCGACACGCTTCGAGCCTGGATCGACCAGGGCGCGAAAACACCTGGCGGGGACGACGGAAAACTGACGACCGACCACTGGTCGTTTCAGCCGATCAGCAAGGCGGCTCCACCGAACCTTGACACACCGTTCATTTCGTCGCCGCTGGATGCTTTCGTGCTGCAGACGCTGACAGAGAAGAATCTGAAACCGTCAACGCGAGCCGACCGACGAACACTGATCCGGCGACTGTTCTTCGTGATGCACGGCCTCCCGCCGACCCGCGAGCAGACTCGCAGATTCATCGAGGACAACTCACCGGGCGCATGGGAAACCCTCGTTGACGAAGTACTGGAAAGCCCGCGCTACGGCGAGCGCTGGGCGAGGCACTGGCTCGATCTGGTTCGCTTTGGCGAGACGCACGGCTTCGAAACGAACCGCGAGCGGCCTAACGCCTGGCCATACCGCGACTACGTGATCAGCTCGCTGAACGACAACAAGCCGTACGATCAGTTCGTCCGCGAGCAGATCGCCGGCGACGCTCTGGGAGCCGACGTCGCGACAGGCTTCCTTGTCGCGGGTCCGCACGACATCGTCAAAAGCCAGGACATCAACCTGACGTTGATGCAGCGTCAGGACGAACTCGCCGACCTGATCAACGCGACCGGGACGACATTCCTTGGCCTGACCTTCGGCTGTGCCCGCTGCCACAACCACAAGTTCGACTCGATCACGCAGCGCGATTACTACTCGATTCAGGCCGTCTTTGCCGGAGTCAATCATGCCGATCGGACGCTGCCGATTTCACCGAAGCGAGCCGAACAGCTGAAACAGGTTGAGACCCGCGTCGCGACCCTTCGTACACGGCTCGCACAGTTTATTCCGAGGCCGGCAGATAACTCGAAGCTCCGGCCGGCTGTCACCGCGAAACTCAACGTGGAAGAGTTTGAACCCGTCGCTGTGAAGTTTGTTCGATTTACGATCGAGGCGACCAATGCCAGTCAGCCCTGCATCGATGAACTTGAGGTGTTCTCCGGGGACAAGAACGTTGCCTTGGCGAGCCTCGGCGTGAAGCCAACCTCGTCGAGCAATCTGCCCGGCTACGAGATTCACAAGCTCGTCCACATCAACGACGGGCAGATTGGGAACGGTCGCAGTTGGATTTCCAACGAGAACGGTGGCTGGGTGCAGCTTGAGTTCCCACAGCCTGTGAAGGTCGACCGAATCGTCTGGGCTCGTGACCGGCAGGGACGATTCAGCGATCGCGTCGCGACGAAATACCGGATTGAAGCCGCCGTCGAGCCCGGTCAGTGGCAGACCATTGCCAGCTCGGCCGACCGCACGCCGTTTTCCGCGAAGCCGAAATCCGACGAGCCGACCTACGATTTTGAAGCCGCACCCCCTGAGCTCGCGAAACAGGGAAAAGCCTGGTTTGCTGAACTCGCGACTTTGAAAAAACAGCAGGCCGATCTGTCTGCAACGCCGGTCGTCTACGCCGGAACGTTCGGTCAGCCCGGCCCGACGTATCGACTTTACCGAGGCGACCCGCTGGCCCGACGCGAAGAGGTGACGCCGGACACGCTGGAAGTCATCAGTTCTCTGGGCCTCGAACGGAACGCACCCGAACAGGAGCGTCGACGACGATTCGCCGAATGGATTACGTCGCCGGACAATCCGCTCGCCGCAAGAGTCATCGTCAACCGGATCTGGCAGCACCACTTCGGAACGGGCCTTGTCGATACTCCGAGCGATTTCGGTGCCAACGGGACGCAGCCGACTCATCCCGAATTGCTCGACTGGCTGGCTCGGGACCTCATCAACAATAGCTGGTCGCTGAAGCACGTCCACCGGCTCATTCTGATGTCGAGCACCTGGCAGCAGGACAGCCAGCCTCGCAAAGACGCGGCCGCGATCGACGCGTCGTCACGGCTGCTGTGGCGGTTTCCGCCAAGACGACTCGAAGCGGAGGCCATTCGCGACAACATTCTTGCCACCACAGGAGTGCTCGACCTGAAAATGGGTGGCCCCGGCTTCAGTGGCTTCGAAGTTCAGATGGAGAACGTCCGCCACTTCTTCCCGAAGACAAGTTACGGGCCGGGTGACTGGCGACGGATGATCTACATGACGAAGGTTCGGCAGGAACAGGAGTCCGTCTTCGGTGCATTCGACTGTCCCGACGCGAGTCAGGTCACAGCCAGTCGCAGCCGGTCGACGACTCCGCTTCAGGCGCTCAATCTGCTCAACAGCACCTTCGTCCTTCAGCAGGCAAAGCTGTTTGCAGAACGGCTGGAAAAGGAATCACCGGCCGCGGACATTCGGCGAGCCGCTCTGGCGATGGAACTGGCTTTCGGCCGAACCGCGGACGCAGACGAAACCGCTGCCGCCTTCCGGTTTGCGACGGATCACGGCTGGCCGGCTCTGTGCCGCGCACTGCTGAATTCAAATGAGTTTCTGTTCATTCCCTGATTTGCGACTGATCGATGACTTCCGAACTTTCCAGAAGCCAGCTGCTCGATCGTCGAGGTTTCCTCGCCGACTTCTCTACCGGTCTGAGCGGGATCGCGCTGGCCAGTCTGCTTGGAGAAGAAAAACTCCTCGCCGCAGACACCGCGAAGCGGACACCGATCCGGCCAGCGATTGACCCGGCGAGCCCGTACGCGCCGCGCGATTCCCACTTCCCGGCGAAAGCGAAGAACGTAATTGTCATCTTCTGTTCCGGAGCCTGCAGCCACCTCGACACGTTCGACTACAAGCCCGAGCTCATCAAGCGTCACGGTCAGCCGATGCCGGGATCGGAAAAGCTGATCACGTTTCAGGGCAGCCAGGGCAATCTCACACAGAGCCCGTGGGAATTCAAACCGCGCGGCGAGTCCGGCAAGATGATTTCGGAACTCGTCCCGCAGATTGGCGGGATGGCGGACGACATCTGCTTTGTCCATTCTGTGACCGGAAAAACAAACACGCACGGACCGGGCGAGAATTTCATGTCGACCGGCTTCACGCTCGACGGATTTCCCAGCATGGGAGCGTGGGTGACGTACGGCCTCGGCAGTGAGAACCGCGACCTGCCTGCTTATGTCGCGATCCCCGACCCGCGCGGCACGCCTCAGTCCAGTGTCAACAACTGGGGTCCGGGTTTTCTGCCGGCGGCATTTCAGGGGACGGACTTCAACGCGTCGAAGCCAATTCGAAACCTCGCGCGACCCGACACCGTCGATGAGAAAACGGATCGAGCCACCAGAGACTTTTTGAAGACGCTCAACGATCGCTACCAGGATCGTTTTCCGGGCGACACAGAACTCGCGGCGAGAGTCGCCAGCTACGAGCTTGCCGCGAAGATGCAGCTCAGCGTTCCCGAGGTCAGCGATCTTTCCTCCGAACCGGACCACATCCTGAAGCTCTACGGAGCCGACGATACAGCGAATTCGCTGAAGGCTGCCTTCGCCCGAAACTGCATTCTCGCGCGGCGGCTGGTCGAGAAGGGTGTGCGATTCGTGCAGCTCTTTAACGGGGCGTACCAGACCGGTGGCGAGGGGGTCAGCAACTGGGACGGGCACAAGTCACTCGCAGCACAGTACGCGAAACACGGCCCGGTCCTCGACCAGCCGACAGCCGGACTGCTTCGGGATCTCAAACAGCGAGGTCTCCTCAAAGACACCCTCGTCGTGTGGTGTACCGAGTTCGGTCGAATGCCGACCTTCCAGGCGGGAGCCAGCGGACGCGACCACAACCCGTCCGGTTTCACCACCTGGCTGGCCGGAGCCGGCGTCAAAGCTCCCTTCACCTACGGAGCCACCGACGAATTCGGATACAAAGCCGTCGAAAACGTCGCGACGGTTTACGATTTTCACGCGACCATCCTGCACCTGCTGGGTCTGGACCATCAGCGGCTGTCGTTCTACCACAACGGCATCGAACGACGGCTGACCGACGTGCACGGGCATGTGATCAAGGATGTTCTTGCGTAATGTTCCAGGCAGGACGGGCACGGCTGCCCTCCCGACCTTTGCGCTTTGAGACGGGCAGGAGTGCCCGTCCTACCTCAGATCGTCCATGACCAACACGTCGTCTCTAACCGATCAGGCTCCTCCTCCGCTTTGTACGGATGCCAGTTGGGTGCGTTCCGTGCCACAGTTGAAGCCGCTTCGACTCGGCTCGGTCGAGATCGCGTCACCGATCGTGCAGGCCGCGCTCAGTGGTTACAGCGACTGGCCGATGCGGGTTGTCGCGCGGCGGCTGGGAGCTCCGTACACGATTGCTGAGGTCATGATCGATCGCTTTGTGCTCGATCTGAAAAAGCGGAAGTCCACGCTGAAGTACCTGCGGGTGACCGATGAGGAACATCCGGTCGGCGGCCAGCTGATGGGATCGGACCCGGACCAGTTTCCGGCTGCGGCGCGGCGTCTGGTCGAGGCGGGTTTTGACATCATCGACATCAACTTTGGCTGCCCGGTCAAGTCGGCTGTCGGCGGCTGTCGCGGCGGCTACCACCTCAGCCAGCCGGACGTGGCTCTCGACATCGTGGCGCGGGTTCGCGAAGCCGTGCCCGCAGAGGTTCCTGTGACGGTCAAGATGCGGCGAGGCATCGATGACTCACCGGAAAGTGAAGACCGCTTTTTCAGCATCCTTGACGGAGCCTTCGACCTCGGTGCAGCGGCGATCACCGTTCACGGCCGAACGGTCGAGCAGAAATACATCGGACCCAGTTCGTGGGATTTCCTCCGGCAGGTGAAACAGCACGCCGGTTCGAAAACGATCCTGGGCAGCGGTGACGTGTTCTCGGCTCAGGCGTGCCTCGACATGCTCAGCTACACCGGAGTCGACGGCGTCTCCGTCGCGCGGGGAGCCATCGGCAATCCGTGGATCTTCCAGCAGGCCCGAGCGCTTGCGCTGGGAGAATCGCAGCCCGAACCGACGATCCCGGAGCAGCGCCGAGTTCTCGTCATGCAGCGAGACTTGTGTCTCGAGGTCTATGACGAGCGAGCAACCGTGACAACGATGCGGAAGTTCGGAATCAAGTTTGCGCCGCTGCATCCTCAGCAGGAAGACGTTCGGAACGCTTTCGCGAAAGCGAAAGGGCTGGCCGAGTGGCAACAGATCCTCGACCGGTTTTACGGACCAGTTTTTCAGTAGGCCGGATCAAGCGCGGCGCCTGGCCCGGCAGTTTTGAACCGTTCGAATTGCCGGAACGGCGCTGCGCCTGGCCCGGCCTACGGTTCCCGATTTAGAAACTCACAACCTCGAAGCGGGTGCCACATCCGTCAAAGCCGGGCGACGGCTTCGGCGACATCATCAACGTGGCCGTCGACATTCACTGCCGGCCAGGTGCGAGCGACCTTTCCGTCTTTTCCGATCAGAAATGAGGCTCGCTGAATTCCCATCGACTTGATTCCCAGCCGCGATTTCTCGACCCAAACTCCGTACGCCTCGCAGGCAGAGTGGTCCTCGTCACAGAGAAGCGGGAAGTTCAGGTCGAACTTGCCGCTGAATGTTTCGTGGCTGGCCTGGTTGTCACAACTGATTCCGAACACGACCGTGTCGGCGGCGGAAAACTTCGCGAGGTCGTCGCGAAATCCGCAGGCTTCTTTCGTTCAGCCAGGCGTGTCGTCCTTCGGGTAGAAAAACAGCACGACGTTTTTCTGCCCGGCGAACTGGCTGAGAGTGACTTCCCCCTCAGGCCACGCAGGCAGTGTGAGTTCCGGAGCCGTGTCGCCTGGTGTTGGCATCGTTGAGTCAGTCATCGGTTTCCTTTCGGCTTGTTCTGAAAGTGAGGTTGGCTCAATCGGAAGTCAGGTCCAGGTTCATCTCGTTCTTTCCCTCGCCGAATTGAACGACCAGTGACGAGCTCTTTCTGAGCAGTTCGAAATCGTCCTTCGTCGGTTGAGGCTCAACGGAACCCAGATCGTAGATTTCGACCCGGCATGTTGTTCCGGTGGGAGCTCCGCGTTTTTGAGGGATGCTGTAGTCGCCCCGCGAGACCATTGCCCAGGCCCGCGGCTTGTTCCCGTCGTCCGGAACAAAGGCAACCATCCCCCAGCGAAGCGGCTTGCCGTCGAGCGTGATTTTTCCGGAGACCTCTGCCCGAGTGACCTCGGCGAGAAAACCGGACGCCCGCATCCAGTCAGCCAGGCGGTCCTTCCACCCGAAGACGGCAGGATCGGCGGGCGAGAGGCCGACTCCGTGCGGGCCGTCCTGGTAAACGTGCAGTTCGGACGGGACTTTGTGTCGCTGGCACGCCAGGAAAAACTCAATGCTGTTTCGGACGGGGACGCCGCCATCTTCCGCCGTGTGAAAGAGAAACGTCGGTGGCGTCTCCGACGTGACTTGAGTTTCGTTGCAGAGTGACTTCAGCAGCTTCTCATCGGGGTTCGGGCCGAGAAGGTTTCTGCCGGATCCCGTGTGACCGTACTCACCAGCGAGATTGATGACCGGGTAACAGAGCACCGCGAAGTCCGGCCGGCAGCTTTGTCGATCGATCGCGTTTTCCGCAGTGGCGTTCCCCTTGTCGAAGTGCGTTGCGACGGTCGAAGCCAGATGGCCGCCGGCCGAGAATCCCAGGATACCGACTCGATTCGTCGCGACTCCGTACTTTTCCGCATTGGCTCGCACGTGACGGACGGCTCGCTGAGCGTCTTCCATCGGCACCGGGTGACGATACTTCGGCGCGTGGCGGTACCTCAGAACAAAACCGGCGACGCCGATCCGGTTCAGCCACTTCGCGACCTGGTGCCCCTCGTGATCGGTGGCGAGGATCCCGTATCCGCCTCCGGGGCAAATGACGACACCGGCGCCGGTCGCGATGTCTTTCTCTGGCAGGTAGACGCGAATGGCCGGCTGGTCGGATTCATCTTCGCCCTCCGCATGAGGAGCTTTGTCCGGCCAGAGAAGCGTCCGTTCCGGAAGGTCTGCCGCGTTGAGCGATGAAGCCGCAGCCAGGAGTGCTGCCAGAAAATACGATATGCGCATGAGGGTTTTCTGATCATCTCGCGAGGGCAAATTCGAATCGCGAGGGCAAATTCGAATCGCGCGGGCAACGAGGAGGGTGACTTCGCGCGGCACACCGGAAATTCCGGGCCGCACCTGAGTCGCCGCTTATTCAAGCTCTTTGAGGCGGATGTTCCGCCAGGCAACGTCGTACGGGCCGGCACCTTTCTGGATGCCATGAACCTGCAGGCCGATGAAGCCTTTCGGGTGCGTCTTGTAAATCTCTTCGTGGGTCAGTTCTTCGATCTGCTCGCCATTGATCCAGGTCGAGATGGTGGCCCCTTTGGCGACGACGCGGAACTTGTTCCACTCGCCGTCCTTCATCACTTTGTGCGGCTTCAGGTTTTCTTCGCTGGTGAGCCAGCCCAGGCCCGTGGCCTCGCCGTAGACGTAACCCGCTTCGGCACCTTTCTCTCCGCCGGCTTCGATCTCGACCTGCGGTCCATAGACGCGGCCGAATTTTTCGTCTCCCTTCGCGTCTTTCGTCTTCGACCGAATCTGAACCCCCGAGTTCAGGCTGTTGTGCACCTTGACTTCGAATTCGAGCTCGAAGTTGCCGTACTCTTTTTCCGAGCAGAGAAACGAGTTGGGGCTGCCTTCATTGGTCGTGCCGTGGATCGTCCCGTCAACGACTTTGTATTTCGCCGTGCCGTTTTTCTGAATCCAGCCATCGAGCGTTTTTCCATCGAACAGGTTGGCCCACTCGGCAGCGGAGACGGACGAAGCCGTCACAGTCAGTGCGAGGACAAAAGCGAAATACTTCATGTTGTGTTCCTTCGGAGTAGGTCAGGCTTCGCCTGACGGAGTCTGAATCAGCTTGTGCAAATAATACATCAGCCGCCGAACCCTGAATTGCGTCAGGCCGAGCCTGACCTACCTGCGGTCGAAGTGGCGACTGAGCGCTCTCACCCGGTGGACCTGATGTGCGATGACACAGCCGATGATCGTCATCACGGTGGCGAAGATCAACGGATAGTGCCAGTGCATGACCTCATCCGGCCTCAGCCACAGAAAAACGGCATAGGACAACAGTGAGACGCTCGTCATGAACAGGACGAGTCCCTCGTGAAAAAACAATCCGGCCGCAGCAATGAGCATCGGGTAAACGATGACGAGTGGTCCGACCGGCGGCCGGGCCAGTGTCAGCATCCGAGTCAGAAAAAGTGCATCCGACGCGAGCCACAGACAGCGGGCAACCATCGAAACCGGCTCGCTTCGCTGCAGTCGTTGAAAAATCCAGGCAGTGATAAACCACATGCCGAGCAGGATCATCAACCGGTCGTAGTTGTCGTCGGAGGCTTCGCCGGCCAGCTTCGAAAACTGAAGAATGCCGGCCCCCATGATGAGGGCCCCCCAGCGCGACGCCAGCGCGGGATTGCGCCGCGTCCAGCGTCGCAGATATTGAGACACGCCCTGGATCGTTGCCTGAACCGGCTCGTCCTTGAGGTACCGGTCGAGGTCATCGGCCAGCGCGGCGGCGGATCCGTAGCGTCGGTACGGGTCCTTTTCGAGACACTTCAGACAGATCGCTTCGAGCTCGCGCGGGACGTCCTCATTGAGAAATCGTGGCAGCTCCGGATCGGCCTCCATGACACTGACGACGGTCTCCATGGCGGTTGCCTCGCGGTGCGGCGGGCGGCCGGTGAGCGCCTCATACAGAATGGCTCCGATGCTGTAGACATCGCTGGCGGCGGAGATTTCGGAAAGTCGCCCGGCAGCCTGTTCGGGAGACATGTAGCTCGGCGTGCCGACGATGACTCCTGTATTGGTCTGTTCGCTGCTGGCTGAGAAAACCTTGGCGAGCCCGAAGTCGGTGACGTATGGCTGCCAGTCCTCGTCGAGAAGGATGTTTGACGGCTTGAAGTCGCGATGGATGATGCCCTGACTGTGGAGGTAGTCGGCGGCCCGGGCGACATCCCGCAGCATTCGCGCGGTTTGCTCGAAGGTCAGCTTCAATTCCGAAGCCGGTTGGCCGACCTCGTTTTCTGTCGCCGGGATCTCGCGGTCTGCTGAGCGGGAAGACGACCCGCTCCGCGACGAGCGGCTGCCGAGACGGGTTTTCCCCCGGACGGAATCCCGTTCGGCTGGCCCCATCGCAAACACGTCGGCCAGCAACGGGCCATCGATGCAGTCCATGGAAAAAAAATGCTGACCATGAACGTCGCCCACTTCGTGGATGCGGACGATGTTCTGATGAGTGAGTCGTCCGGCGGCCTGGGCTTCCTGATAAAAGCGACGAATGTCGTCTCGTGAAGCCAGTCGGTTGACGAGGATCATTTTGACTGCGACCAGCCGGTTGAGGTCCGTCTGCCGCGCACGAAACACGACGCCCATGCCACCTCGGCCAAGCTCTTCGTAGAGCTCGTAGCGACCGAACTGAGTCACAAGCCCGGAATCGTGAGGCGCAAAACCGTTGCCACTTGCCGCGGTTCTGCGACGATCGGAGTCAACGTCGAGCGTTCTCGCAGTCTCCGCCTGCGAGGCAACCTGGTCCGGAGCAAACGCCTCTTCCAGCGGTGACTGCGGGTCGTCCGAGTCCGCGACGAGCGCTTTGAAGAGGCTCGACGCGAACTCAAAATCCGGCGTCATCTGCTCGAGAAGTTCCAGCGAACCGGTGAATTCGGAAAGGCCAGGATTCGCGAGCAGCAGCGCCCGGCACGTTTCCTCGTCATGGTTGTGCCAGGCCCGCAGGTATTCGTCGAGCCGGTCAGCGAGTTCATCGTCGACGTCGCGCAATTCGTTCTCGCCGGGCACCTCTTCGCGTTCGCTCATCAATCACCCGACTATTCGGAAACGTCATCTGTCAGGCTGTAGGTGACGTAATTGAACCCCCGCGCGTTCGGCACGACGTACGTCACGCCCGGCAGAAAGTAATGCTTGATGACATCAAAATCGGGCAGCTTTGCGGGGTCCGGCGCGCCGTTGCCGCCGGGACCTTCGCTCTTCAGCAGCTTGTAGAGTGCCTGCATCTGCTGTTCCGATCTCTGCACACTGAACAGCGAAACGCGTTTGGGCATTCGCGACGTGTGATGCTGAAAGCTTTTGTCATCCGCGAGGCGTTTGACGTCCGGGTCAGCACGGATCGCTGACTCCAGCAGCCCATCGTCCGAAGAAAGAAAAATGCAGTCGTGAGCGACTGCGATAGACGGTCCTTTTCCCGGAGCCTTCATCGACCAGATCTTCCTGTCGCGATACGTGCGCGACTCGAACGGCGAGCCTGGCGTGGTGGCGACCTTTTCAAGAAGCTCCTCCGCCTTCTGCCGGTCAGTCACCTCGAACGCGACAAGCAGGCCCCCGCCGGACGCTTCCTGATCGCCGCCCAGGTTTGACTGCATCAAGTGAATCCTGCCGTCCAGTGTGTCGATCAGGTCGAGCTTGATGTGGACCTTCGGGCCTCCATCGTCCGCCGCGATTTTCTGAACGCCGGCATTGAATCGACCCGCTCCCATGATGGTGTCGTAGAGAGACTCGACTGACGTGTAGGCTCGTTCGATGTCCCAGTTTCCGCTGAGGTACATTGAGGAGTCCGCCGGAACCCACGCGGGCGGAGCGACGTCATCGACGGGGAAGGTGAAGACACTGAGAAATCCGGTGACCGGTTCGTCCACCCAGGCGGCCGTGCGGGAGATCGAATCGAACCCGTCCGTTGCCAGGTCGATCGATCCGCCCATGCCGCGAAACTCAAGAACTCCGACCCGTCCGATGTTTCCTCGCGCGACATTCAGAATTATGTTCGACGCGTCGGCCGAGGCGAACGCTCCCTGAATCAGATCAGCGATGTTGAGATACCAGCGCGCGACCGGCGTCCGATCCCGCTCGGTGGTCGAGTCGATGACGTGGCGGAAGATTTCGTTTTTCGCCAGTGATCCGTCAGCCTTGCCGTCCCAGCGGTCGAGAATCTCCTGACACAGTTCCAGGGAACTGCTGAGGATCAGAGTCGAGTCCTCAATAACAAATGCCAGTTTGACGGGCTTCTGTTTGGGGCGTTTGGGATCGGCTGGTCCTTCGAGCGTCGTGATGCGGGAGCCCTGGAATTCGACTTCGTCTTTCTTCCATTCGGCTTCAACGGATTTCGCGACCGCTTCGTCAATCAGTTTTTCGACTGTGTCGAGCGAGTCGCCGAATTCCAGGCTCATCGCGAACGAAGACGCCTTGCGACCGGGCAGTGTCATCGCCACCGCGACCTCACCTTTTGGAATCTTCAACAGATCATCGAGCTCAATGCCGGGCGGCAGGACGTTCTCTTCGGCGGTTGATGTCCGTATCCACTTTTCAAACTGTTCCCGGTAATCAGCGAGCTGCGGATCTTCGATCAGTCGGCCGTAGGATGTTTTGGCAAATCGTTCTTTGAATTCGCCAAAGTCTGGAATGCTTGCGAACAGAGCGATCTTGTCCGGTAGCCGATGCTCGAAGGGCACGTCGGCTGCGCGAAGGGCGGCGGGAATCAGCAATCCGCTCAAAGTGACGAGGATGGCAAATCGGGATGAGATTCTCACGGTCGGTTCCTTGCGAGAGGCTGCGCCAAGTGTTTTTCGGATGAAGCGAGTTTGCTTTACTTTGAGCCGGCTGTGGTTGTTTCAGTGGCGGCATCTTTCTGAGGCGACGCGGGCTTCTCAGCGGAAGGCTTTGCCGAATTCAATCGTCTCGGCGCGTCGAGATACCGGTACCCCGAGTTCGTGTTGTTCTTGTCGAAGGCGAACGCCTCAAGGTTATCCAGAAAGTGTTTGACGTAGGTAATCGGAATCGCAAAGCCGAGTCCTTCGCCCGAGGTCATTTTCATATTGGTGACACCGATAACTTCTCCTCGCGAATTGAAGAGCGGTCCGCCACTGTTTCCCGGATTGATCTGAGCGGTCGTCTGAATATAAACGACGCCTTCGAAGTTGCGATGTTTGGTACTGACGATTCCCTGCGAAACGCTGCGTTCCAGGCCGAGCGGATTTCCGATCGCAAAAACGGAATCGCCTTCGTTGTGCGAGTTGTCCGCCGCCAGGAACACCGGCCGAACCTGCAGGTCGTACTGCTTCGGAATTTCGAGCAGAGCGAGGTCGAAGTACGGGTTCAGCGCGACGATTTTCACGTCGTCGATTCGTCGTTTGATGAAACGCCCATCCTGACCGGGCTGAAAAACGGTGATCGCGATTTTGGTCTCCCGCTCAACCACGTGGTAATTGGTCACGCAGTAGCCGCGGTCGTTGATAATAAAACCGGATCCGAGTCCGCCAGGCGTCTGCACGAGAACCACGCCCGAGCCATACTCAACGACGAGTTCTTTGACGCTGCGTTGCGGGAGCTTTGCCGTCGAATAAACCGCGTCCTTTTTGACGGCGACGGCAGGTTGCGTCCCAGCGCCGGCGCGAGTGCGATTCTTCACACTGGTGACCGGGATTTTCAGAATATCGACGCCGATATCCAGGAACAGAGTCTGCTCGGTTTCCTTAAGGATCTCTCCTTCCAGTTTCTGACCCGTCGAGAGCTCGACAACGTCCGCCGTGGCGGGGCAGGTCAGGAGAGCGACAACGAGGCAGCTCGCGAGAAGTTGTTTGAGCATCCTGCACTCAGATTCTGGTGGGGGGCTGTAACGATGACCCGTGTCATGAACAGGCCGCGATCAGCAAGCATTTGACCATCGTCCTTCACTCACGCATCGGGTCGATTTGAAACCGGAAACGCTAGCCGGTTCGGAAGGTCATGTGGCACTGAGTGCATTTCTGATCGACCTTCGACCGGAGTTCATCGAAGGTTCCAAAATCGTTTCCGTCAGCGGCTTTCGACATTTGTGAGGATGCATCGCGCATCTCAAAAGCGTGCCCGGTGAATTCCTCGTCGTCACTGTAGCCGTAACTCTCATCGGCGAAGGCCTGAGCGATGGCGGCAAAAACGCCGACTTCCCGTTTGGCCATCGCCACATTTTCCTTAAACGCGTCCTCAGAGCCAGCGTTGTTCTGCATCCACTGCATGCCCCGCTCCAGGCGTTTCATCAGGTACCCCATGTCGGCAGAACTGAGGAAGTCCGAGTCCTCTTCGGCTTCGGGGAGTTCGGCAGGCATGTTGTTGTCGAGGATTGAGCAGATTTTCAGAAAGGCACCATTGACTTCGTCGTAGGACTTTCGTCCGCGAGCATCAGAGCTCGAACAGACCGCAACCATCGACACACCCAGATCGCGAATGTACTTCGCATTTTTCTTCCAGGAGACGTCATCCGGGTGACGCCTTGCAACCTCGGCCATCAGCGACATCGTCGTCGCGAAGATTGGAATTTCAAGGTAGGACGAGTTGTAACTGGCGAGAGTGCTCAGTCTCTGTTGAAGCAGCAAACGAATCGATTTCAATTCGTCTTTGAGCACGTCGACGGTGATGACTTCGTTCCAGGCGACAGCTCCTCCGGCAGCTGGCTTTGGCTCTTCGGGAGTTTCGACGGTTTCAGGCGGAGCCACCGGGTTTGCTCCCGGGACTTCTCCGTTCGGCGTTGTCGCCGCGACGACCTCACCGGATTCGGCTGCGACGGCGAGCGGCTCCGGGAAGAAGACGTTGATCGGAATCCCGTCGACGTTCGGGCGGTCGTCGTTGCCTTTTTTGCTGCTGCCACCGGTTGAGGCGGATCGCTCGTCACCGCCCTTGCCAGAGCTCGACGAGGCGCCGTCTCCTTCGCTGCTGTCTTCTGAGGATCCACCACAACCGGCCAATGAAAACGCCAGTCCTGCGGCGACGAACAGACACAACCAGTTTGATTTCTGTTGAGTCATGGAGACTCTCCCACCTTGCTCTGCCACATTGCGTCCGGACGACTCGAACCGGAAATTATGGGCCGGACACAGGCAGCTTGCAACGGCGGCCTTGAGTCGACCACGGATGCGGGGAGAATTCTCAGACGCGAGCAAGGATCTGATTCGTTTTGAGTCAGAAGACTCACGCAGCGGCGTTCGCCGACCGGTGAGGCTCGGCGACGGCCTCGCCGCCTTCAGGACCGTTGGTGCAGAATCAGCGTGCCGATGGAGCCTCGGCGACGATCAGGTCGTTCTGCACTTTTCGCACGCCGGGTTCCATTCGCAGCAGGTTGGCGGCGAGGCGTTTGGCGGCGGCTGTCGGCACCGAGCCTGTCAGTGTCAGCAGCCCGGCCTGGCCTGGCTCAATTCGGACGTTTCGCAGTTCCGGTTTCGTTTCTGCGATCTGCGAATCTCGTGAGGTGATCTGTGAGAAACTGCGCCCCACCGATCGGCTGACGTCCGCCGCCGGACGAACGATCGGGGTAAACCCGAGGCGCAGAGACGGGCGGATCGAGCGGCTGGAGTTGGTGCCGCCTCGCTGCGTGCTCCGGTTCTGCGTGTTGCCTCGATTCTGCCCGCCGAACTGGCTTCCGCCAGGAAGCGTGTTTCCGCCCGGTGCGGTCGCCGACGTGGCTTGAAGCGTGTTGCCGCCGAGATTCTGCAGGCCACTTGTCCGTGTCGACTCAACGGTCATCGCCTGAATATCGCTGCTGACCGCTCCTTCACCCTGCCCAACGGGCGTATTTGAAACGCTCGCGCCCGTGTTGGAGGACGTCCCGGCGGTGGTCCCGCCCTGTGCTGTCGTCCCCGTGGCTGGCGGGGTCCCTTGGGCTTCAGCAATCCCGGACACACAGAACAGAAAGGCGGTCAGGACGGCGAATCGGGTCAACATCGTGTTCTCTCCAGCAGTTGGCGGCGAGGTCCGCCGTTTTAACACAAAGTGCGTCAGCTTGCCCTCTGAATAAAGGGATCCGCAGGAGGATCGAACCGCGCCACCCCGCGGGTCCAAAAAGAAATGCCCGCCGGGAAGAACGGTCCCGACGGGCAATTCGTAATCTGGATAACCGTTGAGGTCGACCCGGTTTAAACCGGGCGAATCGCTGGCAGCTCGTTGAAAGCTCAGCTGACCGAGTCGTAAACCGTACGCCGAGCCGGCTCGGCGATCGTGTTGGGAGCAGGCGGGACGGTGTCGCAGTCCCCGTCAATTCGCGTCACGCTTCCGTCGACGTGGCGGTCCAGGCGGCCTTCCACGCGGATTTCGGCTCGAGCCGTCAGTTTCTGCTCAACTCTTGCAAGTGCGGCGAGGCCGATGCCAAGAGACGCGATTGCCCCCAGAATCCCGCTCTGCAGCGAAACCTGGGCGATCCCTGCCGGCAGGATCCTCATGCTGTAAATCCCAACCAGGACAGCGCTTAAGCCGAGAATTGAGAAGTGGATCCAGCCGGGTTCAAAGCGCGAGGGTCTGGTCATCACGGACTCCGTTACTAACGAGAGGAAATCAACAACTGGCTGCTGGCTCACTTCCGAACGGACAAGCAGCAGCTTCAACTTAGGTCGCTGTCACCGTGAGTCAAAAGCCTCGCCCTCGTTTTTGCCGAACCGGACGGATCTGACAGACCCGATTCTTTTCCTGTACCGGTTGTGCTGCCTGTGCCGATAGTAACGAAGACAGGGATTGTCCGGTCGGACTTTTGGGGAGTCCGCGCGGACTGACGGAGAAGCCTCGCCCGAAATCGTTCGGAGCAGGGCACACGACATTCGGGCAGGGAGGCCCCCCATGAGATGTCTGACGTTGAGGCGGCTGATCCGCACTGCCGCAGTGCCCGCTTGCGGGCTGGCAGCGTTCGCTTCCGGTTTTCTGAACGGCGAGGTCGTCGAACCTCGATCCGCAAACGCTCAGTTGCCGGGACTTCAGCGAAGTCGGTCCGACTCCCCTGGGAGCACGGCCGTTCCTGAGTACGAGACAAGCAAAGCTCAGCTGGCCTTCATCTCCTCGACATGGGACACCATTCTCGAAAAGGTGGCCAAAGAAACGGGTTCGACGCTGGTCGCCGATCGAGTTCCGGCCGGCCGATTCTCGAACCAGGATTTCCACCGCTACTCGCGCAAAGAAGCCGTGCGGATCCTCAACGACGAACTTGAGAAGCACAATTTCCGGCTGATCGAGAAAAATCAGTTTCTGGTTCTGATCGAGCTCTCAACGACGCGGCAGGAATACCGCCGCGTACAGCTCGGTGCGGATTTCTACGGCAACAGTTCTTCCCAGCCACCGTCCCGTTCCGAGGTTCAGTTCGATCGCCCGAAAGCTCAGCCGAATCAGCTGCAGTCACGTCAACGGATCGGTGAGGACGTGACTCCGCGAGGTCGCGCTCAAAGCACTCAGGCTCTTCCTGCTGAGTATGACCGCTTCGGATCCGGCTCGGCGAGCAGCCTCTTCACCGACGCCGCTTCTGAACGAGCTTCGCAGTACGGTCAGCCTCAACGGTTTTCGCCGCGAAATCAGGCACAGATTCGCCCGGCCGCGTTTCAGGAGTACGACAAGGCTCCGGCGGAAGAGGCCGCGAAACGGCCGGCCCCGGCCAGCGAGCTGGACGCACTCCGCGTGACCACGCTGCGGTACAAACCGAAAACGCGCGACGCTCAGGCGATGTCGAAGTCGCTCTTCAGCGCGTTTCGAAATCGCGCGGAAGTGATCGACGACGGTCCCAATGGACTGCCCGGCATTCGCGTCTTCTCGCCGAAAGACGTCAAGGGGATGAGCAAGCCACTGTTCACGGTCGGCGTGGACCTCAAAGGCAACGAGCTGATTCTGGAAGGCCCGGAAAATCAGCTGCGAGCCATCTCGAGGCTGATCGGTCTGCTCGATGCGACACCGAAGACTCCGAACGAGACGACAAAGCTCATCTCGACCGAAAAAGACGCCGGCCAGGTGGCAAAAAATCTGCAGCCGGCCGTCAATCAGCTCGTCGCTCAGAACGACGGCGGCGCTGATCCGCCGGCGACTGCACCTGAAGCGGGCAAGCCGCCGATTACCAGTGAAGATCTGGGAGCCGGCATTCGCAGCGACGTTTCGGTCGAGGCGATGGAAGAGCTCGGCCTGATGATCATCAAGGGCAACCAGGCGGATGTGGATGCCGTCATGGCGATCATTGCAAAAATTGAGGAATACAGTGCCCGTACCGCTCCGGATATCCATCTGCGAGTCATCGAGCACGTTGACAGTGCCGCGCTCGCTCAGCTTCTGACGACGGTCTACGAACAGCTCTCTGAAGCACGAGGCCAGTCGACGATCAAGCGACCGGACATCAGCATCATCCCGGTCGGACGTCCGAACGCCGTTCTGGTTCTTTCGTCACCAACCGACCTCGAGGCCGTCAACGCGCTGATCGACGAGCTCGACAAACCGGTGAAGCCGCAGACTTCGTTCAAGGTTTTCCGTCTGCAGCACGCGATTGCCAGCCAGATGGAGACGCAACTGGAAGACTTTTATTCGCGGCAGAATGCTGGTGGTGGTGCGGGAGCACTCGCCGAGCGGACCGGTCTGATGAGCCGGATCAAGATCGTCGCCGACGTCCGCACGAACTCGGTGGTCGTGCTGGCTCAGCCGAACGATCTGAGGGAGATCGCGCTGCTGATCTCGCAGCTGGACAGTCCTCAATCGGGAGCTGTCGCCCAGGTGCAAATCATCGAACTGAGACACGCCGTCGCGGAAGAACTGGCGACTTCGCTCAGCACGATCATCCAGTCCACACTGAATCGGCCTCAACAGGGAGCCGGACAGGTGGGCGGTTTCGGTGGGGGATTCGGTGGTCAGGGGACGCAGCAGCTGCAGGACGTTCGCTCGTCGATCCTGGAATTCCTCGGCACGGACGGAAAGAGAATGCGTTCAGGAATTCTCTCTGACATCCGCATCAACGGCGACGCGCGGTCCAACACGCTCATCGTGACGGCCCCTCGCGAGAGCATGCCGCTCATTCTGGAAATGGTGAAAAAGCTGGACCGACCGGCTTCCGCTGTCTCAACGCTCCGCCATTTCAAATTGAAAAATGCGGATGCTCAGCAGGCAACCGATCTGCTCAACGAGCTGTTCGGCGACCAGACGACGGCCAACACCAGCGTGGGCGTGCAGCTTGCCGGAGCCGAAGAGGCAAGCAGCATCATCCCGATGCGGTTCTCCGTCGACACGCGAACGAACAGTGTCATCGCGTTCGGAACCCAGGAATCCCTCGAAGTCGTCGAGGCGCTGATGTACCGCCTGGATGCGGGCAACCTGACCAATCATCGCACGACATTGATCAAACTGAAAAACATTGCAGCGGCCACCGTCGCGACGGTCATCCAGAACTTTCTTGACACTCAGCGACAAGCCTTGAGCGATGCGAATCTTTCCAGCAACACAGAACAGATCGAGCAGCAGGTGTTCTTCCAGTCGGAGGACACAACAAACACGCTGCTGATCAGCGCGACGCCTCAATACTTCGATCAGGTCCGCGAGATGGTTCTGACCCTCGACAAAGAGCAGCCGCAGGTCGTCATTCAAGTGCTGATCGCAGAAGTCACTCTGGCGGACGTTGACGAACTCGGTGTCGACCTGGGCGTCCAGGACCCGATCTCGTTTCAAAGAAGCCGCAACCCGGGCGATTTCAACTTCAACGACTTAGCAATGACCGACAGCGCCGAAAGACGAACTGGAAATCAGCTCCCGAACACGACGGCGTTTCGGCCTGGCCATGTTGCCGGGCAGGCACTGTCCAATCTACTGATCGGGCGAGCGAGTGACTCAGGGTCATTCAGCGGCGTGGGCGGGCTTGTCCTGAGTGCCAGTTCGGAATACCTCAACGTGCTGATCCGGGCGCTGCAGGCGCACCGGCATGTGGAAATCCTGAGCCGGCCTCAAATTCGAACGCTTGATAATCAACAAGCATTGCTGCGACTCGATCGGGAGCAACAGAGGGTCTCCGGCAGTACACAAAATGCGGCGACCACTAATGTCAACTTTGAAACCGTCACGGCGGGCATTCTCCTTCAGGTCACTCCGACGATCAGTCCGGATGGAAACATTCTGCTGCAGCTGATTGCGGAAAAAAGCTCGTTTAGCCCGACTGGTCCACAATTGCCGAATGGATCAGGCGGAACATTCACTTCTGTCGAAAAGGTGGTCACTCGCGCCGA
>JAQBVJ010000172.1 GCA_027623235.1 Planctomycetota bacterium
CTCCACAGGCCTGCTCATCCGCCTCACCACCGACTCCCCCGGCAAAAACTGCTCGCCCAAACCAGCCGGTGAGACATGCGGGCTAAAGAGTAATTCGAAGCGGCGGTCGAGTGGCGCAAAAAACAAGCCCGGTCGGAACCGGGCTCCGTTTGATTCTTAACGGCTGTCGCCTCAATGGCGGGCCTCACCTCAATGGCGGGCCTCACCTCAATGGCGGGCCTCAATTGTGGCGAGTGCCGACTCAACCTGGGTACGCGACTCCCGGGACTTCAGGAGTGTCTGCCGAAAAATGTCAGGATTATTCACACCTTTCAGCAGCATCAGAGTTTTCCCCTTTGCGTCCTGCAGGTGCAGCGTTCCACATTTGTAAAACGCCATGCCCGGCGTTGTTTCGATCGCGATCTCTGCGACGTCTGTCAGCGTCAGTGACTGAATCTGACGAGTGCCCATCGACGCCCACCGCTGAATCGACCGGTTGGTGAGGATCCACTTTTCGCCCGTCAGTTTCTCCATAACGTAGCCGAGAACTGCGAAGGGGGCGGTCGGCAGAACGAACAACAGATAAGAGATCTTCACGCCCCAGATTTTTGCTGGAATGGACTCGTAAAGTGATCCCAGCAACTGTCCGATTCCTGTCCCGCCGATCGACGGATATTTTCTGCGAATTTCCACTTCGGCAGAAGCGGAAACTCCGGCGATGGCCGTTTTCTTCGTGGTCATTCTGAGACCGTTTTTACTTTGGAATTTGAGATTTTCCGGCGGCCAGAAAGCCGCTTAACAGGATGCGGACGGTATCAGAGGCCGCGCCGTGATTCCAGTCTCGTCCAGGGAGTCGCGCCGGCAGCGCCGACTCTGTTTCCCGGGGATAGCTGTGGAAGTGGGAGTCCTCTGCTAAAACACATCAGCAACAGTTGATTCCACTCCAGGCGTGGCGTTCCCTGACGGCGACACCTTGTGGGCGACACTCAATCCGTAAGGAGAAACTTGATGAAAACCGGACGATCTGTTTTGCCTGTTTTGGCTTTTCGCATTGCGACGGCGGCGTTTGCGGGGCTTGTTCTCACGTCGGGCGTGTGGGCACATTATCTGTGGGTGACAATCGACTCGAAATCCGGCGACCACGGCACGACGAATGTCTACTTTGAGGGCGGAGCGGGACCGGGCGACGGGCAGTACAACGACCCGTTTGTGAAACGCGGCAAGACGTGGATTCAGACTCTCGATTCGGACAAGCCGGCGGAAATCAAAATGGCCGACACGAAGAAGCCCGGTAAGCGGTGGCTGTCCGGTGAGCTTCCCGCAGGCGGCCCGCGCAGCATTACCAGCTACGGCAAATGGGGCATTTACACGTATGGCAAGACCGAAGTTCTGCTGCACTATTACAGCAAGCTGATCGACGCGGAATCGGCAGACGACTTTTACCAGCTCGGCCGATCGAAGCAGCTGACGCTCGACGTCGTGCCGGTTCAGGCGGAGTCCGGGTACGCGTTGCAGTTGTTCTGGAAGGACAAGCCGGTTGCGGGCGCGACCATTCAGATTCGAGGCCCGAAAGGATTCAGTGCGACTCCGAAAACTGACGACGAAGGGCTCGTTAAATTTGAAACGGACGTGACGGGGCAGTTCACGGTGAAGGCTGTCTTCGAACAAAAAGAAAAAGGCGAGTTCGAAGAGAAGCCGTACGACCTCATCCGGCACAACTACACGATGCTGATTACGTTTCCGAAGATGTAACGCCGAAGATTAGTTCACGTCAGGTGCGGCTCGCCGGCCAGCCCGAATCCATTGCTGACCAGCCCCGATGTCAGGTTTCTCAGAGCGAGGTCTTGAGTCGGGCCAGTCTGTCGGCAGGCTCACCCCGGCTCTTGTTGCCGGGCCAGCAGGATTCGGGACTGGCTGCAAAGTCGTGTCAGCAAGGGCCTCGGCCGTGAAGCCGGGATCAGCCACAACCGAACGGTCGCTCACTCCGAGCGGCCGTTTTTCTTTGGCAGTCTTATAGCCGGGCGAGGAGCGGTAGCGATTGAAGAGGCCCGTTGCCGCTTCCTGAGTTGTGCCAGGGGACCAGTAGAGGTTGCCATCGGCCTCGACGGGCGCTTCCGCGGGAGGGGGCACGAAACCCGGCAGCCTCGCCAGGTGCAGAAAGAGGTTGTTGTAGACGCGTCGCGGATGGTCGGGCCTCGCGGCGCCAGGAGCCCCCATGGACGCGTCACGAGCCGGCGCCCTGGCGATGAAGGTGTTGTGGTAAATTGTCATCTCTGGCCAGGGCGGCGAGCCGTGGTCGCCGAACGGTTTTCCAAACGCGACGACCGGATCCGCCTGCGTGTCCGTTGGTCGGCCGGTCGGGATTGGCGAGCGAAGATCAAACAGGTTTCGATAAATGAACGCGCGGTCGCGCGTGTCCTCGGTGCCGCCAAACGCGATCGCCGTCAGGCAGCCTCGGAAGGCGTTTTCGTAAATCTGAATTTCGGCTCCGCTGCCCATGTAGAGGTGTCGCGGGTACATCTGGCTGAGGTAGATGCCGTCGTCCTGAGTGTTCTCGATGAGGTTGTGGTGGAAACTCAGGTTGATCCCGCCGAGGTAGGGGCCGTCGTGTGAGTCGGTGAACTCGCAATGAGAAATCTCCCAGTGATCGTTCATCGGATGAGCGAAGACAGAAAACTCCCGCCCGGCATCGATCACAAGCGACGCGTGTGTATTGAGCCGCGTGATGTCCCGCAGAGGTCGACCTGGGTAGGCCCGTTTGCTGGTGTCGCCACGAAACAGCCACGGCGGGCAGTTGCCGTACAGGCCGCAGCGGTGCAGTTTGAGCGGCCCGCTGCCGGCGGCTCGAATTCCGTAGGTGCCGCACCAGATCGTGACGTTGTCGAATTCGACGTGCTGACTCTGTTCGATTCGGACCGCGTCGTAGCCGCCGCCGCGAATTGTGAGGTCGTGAATCCGGACGTGACTTGCTCCGTCGATGACGAGCGGCGTCGAGCGGAACGGGGCGAGAATCAGCGGGACCTTTCGCGGGTCCGTCTCACCCGTGTAGTTGGGAAGTGGAGTCGCGGCGCCGGCCTCGCCGTCGAGCTTTGCTGCCGGAAGGTGAGTATGACTCAACCTCGCATGAATGTGGCCGGACATTGTGTCGTAAAAAATCCCTGGACCGCACCAGAGCGGCAGGATGTCCTCGTCATCGTCTCGCGTTCCGCCAGGCCAGCGGATCGTTTCGTTCGTGGCTCGCAGGTCGCTCAAATAAAAATATGTGTTGAGGCCGATCATCGAGTCGCCGAACGATCCCACAATGTTCCGCAGATTCGGATAAGCCCGCGTTGAGCGGAATTCGCCTTCGGCACCGTCGGTGACTGGCTCCCAGGCGGACGCCGGATCGTCGAAGAACGCGGCAAGGCTTCCGTCGAGGATGGCGCTTTCGCCAGGAAAAGACCGGAACGTGATCGGTGCTTTGGCCATGCCCTGCGCTGCGACGTAGACAGGGTCGCGGTACACGCCGGCTCGAAGGGTGATCGTCATCAGGGGTTGAGCCCTGCGGATCGCCTCGCCGATTGTGCGAAGGGGTTTGTCGAGACTCCCCGCGTTGGAATCGTCACCGGTTTTCCCATCGACGATCAGTTCCGAAATCGGGTTCGACTTTCGACCTTTGACCGGCTCAGTAGAGCGGAGCGGAGGGTGCGAAACGGGTTCGGCACTGAGCACGAAATCGTTTGCAGCAAGTGCGACCGTCAGAAACGCGAGCACGAGATGCGTCACCGCGGAAGCCGGACACGCGGGACGAAAGCAGAGTCGAGACGGCATGGCATTCTCCAGGCGAAGGGCGCCCGGAGTCTACGCGGCGACTCCTCGCAATTCACGCTGCATCGCCTCAAGGGCCGGTGCGTACCGGCGCGGAACGAAGCACAGGTAAACCGTGTCGCCTTCAGTCCACACGACGGCGGCCGCTCCGAAGTCGCTCGGGCTGGGGTACAGTTGCGACGCGAGTGAAAAGACTTTCGCGGCGGGGAGTGCGGTGACTCGTGAATTTGGCACTGCGACGATCACACCGGTCACAACTCCGTGGCCTGGGGAATCGAAGCTGAAACGGGTCATCGCCACGTCGTGAGTCGAATCGCCATCCAGATCTTCGCCGTAAGTCGTCTTGTCGATGCCCAGTCGCTTGTGGCCGAAACTCCTGGGAACCGCGGCGACGATTCCGGAATACTCTTCCAGCAGCAGGACCTGCGCCGGGTCTGCGGTCGCGCGGACCAGCAGTGAGTCGACAGAAAACTGTTCCGGCTCCTTCGGCCAGTTAGTGATCAGGAGGGCAATCGCCGCTGTGCAGACGAGGACCGCCAGGCTCAGGCGATTACGGAGCCGGCCACGGCGAGATGTGTCGGTGGCCTGTGTTTCAAGTTGGCCTTCAGCGAGTTTTGCTGGTGTTGTTGCGTGTGCTCCACCGGCACTCTCAGCCGCGAGGACACTCAACAGCGATTCCTGCAGGCCGGACGGGACTTCGAAATCCTGAGCGACCGCCGCGACGGCCCGGTCGAACTGCTGCCGCGATTCGAATTCGTGCCGGCAGCTTTCGCAGCCATCGAGGTGCGTACGGGCTTCGCCGAAGTCCGGGAGATCGAGATCGCCCGAGTTCGGTCGTACGCAGTCGAGAATTTCCAGGATGCCAGTGCAGTCCATGTTAAACGTCTTCCGGGCTCAGCCGCTGACGGAGGTGCTGCTTGCCCCGAGACAGGCGGCTCATCACCGTGCCGATCGGCAGGTCAAGCTGAACAGCAATCTCGCGGTAGCTCAATTCCTCAAAGTAAAACAGTAGCAGAACAGTCCGAAATTCCTCAGGCAGATTGTCGAGAGCAGCCTGAAGTCCTTCATGGTCGAGTGGCCCTGGCTGTACGTCCGCAGTCGGTTCGGCGACTGCTTCGAGCGTCACCTGTCGATTCGGCTTCTGGTCCCTGATTTTCCGTCGATAAAGGTTCCGAACAATCATGAACAGCCACGGTCTCGCTTTTTCAGGGTCACGGAGTGTGTGCAGTTTTCGCTGAGCATCCATAAATGCCTGCTGTGCCAGATCTTCCGCATCTGAAGCCTGCCCGGACAGTCGATACGCGAAACGAAACACGGGCGAGTAAAACTGCTCAACAAGTGTCCCGATTTCCGGGTGATCGATGCCGGCTGCCGGGTCTCGCGACTCAGCAGAGGCCTCTTCAGCAGAGGTCTGGTCAACCCGCGTCAAATTGACGCTGGAATCGGCGGGCGAATCCACGGTGCTCAGTTCTCCTGCTCTTCAGGAAGGGTGATGTGAGGTGAGGGCGGTTTATTCCCTCATTTCGTTCAGTCTAACGGCAATATCGAAAGAGGTGTCTTAAACCGGCAGATTTGTACGAGTCCGGTAAGTCGGCAGAGCTGAATTCGTCCCTGTTTAATTCAGCCCGGTGAAAAAATTCGAGTCGGACGCCCGGTGCGAACAGGACGACCTGTGTACGGGAACTGTCGTTTCCAGTTCAGTGTGAGCGTACGCGCGAGGATGTCTCAAGTCGGCTTCACCACGATGACTCTGGAATTCGGCAAAGTGGCCGGAATTCTCTCCGCACGTTGCGGTCCAGGGTCGAGCAGGTGAAACTGAGTCCCTCGCGTCGATTCACTCCTCACGACCTGAACGGTTCCCTCCTCAAAATTCACGAGACCGATCATGGCTGGTTCAACACGCCCTTCCGCTGAAAATTCTACGCTTGCTCGCCCGGGAAATCGGCAAGGCAACGTTTCCGTCATTCTGTTGTTTGCCGGAGTCGTCGTTTTCGCGCTGGTCGCTGGCTGGCTGATGATGGGGACAGACTTCGGGGCAATGATCCTCGGTAGCGGATCGGCGTCCGGCGAGAACGACAAGCAGTTGCATCAAGTGCGGCGGGAAACTTTGCGGGTTACGGTGACCGAAGACGGCAACCTCGACAGTACCGAAAACACCGAAGTGAAATGTGAAATTCCCGGCGGCAGCACGATCCTCAAAATCATCGACGAGGGGACGACGGTTGAAGTCGGCGATGAGCTGGTACGGCTCGACGAGTCGGCGATCGAAGACGCACGCGACCTCCAGTCGGGTGTCGTCGACGAAGCGAAAGCCTCGAAGGTTCAGGCCGAACAGAATGTGATCGCGGCCGAGATTTCTATCAAAGAATACGAATTGGGAACCTTCATCCAGTCGCAGCAGATCGCCGAAGCGAACATCGTGATTGCGCTTGAGAATGAAGCCACGTCCCAGAACCTTCTCGACCACTCGAAGAAGATGTTTCGAAAAGGATTTGCGACGCAGTTGCAGGTTGACTCAGACACGTTTGCCGTCAAACGAGCTGGTCTTGAACGAGCCGCCGCCGAGACCGCGTTGAACGTCCTCGAAGAATTCACCAGGAAAAAAACGATGACCGAGTTGAATGCAACTCGAGATGCGGCCGTCGCGTTGAAAGAGGCAAAAGTGAATGCGCTCGTTCTGGAAGAGAGAAAACTGACTCGCCTGAATGACAAGCTCGAAAAAGCCGTGATCCGAGCTCCGAAAGCCGGAATGGTCATCTATGCCAATGAGCGAAGCCGCTACAGCTCCGTGACGATCGAATTGCACGCCGCTGTCAAAGAAGGACAGTCAATCATTCGGCTTCCCAATTTGTCCAGGATGGAGGCCAGAGTGCTTGTCAACGAGTCGAAAATCGGTCTTCTGAAAGCAGGCGCAGATGCCACAATGAAGATTGGTGACCGATCCTTCAGCGGTAAGGTCCAATCGATTGCCACTCAGCCTGAAAGGGAATCCTTCGGGTCATCGGGTGTCAAGGAGTATGCGTCCGTTGTTTCGATTGAAGGCGATCCCGATGGCCTCAAGCCGGGTATGACGGCTGAGGTTGAAATACTCGTCGACGAATTCAAAGACGCGCTGACGGTTCCGGTTTCGGCCGTTGTTGAGCGGAAGGGCAAGTACTTCTGCTGGGTCGATACGGGTGCGAAAGTTCCAGAGCAGCGTGAGCTCATTCTGATCGGGACCAATGATCGCATGATGGCAGTCTCAGACGGCGTGAAGGTCGGCGACAAAGTCATCCTGAATCCCCGCGCGACCGTTCCGCAGGCTCGCGAGGAAGCGAGGAAGTCAGGCAGTCAACAGGGGACCGAATCTGACGAAGGGCCTGAAAGCAAAGATGGCGACAGGGGCCGCGCAAGACCTGCCGGCGCTGGCAAGGCCGGTGGACCGCCTCAGGGAAGCGAGAATGGCAGCCCGACCGGTGGACCTTTGGCTGGCGGCACTCAGGCATCGGGCCGGCCTCCCGGTGGCGGTGGATCCGGACAGAAGCCGTACGAAGACAAGAACGGCGATGGTGAGATTTCAAAAGACGAAGTGACTGGCTGGATGACGAATGCTTTTGACCGATTTGACGAAAACGGCGACGGCGTCCTCGACAAAGCAGAATTGAAGAAACTTGGCGAACGCAGGAAGTCGGCCGGAGGACCTGGTTAGTGTCCGGCTGGATTCGCACGTTTCAACTCGGCGTCAAAAGTCTGACGATGCACAAGCTTCGTGCAGCGCTGGCAATGACCGGCATCCTCATCGGAGTGACCGCAGTCATCTGGCTCGTCGCGCTCGGCGAGGGAGTCAGTGCCCAGGCACAGAAGCAGATCCAGGAACTCGGTGCCCGCAATATCATCATCAAAAGTGTCAAGCCTCCCGAAGAATCCAGCGGCGGCAGCTCTGGCGGCAACTTCCGCGTGAGTCAGTACGGAATCACGCGAGACGACCTCGAACGGATCGATACTGTCAAGTCAATCGTCAGCTCGGTGCAGGTTCGCGAAATTGTGAAACAGGCAACCTTCGGGGGACGAATCGCCGACATTCAGCTGGTGGGCTGCACTTCCGAATACGCCGCGATGAACCACCTCTCGATGGATCGCGGTGAGTTTCTCTCAGGCACGCACGACGACGAGCGGGAGAATGTCTGCGTTGTCTCGAACGGAGTCGCCAGCCGCCTCTTTCCGTACGAAGACCCGATCGGCCGGCGAATTCAGATCGGTCAGGATTTTTATACGGTCATCGGCCAGACACAGGACCGCGCCCCGTCAGCAGCGATTGGAGGCAGTCTGGCCGGGCGAGGCTACGACCGCGACGTTTACATTCCGATTTCGACATTTCGGAGCCGCTTAGGAAAGACGATCGTCACAAGACTTGCCGGCTCGTTTGCCATGGAACAGGTCTGGGTCAACCAGGTGACGGTCACGGTTGAAGACATTGATCAGGTTGAAGCTGTCGCGGGAGTGATCGAGTACCTCTTCAAGCAGTATCACCCCAACGAGGATTACTCGTTGACAGTCCCGAAAGAGCTGCTTCGCCAGGCAGAAACGTTGAGGGCGATGTTTAATGTGCTGCTGGTTCTGATTGCCGGCATCTCACTGGTCGTCGGCGGCATCGGTATCATGAATATCATGCTGGCAACGGTGACTGAGCGAACTCGCGAAATCGGCGTCCGCCGCGCGCTGGGTGCCCGTCGACGCGACATCATTTCGCAGTTCCTGGCCGAGACGATCGTGCTCACGGGACTGGGTGGTGCATTAGGGGTGTTCGCCGGATTTCTCTGTCAGCCGGCCGTGATGGGCGTGCAGTGGTTCATTAAAAAAACGATGGTCGAAATGTGGAACTCGCTGCCGCTTTCGATTCAGGAAATGACCCCGGTCATCGCGCCGTGGTCGGTCATCGCCGCGTTCATGATTTCTGTGGCTGTGGGAGTCGTTTTCGGCATCTACCCGGCGCGGCGTGCTTCGATGATGGATCCGATTGAAGCGCTACGGCACGAGTAAGCACTTCAGTACGACTCGCCAGAAGTTCTGCCGTTTGCAGTGTGCGGTCTGGACACCGCATTTATCGCCAGCAGAAAATGATCGAGCTTCGGTCAGTTTCTTCTCTCGTTTCGGCAGCCGTCATGTTCGATCATCTCACGGTGAAACGGATCATGCTGGAAGGGCTCGTCGAGTCCGGGCACGAATACGCCGAGATGCGTCGTCGAATGGGGCATCCGATGGGGGCCCACGACCTCACCGTGATCCACCGCGTCGACTGTCAGCTCCAGGACGCCGAATCGAACGCGGTAAAAGTTCAGGTTCTACGGGAAGATGTCGATCGGCTATACGAATTGCGGCGCCGCATGCGCTGGCTCGACAGGTCGTTGATGAGCCGGATTGTTTCGTTTTACACCGTGGCCAGTTACGTCCTGCTGTTTCCGTTTGTCGTGGAGAATGTCTGCATCGTCATCCTGGCCCCACTGGTTGCGTGGACGATTCCCTTTTTTCTCTACGCTTCCTTTGCCGGCGAACTGCTGGCGGGGGCACGTTTACTTTCGATGTTCATCCTCGGTCTCTGGGTTAGCTGGAGCCTCACTGAGTCACTTTGGTTTGGCATGGCGCTTCGGCGACGGATGATTCTGATGCTGCTCACATGGCTGACGTCCGGCTGGCTGATGCTCAGTCAGTTTGAAGCCAGTGAATTCCGCTGGATGCAGTAGAGGAAGACTGAAATACGAGCAGGCGGATTCCCGGAGCCCTCTTCGCTCATGTTGGAGCCGGCGGTAGAATCACGTTTTCAACTCAACGATTCGCGGAAGTAAGGAACGATGATGCGAAAAACGATCTGTCTTTCACTGCTTTGTCTTGTCGTGTTGCCCATCGTCCGTGCCGCACTCGCCGCCGACAAGTACGACGACCTGCGCGAAAAAATGGTCGTTGAGGAGATCATTCGAGAGGGCATTACGAATCGAGCGGTGATTCGCGCGATGGCTCGTGTTCCGCGGCACGAATTCGTTCCGTCGAAAAACTACCGAGAGGCCTACATCGACAAAGCGATCGCGATTGGCCACAAGCAGACGATCTCGCCGCCATTCATCGTCGCGTACATGACTGAGTCGCTCGACCCGCAGCCGACGGACCGTGTCCTCGAGATTGGAACCGGCAGCGGATACCAGGCCGCCGTGCTGGGAGAGATTGCGAAGGAAGTTTATTCCATCGAAATCGTCGCACCGCTCGGCCGCGAGGCGAAACGCAAGCTCGAAAAACTGAAGTACGACAACGTTCACTGTCTTGTCGGCGACGGTTACAAAGGCTGGCCCGAACACGCTCCGTTCGACAAGATCATCGTCACTTGCTCGCCGGAAAGTGTCCCGCAGCCACTGGTTGATCAGCTTCGCGAGGGCGGCAAGATGATCGTCCCGCTGGGCGAGCGGTATCAACAGGTGTTCTACCTGTTCGAAAAGAAAGACGGCCGTCTCGTTCAGAAGAAACTGATCCCGACCCTCTTTGTGCCGATGACCGGAAATGCGGAAGATTCCCGAGTCAAACAACCGGACCAGGCCAACCCGGAACTCGTCAACGGCAGTTTTGAGGTCGACGAAAACAACGACGACCGAACGGACCACTGGCACTACCAGCGGCAGGTCGAACGAAAATCCGGCAGCACTCGAGACGGCGAGTACTACCTGGAATTCACGAACGAAGAGGTTGGCCGCCCTTCACAGATTCTTCAGGGAATTGCGGTCGATGGGCGCAAAGTGTCGTTCGTCAATCTGTCGCTCGACGTGATGGTCGAGGAAGCAGCTCCCGGCTCGAAGTCCTTTGAACGCCCGGCGGCCTTCATTCACTTTTACGATTCGATCCGGCGCGAGGTCGGCAGCTTCCAGGTCGGCCCGTGGCTCCGCCCCCAGGACTGGGAACGAACCGGCCGCCGCTTCGCCGTCCCACCACAGGCCCGCGAGGCCATCGTCCGAGTCGGCCTCAACGGAGCCACTGGCAAGATGGCTGTTGACGATGTCAAGTTGTCATTCATTCCTCGGTGATAACAACCTGGAACCTGGAGACATCAAGCCCAGGGCCAGCGCGCACTTTGGGAGGGTGAGGCAGAATGGAGGACTGGCGCTTTTGGGTTGTGTTTGTTAGAAGCCC
>JAQBVJ010000173.1 GCA_027623235.1 Planctomycetota bacterium
GTCGATTCCGGACAACGAAAACGCTCTAAAGCGTGGCAGTTCAAGGACTAAGTGTGCGCTGGCCCTGGGGAAGCTCGTGAGCATTGGCGATGTGCCTGCAGTTGAGCGTCAGCAGGTATTGTATTCCCGCTACGGCGGCAGCGGCAACGTGAAGCGCGTCAGCCGCCGCTTTGTGTGGCATGAGAGCCGCCGACACAATCTCGCGAGCCAGGGCGCGCACCTCGTCATCGATTGCGACTGTTGGCACACCATCAAGCAGTTTCAACCGTTCTGCGGCTGCCACCGGGTCGCCAGCCGAAGCCTCGTCGATCACAAGTTGAGATGTGACCAACTCAAAGCTGGACCGTTTGGTTGACCACCATTGGCGTGCCTGATGCTGGATCGCCGCAGTTTGAGTATCCGAACTCGGCCACGCTGAAGCATGGCTGACAATCGACGTTTCTACGTAAACAGTGTCCATCGCGTCACCCCCCTACGACGAGCTTCAAATAACGCGGAGTCAGAGCGTATTGGATTTTTCCGCTCCAGGAACAGGCGTTCGAGCATACCAGACAAGAATGCATCGTTCTCACGGCACGAGATTCAGCGCCGCGTCCAGTTCAGAAATGACGTCCTCGGTCGAGTCGATGCCGACGGACAGGCGGATCAGGCCGTCGCTGATTCCCCAGGCTCGGCGGTCTTCGGTCGGGATGAATTTGTGAGACGTGCCGGCCGGCCAGGACAGTGTCGTGCGGCAGTCGGCCAGAGTGGGCGAAAACGGAATCGATTCGGCGAGTTCCCGGAACAGCGGCCGCACTCCGTCGGCGCCGGCCGCCAGTTCGAAGGACAACATGCCGCCGCAGCCGTTCGGCAGAAACTTCGTTGCCAGGTCGTGGGACTCGTGACTGGCCAGGCCCGGGTAGATAACGCTCGCCACGGCCGGGTGAGCTTCCAGAAACTCGGCAATCTTCTGAGCACTCTCGGAAACCTGCCGCATCCGCAACGGCAGCGTTCTCAGCCCGCGCGAGCCCAGCCAGCATTCCATCGGGTTGGCGTTGAGGCCGAACAGACTGGTGACTCGCCGCACGCCCGTCATCGCGGCCACGTTTCCGACAACGACGCCCAGCATCACGTCGCCGTGCCCGTTGAGGTATTTCGACGCGCTGTGAAAGACGAGCGACGCACCATGCTCGATCGGCCGGAACAGGCACGGTGTGGCAAACGTGTTGTCGACGACGACCGGCACGTCGCCCATCGCGTCAACGATGGCGGGCAGATCGATGACCTCGATGAGCGGGTTGGAAACGCTCTCGACCAGGCACAGCTTTGTGTTGTCTCGCTTCGCTTCGGCCAGCGATTCCGCGCTGTTCGCGTCGGCAAACGTGACCTCGATCCCGAAGCAGCGCTGCAGTTCGGCGAGCTGCTGTGACGTCCGGCCGTAAAGGATCCGCCCGGCGACAACGTGGTCTCCCGTTTTCAGATGGCTCAGAAGGATTGCTGAAACCGCCCCCATGCCTGAGGCACAGACCGCTCCCGCTTCCGCCCGTTCCAGTGCGGCCACGTCGGCCGCAAAGGCCGCGTGGTTGGGGTTACCGTCTCGCGTGTAGATGTAGCCCTGCTCGGCGCCGCTGACGACCGCGTCGAGCTGCTCGATGCCGTGCAGATCGAAGGCCGTCGTCTGATAAATCGGCGGGTTGCTGGGGCGAGTGGTGAAGTCATCGAACCAGCCGCCGCGGGCACAGATCGTCGGGTCATCAGGCTGAGTCATTTTGAATCCAGGAGGCAGGATCGAAGAGTCCACCACGAGACCGAGTCAGCGTGATCCAGACGGGCTCGTTGTCGAGCAAGACGCGAACATTACAGCCGGGGACGCCGGTTTTTGCGAGCCGCTGCGGACACTCGGCGACGATCTCCCGGCCAGGGCTCCGTGGTCCAATTCCAGCATCACCCTCCCCTCCCCTGCCCCGATTCCTGTTACGTAATCTGGGCAAGCTGACGTCACTCGCGCGTGTCGCTCCGATCCCAGGGGGCAGCGGAACAGGGCGACAGGATCGGACAGGCCTCGTCGATAATTCCTGAGCTGGCGACGAGGCCTGCCGTGAGACTCGGGATTCCGCGAAGTTGGAAGCCCCTTCCCTCTCGTCAGGCCGCCGTTCAGGGACGAGAGCAGCATCTGGGATTGGCAGTTCGGAAATCGACGGGGACCTGTGAATGGCTACAGACGTGGAATCCATTTCGACGATCAGCGAGCTCCGCGATTTCGTACACCTCACATTGTGTGCGAAAGAGAATCTCGTCGAGGACCAGTTTCAATTGCGGGAACGCGATTTGACAAAACTCGGCAAGCCGTGCGGCCTGCAGTTCTCGGTCTTCGGCCCGCGACAGGTGAGGCTCTCCGCTGTCTGGGCTTCCGACCGCAACGTGCTGTACTTCTACGACGCCCGCGGCGTCCGCTACCTGAAAGTGCAACTGGAACAGCACATGTCGTGCGAGCCGCAGCCTTTGGCCTCCTGATTGAGAGTCGGCTTTCCTCCGCGCCCCCAAGCAGTCCGCACATTTCGGGATTGGTCGCACACGTATCGTGACGCGAAGCGCCGGCAAGAGAACTCGTTCGACGCGGCACAGGCTGTGAGGGCTCGCGCGAAGCCGCATGACACAATGTCACGACACTGCGATGTGGTTTGCGGAGGCATTCTGAGCAACTGCCCCTCGTCCCGCTGTAGCTGCAGCGAGTTTCTGCGCCAACGCCGTTGCCACCGGATCGCGACCGCTTATCAGAGTCTTACGGTGGATGATGCGAGCAGGCCGCGCGCAACTTCTGAAAGTAGCAGGCACACTCCGTGTGCCGTCTGCCCAGCGTCAATTAGCGCCTTCGTCGGGCTACGGCACACGGAGTGTGCCTGCTACTTTGGTTGCGGCTCCGCCGCGATAGGATTGGGAATCATTTGATTCACGGAGTTTCCGCCGCGAAGCGGCGGCAGCACGTAGCCCCTGGCGTGAGCCAGGGGACGGCGATCGCCTCCACGCTAAGCCGCGAAGCGGCGACAGCAGACTTGAACTGCGGGTTTGCTGTCGCCGCTTCGCGCCTGTTCGGGAATCAATTGATTCCCAGTCCCTTTGCCGTCGGTTAATGATGCGCATGCGGATCGACAGGTGCCTCAAATTCGCGCAGGTTGGGATTGAGAATCTCAATCCTTTTCGACCTTCGGAATGACCATGGTGATTTCCCACTCGCGTCCGCTGGCACGCAGCTTTTCCAGGACGGATTGGGAAACACGCGAGCGAGTCAGAACGACGTCACGCAGTGTGTCTGGAAACTTCAGCAGTGTTTCCGCGTCCTGATCCGTGACGGCAGTCTGGGAGAGATCCAGGTACGTCAGCGATTTCAGTTTCGCAAGGTGTCGCAGACCGGGACCAAGAAATGCGTTTCGTGAGACATCCAGGTGCCTGAGCGTTGTGAGTTCGCTGAGGGCTTCCAGTTCCGCGGGGCCGAGCCCGGCATTGCGAATCTCCAGTGATCTCAGCGCGAGTGACTTGAGCTGACGGAGCGCGTCAGGAGTCAAACACGTTTCATTCAGACCGAGCCACCACAGATGCCGAGCGTCGCGGAGAATTCGAACTCCGTTTTCCGTAATCGGCAGACCCCCGAGCCACAGATGAGTCAGTCGCGGCAGTTTCGTGAGCGGTCGCAGCCCCTCGTCGGTGACTTTTGTCCCGTCGAGCGAAACCTGCGAAAGCATTCGGTTTCGCATCAGATGGGCGACGCCGGCATCCGTGACCGCAGTGTGTTCAACTCCCAGCCACTCCAGCCGCCGAAGTTTCTGAAAAGACTCCATCTGGCTGTCGTTCATCTTCTCCCATTTATGAACGTGCACCGCTTTCACATATCCAAAATGCAGGCTCGTCATCGGAAACGGACCGTTTGTCAGCGTGTCGTAGATTTCTCCTTCGACGACCGTCCGAAATTCGAGCGGTTCCGTGTCCACAAAATTCGGCTCACGAAACTCGACCCGCACCGACTCGTCGATCTCTGGCGAGTACTCAATCTTGAGGTCCGGCCGCGCCGACTGAAGTGAGGCGACTCCCTCAGAAGTAACGTCCGAATTTTTCAGCAGCAACTGCTTAAGCGACTTCGACTCGGCAAGGATTCTCAGCCCCTCGTCGGTGACGGCCGTGTCGCGCAGGTCCAGGAGCATCAGCCTCGGCAGACGTCTCAGTGGCTTCAGCCCGGAATCCGTGACCCACGTTTGAGCCAGACGCAACTGTTCCAGATTCCGGAGCGTCGCCAGCTTCGCAACTCCTTCATCGGCGACAAAAGTCAGCCGCACATCGAGGTGAGTCAAATCCGCATGCCCAGCCAGATCTCCGCAGCCAGCGTCTGACACTGCGGTGGCGACAAGGGTCAACCGCTTGAGACCAATTCCTGACGGCAGATTGACAAGGTCCTTGTCAGACGCCTCGGTGTGGTCGAGATTCAATACCGGAATGTCACGGAGACTTCGAAACTCGGTCAGCGAGAACTGGTCGTCGGGAATGCCTCGCGCGTCGAGCCCGGTCAGCCAGCCGGACGCGTCGAACTCACCCGAGATCCCGCGAGGCTGGAGAATCGCCAGCACCGCCCGCTGCCTCGCCTTCCGCATCGCATTCGAAGCGAACCAGACGAGCCCGCTCAGAACGCCGACCAGCAGCAGGATCTCCAGCAGAGGCACTCCGGATTGTCCGCTTTTTCGCAGTTGACTTTTTCGCAGTTGAATCGGCAATTGACGGCCCCGGCAACGAGTAGTCTTCCCAGGTCCAGTACGAATTCCCGGAGCGGTTATAAACAGAACCGATGGATGAGTTCCCGATAAGTCTGCTCGCCTTTTTCCAGTTGGGCCAGGCTGATCCACTCGTCGCTTTTGTGAGCTTCGGTGATGTTGCCGGGGCCGAGCACGATGAGGTCGCTGATCTCTGGAAAATTGCTCGCCTCAGATCCGTAGGCCACCGTGCGCGGACGGCCGCCGGTGATTTCTCCACAGACCTTTGAAAAGTCTGACTGAGGATTTCGATGGAAGGCGACGTGGTGATTCTCAAGGGTGTACTCAATGCCGTTTTTCTCTGCGGCGATCCGGATGCGGTCGAGGATCGAATCGGCATCGGTGCCGGGCATGGGCCGGAAGCTGATCGTGCAGATGCTCTGCGGCGGCGTGATGTTCGTGGCCGTCGTGTGATCGTTGATGCCGATGTTGAGGCACACGGTCGGCGGATCAAACTCGTCGTTCGCCCAGTCGGGGTCGGATTCGGTCTCGTCGCGAATCGCTTTCAGCTCAACAAGAAATGGAATCATCGCGAGGTTCGCGTTGATCCCCTCGCGCGTGCTGGAATGCGCGGCGCGACCGCGCGACCGGATCGTGATCCGACAGCCGCCTTTGTGAGCGTAGACGGGGTCGAGACTGGTCGGTTCGCCGACGACGCCTTTCGACTGCCGGTCGACGAGCTCGCGGTAGATTCGTGACCGCCTGGCAATTTCCACGGCGCCGCGATGGTTGACCTCCTCGTCCGAGGAACACGAGATGTAAACCGGATGAGCCAGTTGCTGATCGCCAAGCGACTCGAGCGCGGCGAACATGCAGGCGACCGAGCCTTTCATGTCGGTGCTGCCTCGCCCGTAAAGCCGGTCACCGACGACCGTCGGTTCGAACGCACCGTGCTCGGCGATGGACCAGTCCTCGGTCGTCACGACGTCGGTGTGCCCAAAGTAAGCCAGGCCGCCGCTGCCGCTGCCGCTGCCTTTTCTCGCGATGACGTTGGACTTGGCAACGCCATCGTCGTCGACGTACTCAATCCGCTCGGTCTCGCAACCAAGCTTGCGGAGTGCCTGCTCGCAATAGTCGACGATCTCCCGGTTCGATCGGTACCAGGTTGAGTCGAATCGGATGAGGTCCGAGGCGTATTGCAGCGCGTTCATTTTTGACCTGTGTTCAGGATACCTGGAACCGAAGCGGCGAAGGCTCATCCTAATTGTGTTTTCGCGATTTCAACAGCAGCAGCTTCGCGGAACACGAATGCTGCTCAGATTCAGACGATCATGGTGAGCCGGGCAACAGGCTGCGCGAACTCAAAGTTCGTGCTTCGGTTTACGAAAGAAGTTTGATTCAGATCTGGTCATTTTCCGAAACCTCGCCGCCACGCTGGGGTTCATTTCCGGGAATTGCGGTATCACACTCATCGGACGCCGAACGGATGATGACGTTTCAAGCGGCCCTGTCCGGCGGGTTTTCGATCTCGACACACTTCAACAGGAAATGATCCATGAAACTGACCGGATGGCTCGCGGCCGCTTTGACCGCCTGGGGACTGGGACTTGCCGGCAACGCGGCGATGGCTCAGGTCGATGCTGACAAACCTGGCGACCTCTTCAAAACTCTGGATAAGAACGCCGATGGAAAGCTGACTGCCAGCGAGGTTTCCGAAGATCAGAAACGATTCTTCGACCGCCTGGTCCGAATCGGTGACGCGGACAAAGACGGCGAGCTGACTCGCAGCGAATTCGAGAAAGCCACCTCGCGTGACGCGGACACGCCCGCCGCCGGGCAACCGGATCGACCCGACGCTCGACGACCGGGGCAGCCGGGTCCGGATGGCGCACGAAGCCCGCAGGAATTCTTCAAGCGACTCGACCGAAACGCGGATGGGAAGGTCACTCTTGAAGAGATCCCCGAAGCAATGCGGAGTCGGGTGAAGCCTCTGTTCGAGCGGATCGGCAAGGAAGAAATCACGCTGCAGGATTTGCAGAAGGTGGGTCCGGGTCCTGCCAATCGCCGCCCGGAAGGTCAGCCAGGCCAGAGCCCGCGCCGACCGGGCGAACCCGACGGGAAGCGACCGGAGAATCCGCAGACTCGGCGTCCTGGTGACGCGCCTCGACCGGGTAGCGGACAGGCACCGGCGTTCTTCCGCGAACTGGATCAGGACGGCGACGGAGCACTCTCGCGTGGCGAGTTGGAGCGGGCCGCGACGCTGCTCGAAAAACTCGATCGAAACGGAAACGGGAAGCTGGAAATCTTCGAACTGTTCGCTGGACGCGGAAACGGAAGTCCTGAGGGTCGCCCCGACGCCAACAGCACGGGACGGCCGCAACGTCCCGGTAACCAGCCTCCGCAGGAAGGTCGGCGACCCACAGAAGGCGGTCCGGCAAAGGACGGTCGCCCGCAGAGGCCAGACGGAGCCAATGATCGCTCACCCGCTCAGCAGGGATTCGGGCAACTCGATAAAAACGCCGACGGCTTTGTCAGCCGCGACGAGGCCACTGGTCGTTTGAAAGAGAACTTCGACCGAATTGACAAGAACGGAGACCGCAAGCTCGCCATCGAAGAATTGAGGGCGGTCTTCAACCGACCGCGCGACTGAGGTGTCCGCAATCGGAAAACAAAAACGGCCCTCGCATGACGGAATGCGAGGGCCGTTACTTTTCATTTTTGCTGGCGGTCCGTGAGGCTACTTCGCCGCCAGTGCGCCGGGCTCAGCAATTCGTTTTGCGAACCGCGCTGCCCTGGCAACGAGATCTTTGCAGGTCTCGAGATCCGCGTGCCGAGGCGACGTACCGCTTGCCTCCAGAGCGTCGTACAGAACCGAGTCGATGCGAGGCGGTCGGTTGTTCCGCCTCGTCTGCGACGGTTTGGCCAGTTCAGCAGCAATGGTCAGTTCGACCTGCTGGATGATCCGCGACCGCAATTCTGTCTGTGCGAATGTCGTCATGGTTGCGTGTTGCTCAGGCATCGGAGACTTCGGACGTCACCGGGGCTTCGTCGCCGTCGGCTTCCTTCCGCTTGATCGCGTCGTAAACCTCGCTGCGGTGGACAGTGATTTCGCGCGGTGCGTCAATGCCCAGGCGAACTTTGTCGCCGCGAATTTCTACGATCATGATCGAAACGTTGTCGCCGATCACAATCTTCTCGTCTTTCTTCCGACTGAGTACGAGCATCTTGCTGTTTCCTTGATCTCTTTTGATCGTCCCGCTGATGAGCATCCTTCCGCGCCGTTCCGACGGCACCTGCTCCACCAGCAGAATCTGTCCCTGTTGCCAGAAACGTAGATCATGTCTTGAGTCGGGTTCGTTGAATCGGAAAACATCCCGTCGAACTCCGCCTGAAGATGCGGCACTCTGACGTTTGTGCCACCAGCACGGGCTGATTCGGTTCGAACGGATCTGACGCGTACGCAGCCGCGAACGCGATTGCGGCCGGCAGTCCCTCGATGCGTGAGTGGCGACCCGGGGGCGACTGCTCCGCGCTCACCACGACGGAACTCAGTTCGTTGAGCGGCCGCAGCTGCAGCCTGTTGCGAAGGGGAAGGGGTAGCTGATGCCATTCCCGACGTGCTTCCAGAAGAAGACCGGCGTGTGCGGCTTCCCGAGCTCGGTCATCGACGTTGACTCGAACACGCGACCATTCGCGATTGTCAGATGGATTCGTTCTGAGTCGCGAATGTTTTCGGTCGGGTTCGCGCCGGGTTCCATGATGAGGATGTCGGCCAGCTTGCCGACTTCCAGCGAGCCGATGTCGCCGTCGAGTCCCAGGTACTTCGCGCCGTTGAGCGTGCCACACCGAAGAGCCTGCATCGGCGTCATTCCGCCCTGCACGAAGCTCCACATTTCCCAGTGAGTGCAGATGCCGTTGAGCTGGCCGTGCCCGCCGGCCTGGACGAGGCCGCCCTCGTCGACAACCTGTCGGGCGATCTCGGCAACGCGAATGTGGTTGTAATCTTCGAGCGGCGACTTCGCGCGACGTCGCGAGCGCGGGTTCAGGATGTGCGGCGGAATAAATTTCTGCAGCCGCTCGTGCTGCCACAAGTCGTCGTGCTCGTACCAGAACTGCTCGCCGGAGATCCCGCCGTAGGCGACACTCAGAGTCGGTGTGTAGCCAACTTCCGTGTTCCGCCACAGGTCCATGACGTCGTCGTAGGCGGTCTGAACGGGCAGCGTATGTTCGATGCCCGTGTGGCCGTCGACGATCATCGTCATGTTGTGCATGAAGGTCGAACCGCCTTCCGGGACGACCATCATTTTCAGCTGGCGAGCGGCCGCGATCACCTGTTGTCGCTGCTCGCGGCGAGGCTGGTTGTAGCTCTTGACGGAAAACGCTCCGACCGCCTTCATCCGTTTCAGATGGAACAGCGCATCATCGAGGCTGTCGATCTCCGCCTTAAAGCTGCCCGCGGCGCCGTAAAGAATCGTCCCGGTCGAGAACGTTCGTGGTGCCGTGATGAGGCCCGCTTTGGTCAGTTCACTCGCCGCAAAAATCCCCTGAGTATCGTTGGATGGATCGTGGACTGTCGTCACTCCAAACGACAGCCGAGCGAAGTCGACCCAGTTGCGTTGCGGAGTCATCCCGGACGTCGCCTGCGAACCGTGGGCGTGAGTGTCGACGAATCCCGGCAGTACCGTTTGCCCGTCGATTTTGATCACGCGAGTTTCGTCGGGAATCTTGACGGTACTTCGAGGACCGACCGCTTTGATCCGGTTCGATTCGACAAGGACAACGCCGTCTTCAATCACGCCGGCTTCACTCATCGTCACGATTCGCCCGCCGACCAGTGCAAATGCATCATTCGGTCGAGCGTGCTTCTGCTTGAAGCCGATCACGATTGACGCTGGCTCCTGAGGTTTGTCGACTTCTGTTTTCGTGGCTGCGGTTTTGACGCTGAATAAATCCGGCCCGAGCGACCAGTGGAGCGATTCGCTGTCGCCGGAAAAATGCAGCCAGTCTCCGGCCTGCAGGCTCAGCTTTCTGACGGGAAGTCCCTCGAACTTCGGCCCGATGCTGATCGGTGAGCCCGTCCTGACAAACGGAGCCAGGTAAACGTTGAACCGTTCGACGAAGGCAATCTGTTTTCCGTCCGGCGAGATGCGATAGTCGGTCGCCCACTGGCTTGAGTAGTGCTCGCGTTCTTCGTTTCCGCTCAGATCGACCGAGAACAGGATCCGATTGTCGGCGTCTTTTTCAGATTTCGTTCGCTGCAGGAAAATGCGATCCCCTTCCGCGCCGAACTGAGGACGACTGCCCGACTGGACGATTCGCACCGGCAGACCGCCATTTGTCGGGATCGTGTAGATCCCTGGCTCGTGCGAGTACAACGGCGATCTCAACCGGCCGCCGCTCGACTTTTCAAAAACGACGGTCCTGCCATCGGGTGAGAGAACCGGGTCCACGTAGTGGCCAGGTCGGACGGTGACCTGCCGGTTGTCCGCACGATTCTCGACCGAGGCGATGCGGATCGAGCCGAGCGTCTCATCATTCCAGGTCGTATACACGATCCGTTTGCCGTCGCGAGACCAGGTCGGGCAGAACTCGAACTCGCCATTCCGATCGGTCAGCCGGCGCGGCTCGCCCTTCGGCAGATCGCGAAGGTAAATCTGGCCGAGAGCCTGAAACGCAACCTGTTTTCCGTCTGGCGAAGTGCTCACCCAGCGGAGCATTCGGACGTCGAATTCGTCCGGAGCCACCTCAACTGGAAACCGCACGCACTTTGTAATCTTGCGCGAGTCTTTAATTCGAAACGGAATGAGCGATTCCGACCCGTCCTCAACATTGATGCGACGGATTTTGCCTTTGGCCCAGGTGACGATCGATTTTCCGTCCGGCATCCAGGCGAACGCCGGGTAGACCCCGTGAATCGCCCACGCCTCCTGCATGTCGCGTTCGAGACGATCGTAGACCAGCCGGACCGATCCGCTCTCCGTGTCGAAAATGTGCAGACCGGTTTTCGGGCCCAGCCGTCTGACGAACGCGATCCGTTTTCCATCCGGAGACGGCGTCGGCCGGCACGCTCCGCCGGGACCGGTGATGCAGGACTCCGTTTCGCCTTTCTCCAGGTCGAGCCGTTTGACAGAGGGGGCGCGAAGTTTCACAGCTGAATTTGCAGTACTTCGGCGAGGAA
>JAQBVJ010000174.1 GCA_027623235.1 Planctomycetota bacterium
TTCCTCGCCGAAGTACTGCAAATTCAGCTGTGAAACTTCGCGCCCCCTCTGGCCTGGAATGCACCCGCATCCGATTCGCGAGAAAGACGGCCACTCGTTCGGTGTCGAAATGACCGTCGCGGAATTTGATGCGGACCTGTGGAGGGACTGCCCGGAATTTCTGTTCGGCATCGACCTCTTCAATGCAGGCTTTTACTGGGAGGCTCACGAATCCTGGGAAGCCGTCTGGATTGCGGCCGGGCGGAGAGGAGTTCTCGCCGACTTTCTTAAAGGGCTCATCAAGCTGGCCGCTGCGGGAGTGAAAGCGCGGGAAGGAAACGCAAACGGAGTTCGCCGTCACGCGGCTCGCGCGGAGCAGCTTTTCACAGAGTCGCTTGCCGGCCAGGAAGAGTTGCTCGGCCAGCGAATTGAACGGCTTGTCGATTTTGCCAGGCAGCTTGGCGAGAACGCATCGCAGACTACGAACCCCGTCAAGAAGCCTGTGCAGCGTGTGTGGGGTTTCGTACTGTAGCCCCGTCAGGACAGCGCAAACCGAGTGGCATCAAGAATTCCGCTGCGAGTCCAACTTCAAAAAACGGCGTGAGGGACGACCGGCTGGCGATTCGGCCTCGCTCGTCGCGCACCGACAATTGATGAGCTGGGTTGAGACATGGCAAAGAAGAAAGCGGCGACAAAGAAATCGGCAGAGACCGTCACGACGTTCAGTGGCCTGCTCCAAAGCCGGACACGTCCAGTTCAGCAGCTTGCCAGAAGCCTTCGCAAGCTCGTGTACGAAGAACTTCCCGATGCAGAGGAGCGTTTCATCAGTGGCAGGGCGGCGATGGCTCTTTACCGTTCGACGTCGGACGTCTGCTGGATTCAGCCGTGCGACGGCCGTTGCAATTTTCATTTCACGCGGGGCGTCGATCTCACCGACAAGAACGAGCTGCTGGAGGGCACCGGGCAATCGGTTCGACATATCAAAGTCTGGCCGGACGACGATCTGGATGAGGTCCCGATTCGCGAGTGGATCCGCGAATCGGTCGTTCTTAACGCAAAGACAATCGGCAATGGCCCAACGTTCCACCAGGTCCTGACGAGGCTGCGGAAATTCTGCCTCGCCCTTCCCGACACGAAGGAGACGCTCACGTGGGGCATCCCTCATTTCCGAGTCGGCGAAAAGATCTTCTGTGGCTGTGCTGAGCAGGCAGGTCGAGTCACGATCGGAATGAAGGCGGACCGGGCCGATCAGAAAACGCTCGTCAAGCTGCCCGGAATTGAGGTGGCACCGTACTCAGGACACAACGGCTGGATTTCGATCGATTCCGGCATTTTCACCGAATGGTCAGAAATTGAGGATCTGATCCTCGACAGCTTTCGTCTGATCGCTCCAAAACGGACGACTGTTTTACTGGGGTCGCCTGAAAATCAATCGGCAGTTAAGAAGGCCACCAGGAAGAGACCCGCGAAGAAAACTGCCGGCAGGAAAGCGGCTCAGAAAAGCAAAACGACAGGCAGGCGAAAGAACTGAGGATCTGCAACAATCCGCGTCCGACCGTTCCGGTGCGAGCATCCATCCAGCCGGCGTCGAAATTTGATCTGGAGTCCGCTGATGAGTACCGACACAAGCAGTTCGACGGAAGTCGGCAGCTATTTCATTTCCAACTACCCGCCATTTTCGCTTTGGCAGCAGGACTACCGCAGCGAAATCGAAACGGCATTGCAGGGCACGCCCGACGATTCCGTGCCGCTCGGTCTGTATCTGCACATCCCGTTCTGTCGCAAGCGGTGCAGATTCTGCTATTTCCGCGTTTACACAAACCAGAACGCAAAGGCGATTCAGCGTTACGTCGACTGCCTGGCGAGAGAAATCGAATTGATCAGCCAGCAGCCGGCCGTCCAGCGTCGGCCGCTGAAGTTCGTTTACTTTGGTGGCGGGACACCGTCCTATCTCAGTTCGCGGCAGCTGCTGTTTCTGCGAGACAAACTGGCCGAGCACATCTCCTGGGACAGTGCGGAAGAAGTGACCTTCGAGTGTGAACCTGGCACGCTCAGTCTGGAGAAAGTCAAAACGCTCAAAGAGATCGGCATCACCCGCGTCTCGCTGGGAGTCGAAAATTTCGACGACACCATCCTCGAAGAAAACGGCCGGGCGCATCTCTCGCCGGAAATCGCAACGGCATACGGCTGGCTGAGACAGGTCGGGTTTCCTCAGGTCAACATCGACCTCATCGCCGGGATGATCGGTGAGACGGACGAGAACTGGCATCGCTGTCTCGACAAGGCGATCGAGATGGAGCCGGACAATCTGACGATTTATCAGATGGAGCTGCCGTTCAACACGATCATTTCCAAAGAGATGCGTGAAGGTGGCGCCGCCTCACCGGTCGCCGACTGGGCGACAAAACGCCGGTGGGTCGACGAGGCGTTGAACCGGCTGCTCAGTGAGGGCTACCAGATTTCCAGCGGCAACGAGCTCGTGCGAAGCCTCGACACCGATCAGTTCGTTTATCGGGACAACCTGTTCCGCGGCAGCGATCTTCTGGCCGCAGGCGTTTCCTCGTTCGGGCATTTCCAGGGAGTTCACTATCAGAACTTCGACCAGATCGAGGAGTACCAGGAAATTGTCGAGTCCGGAAAGCTGCCGATCAATCGCGCTCTCCGACCGACCGATCGGCAGCGACTCATCCGGGAAGTTGTCCTGCAGCTAAAGGAAGGCCACATTTCTGCCGTGCCGTTCCGCGAGAAATTCGGCGTCGACATCCTCGACGAATTCCGCGAGCCACTTCAGAACCAGAAGGCGGCCGGCTATCTGCAGGTCGATGGCGACGAAATCCGCCTCACCCGGAAAGGGCTCCTGCAGGTCGACAGCCTGCTGACCGAGTACTTTGAGCCCGAGCACCGTGAAGTGCGGTATACGTAGGTCGCAGGACGGACGCCCACGTCCGTCGTCAGAAAACCGCCGATGACGGACGTGGGCGTCCGTCCTACCAGGTTTGCTCCGTGAATCCTCAGGACGAACTCAACGCACTGATCGGCCTCTTTCCTTCCGAAGAGCCGCTGGTTCAGACGGCCGACCACATTCCGCGTGACCTGACGCCCGAGCCGTACAGGACGCTGCTCGTCCACGGCCACCACATGACGGTCACGATGGAGAAGTTTCACAACTCGCCTGTCGAGGTCCGCGTGCTGGAGCAGCGGCAGGAGGGTAACCTCTACCTGCGAAAAATCACGCTCGTGAAAAGTGGCACCGACGAGGTCGTGCAGTTTGGGATCGTCCGTTTCAATTTCGACTTTGTGACCGGCGAAATCCGAGACGAGATCCTCCGAGGCGAGGTGCCTCTCGGCCGAATCCTGATCCAGTACAACGTTCTGCGGCACATCGATCTGGGAGCCATCGTCAAACTGACGGCCGGCCCTGGCCTGGCGAAGTATCTGCAAATGAAAGAAGGCCAGACGACGTACGGCAGGATGGCCACGATTTTCTGCAACCACCGCCCTGCCCTCGATCTGCTGGAAGTCTCCGCGCTGCTGGAGTGACTTCGGCACGCGGGCTCAACGCAAAGATGCAAAGGTTCGCAGAGAGGAATTCAGTGGCTTTTTTTCTAAAGATCGAATTCAAGAGTTTCTTTGCGGTCCTTCGCGACTCTGCGTCTTTGCGCTGCCCGTCATCCTCAATCTCACCCTGAACTAAGATTAGACATGCCCGACTTCCAGGACTCATACGACGTCGTCGTGATTGGCGGTGGCCCCGCCGGCGCTGCGACCGGGGCTCTCACTGCCGAGGCCGGCCACAGCACGCTCATCCTCGAACGCTCGACGGTGCCGCGGTTTCACGTTGGGGAATCGCTTGTCCCGGAGACCTACTGGAGCCTCAAAAGGCTCGGTCTGGTGGAGAAGCTTCAGCAGAGTGCCTTCCCGAAAAAGTACAGCGTTCAGTTTTTCAGCGAGGGGATGAAGCCGTCTGCTCCGTTTTATTTCGACGAGTATAAAGACTGCGAAAGCTCGCAGACGTGGCAGGTGTGGCGAGACGAGTTCGACCGGATGCTGCTCGAAAAGGCTGCGGAAAACGGAGCGACGGTCACTCCGAAAGCGCAGGTCCTTGAAGTCCTGTTCGACAGCGACCGAGCCGTCGGAGTCCGCTTTCAGGTGACCGACAAGGCGGGCAATCGAACCGAACACCAGGCGTCGTGCAAAGTCGTCGTCGACGCCTCAGGTCAGTCCGCGTTCCTTGCCTCGCGACTCGGCCTGAAGTCTGCGGATCCGCACCTGAAGATGGGTACGATCTGGTCCTACTGGAAAGACGCCCGCCGCGACGAAGGCCGCGACGAAGGGGCGACGCTCATCATGCAGACCGCCGATAAGAAATCGTGGTTCTGGTTTATCCCGCTGCAGGACAACACGACCAGCATCGGCTGCACCGGAGCGATGTCGTACATGTTTCCTAAGGGATGCTCACCTGAAGAGACCTTTGAACGAGAACTCGACCGCTGCCCGGCCATGAAAGAGCGGCTCGAAAACGCGACGCGCGACCGCGACTACCTCACGACGAAAGACTACTCGTACTACGCCACGCAGGGAGCGGGCCCTGGCTGGGTGATGGTGGGAGACGCTTTCGGCTTCATCGACCCGGTCTATTCGACAGGCGTGTTTCTCGCCTTGAAGTCCGGTGAATTTGCCGCCGACGCCATTGACGCAGCCATCAAAGCGGACGACCTGTCCGCCGAAAGACTCGGCGAATGGCAGGCTACTCACCGCGAAGGCGTCATGCTGTTCCGTAAACTGGTTTACGCGTTCTACGATCCAGACTTCAGCTTCGGCAGCTTTCTGAAAGCCAATCCCCAGTACCGAAAAAACGTCACGGACATGCTGATCGGAGACGTCTTCAAACCGGGAGTCGGTGACATTTTTGACGCGATGGGTGAAGTCGTTCCGTCATAACCTTCTGTAATTCGGGAGTGAATCATGGCAGTCGCCTTCAACACAATTCTTGAAGCATTTGAATTTGTGTCGTCCGGTCGCCCCTGCGAGTACACGGCCTGGGTGAATCGCGACACGGGTGAAAGTTACTGGCTGTCGGAACTCGGCGACGATCTGGACGAGTTACCCGGGGATTTTGAGGGATCAGACGCCTACGTCGAAATCCCGCACAAGAACGATCTCGACCTTGGCTCCCGTCTGGTCCACAGCTTTGTCATTTCCGAACTGCCTGATTCCGAGGACGAAGTCCAGGAAATGTTTCGGGCTGCCGGCGGTTATCGCCGATTTGATGCGCTGCTCGAGCGCACCGGCCGCAAACAGGACTGGTTCGATTATGAGGCATCCGCAACCGACCGCGCATTGCGACAGTGGTGTGAGGAAAACAGAATCGTCCTGTCAGATCAGGCGTAGCGCGTGTCATCGACCTGGTCCATGCATGGTTCCGCGAAGCAAGCGTTTGTTTTAAGCTGGTTCTTGTTTTCAAGCCTGTTCGAAGAGGGATGTCGATGAAGCCAGGCCCAGTTTCTGGCGGGCCGTCGCTTCGAGATCGACAATGACCTCGGCCGGAGTTTTCGAGGATGTGTCCACTTCGAGGGCGTCTTCCGGAACGATGAGCGGGGCGACTTCGCGGGTTCGGTCTCGTTCGTCTCGGTCGATGATTTGCCGCAGGACATCGTCGAAGGGTTCATCCTCACCCTTGGCGACGAGCTCTGCGTGACGCCGGACCGCTCGTTCTTTCGGATCGGCGGTCACGAAGAATTTGCAGTCGGCGTCGGGGAAGACGATCGTGCCCTGGTCGCGGCCTTCGGAGACGACGTTGCGATTCGCGGCGGCCTCACGCTGCAGTCTGACCATTTCGTGCCGGACGGCGGGAACGGCGGCGACGATCGACGCGGCTTCGGACGACTGCGCGGTGCGGATTTGACTGGTGACGTTCTGGCCGTCACAGAACACGGACTCGCCTTCAAATGTCAGTGTGAGACCCTGCGCGACTTTCGCGACCGCTTCGGAGTCACTCAGATCGATGCCACGCTCGAGGCAGGCCCAGGCGACGGTGCGGTACATCGCCCCGGTGTCAAGAAATTCAAAGCCCAGCCGTTCGGCGAGACCTCGTGCCGCGGTGCTTTTGCCGGCTCCGGCCGGGCCATCGATCGTGATAATCATTTCAGCCGAAATCATCCGACGTGTTTCGAATTGCAGGGAGAGTCGCCAGGCAGTGTAGCCGCGCCGATCGTTCAAGTCGTGCGAAGTCCAACGACCCGGGCGAAAGAATCTACCTGTCATCGCGACCTGGCAATCACAGATTTCGCGGACTGCCAGACCGGAACGATCCGACCGATACATGAAATTCGGGTTATGCTTATTCGACTCAACGATACCTTGAATTCTTCAAACTTCGCAGACGTCAGACTCGGGATTGTTTCCCTCAATTCCGATGAAAGAGAAGTCGGGCTGACCGGCATTGTCGCTTCCGGAAAAGTCTGAGTCAGCACTGCTGACGACAACACGACCGACTCAAAACCAACGCTGATCTGAGCCGCACTGACGGGCCACGCATTCTGCCAGTGCCGACTCACTCCCACCCCCCGAATGCCGCATTCGTGCACGATCGCATGCCGGTGCGCGCTCCCCGCGGCTTCTTCAGATCACCGGAGTAACCTATGAATTCTTCCGCCCTTTCAATGGAGCTGAGTGTTTCTTTCGTGTCCTGGATCAACGATCAGATGAAGGACAGGATTGAGGTTCCCCCGACCCGCCAGGCCCTTCGTCACGACAGCTGCTTCCGTGGCTTTGTGGTTTGTGGAGTCGCGTGCATCTCGATGGCCCTCGCCTCACTCATCACCTGGTAAGTGTCGGGAAAGCAATCCGATATCGACGATGAAAAATCAAATCGGCTCGATCATCTCAGGATGGTCGAGCCGATTTTTGTTGAGCGGGAGGTGTCGGGAGGGAGACCATATTTCAGTAAGTGGTGCCGCCTGGCGGGTAACAGTTTGTTGAAAAAGTAGCGACACGGCGTAAGCCGTCCGGTCCGAGCAAGTTCCGTGCAAATCCGGGCGACTTACGCCGCTCCGCTACATGGATCGGACCTTTTCAACGGTCCGTTAAGGCTTCTCCGAATCCGCGCAGTCACAGACGAGCTTGCCGCAGCCAGGGCAGCCGGCTTCGTACTTTTTTCGGAATGCGACATCCAGATCGACTCCGGCGACATTGGCGATCGTTGCCAGCCAGGCGAGGACGTCGGCAAATTCCAGCTCCAGCGCTTCACTGGGAGGCTCACCCGGTTTCTGTTCGCGAAGCGCCGCGGCAAGCTCACCGATTTCCTCCATCAACCACATGAAGGTGCCCGACGTGCCGCGCGCCTCGTCTTTCGCACCGTACATTCGCTCGATCAGTTCCTGCATGCCGGTCAGCGTGAGTTGTGTTTGAGACATCGTTGTTTTGTTCTGCCTGTTCTCTCAAATGAGAAACGAATGTTTGAGTGAGCAAGTCCGGTCCGAAAATCAGCCATGGACCAGACCGCTGACCGCAAACCGATGCGTGGCTTCACCTGTCAGTGCCGATACTCCGGCGAGGTCACTTTGAACTGAGCGACCAGATCCGAAGATCGTCAACATCGGCCCTGCCGCTGACGGCAAACGCCAGATTCTGCTTCACCTCGTGGTCGATGCCAGCGGACTTCAGTTTGCCGGCGGGCTTTCCGTCGATCCATGCGGACAGTTCGTCACCTCGAATGACGATCGTCATCTCGTACCATTTGCCGGTTTCGAGTTGAACCTTGTGGCTGGCCAGCGTGCCTTTGGTCAGCTTTTGAATTTCTGCCTTCGATGCTCCGGCGAGTTTCTTTTCTCGGATGCTGTTCTCGAAGACTCCCGTCTTGCCGTCTCGGAAATCCACAGCCTGCGGCTTCACACCAACGTGGCAGATGTGCCCGGCGTGAGACGACTTGCATTTCGGATCGTTGAAGTTGAAACCGATCCCTTTCGCATCGTGCATCCGAAAGCGGACTCGATCGATCTCTCCCGCGACGACTCCCTGAGCCGACAGACCCGCGATCATCAGAGCCAGCAGGCTGTAGACGTTGTTTTTCATATCAGTCTCTTCATCATTCGATTTAGATATGTTGGGTTGGACGTTGCCGGAACAGCCAGGCGAGACACCGTACACTCAGGACGACTTTGGCGAAACAGATCCGCAGTCTCAAACAATCCGGGGAGATGATCCGTTGAAACAGACCACCAGGTGGATTCCGATTGCCCTCGCGCTCGCCGCCGCGACGCTGGCTCCGCGAGCAACCCGGGCCCAGGGCCTTGAGTACGTCAAGTCTCATTACACGAAGTACGAATACCGCATTCCGATGCGGGACGGCAAACGGCTCTTCACTTCGGTCTACGTTCCGAAAGACGATTCGCAGACGTATCCGCTTCTCATGAAGCGAACGCCGTACAGCGTGGGGCCGTACGGTGCAGATCAGTACCCGGCAGATCTTGGCCCGTCGCCGTTGTTCGGCAAAGAGGGTTACATTTTCGTTTATCAGGACGTCCGTGGCCGGTGGATGTCGGAGGGCGAGTTCGTGCAGATGCGACCGCACCGGCCGAAGAAGGCATCGAAAACGGAATTTGACGAGAGCACCGATACGTGGGACAGCATCGACTGGCTGCTGAGGAATGTCCGCGGCCACAACGGTCGAGTTGGCATCGCGGGAATTTCGTATCCCGGTTTTTATACCGCGGCGGGGATTATTGACTCGCATCCGGCGATTAAAGCCGCGTCACCTCAGGCACCGGTCAACGACTGGTTCATGGGCGACGACTGGCACCACAATGGTGCGTTCTTTCTCGCCCACATGTTCAACTGGATGTCCCGCAGCGGCCGAGCTCGTCCGGAACCCACGAAGAACTTCCCGCGCGCCACCTTCGAATACGGAACGCCCGATGGCTACGAGTTCTACCGGCGTATCAAGACGCTTTCAGAAATTGATGAGAAGTACCTGAAGGGCGACGTGCCATTCTGGATTGAGACGATGCGGCACGACACGTACGACGATTTCTGGAAGTCCCGCAACATCCGCCCGCACCTCAACAACGTCAAGCCCGCGGTGATGACCGTTGGCGGCTGGTTCGATGCGGAGAATCTTTTCGGAGCTCTTGAGACTTACAAGTCGATTGAGTCTCGCAATCCGCAGACGATCAATACGCTGGTGATGGGTCCGTGGCGGCACGGCGGCTGGGCTCGCGGTGACGGAGCTTCGTTCGGCGACATCCCGTTTAACGCGAAGACATCCGAATTCTATCGTGAGCACATCGAGCTGCCGTTTTTCGAACGTCACCTGAAGGACAAAGGAGACGTCGAACATCCCGAAGCCTGGGTCTTCGAAACGGGGACCAACCATTGGCGAAAGTATGACCAATGGCCGCCTGCCAATGCGGTGAGCAAGTCGCTGTACTTCCACGCCGGAGAAAACCTCTCGTTCGCTCCGCCCACTGACACGGACTCAAAGGACAGTTTCGACGAATACCTCAGCGATCCTGCCAAACCGGTGCCGTACATCGGCGAGACGGTCGTCGGAATGAAGGCCGAGTACATGATCGCCGACCAGCGATTTGCGGCTCGCCGGCCGGACGTGCTCGTCTATCAGACTCCAGAACTGCAGGAGGACGTGACACTCACCGGCCCCGTCGAAGTGGACCTGCTCGTCTCGACGTCGGGCACAGACAGCGACTGGATCGTCAAAGTGATCGACGTCTACCCCGACGATTACCCCGACGCGGCCGAGAATACCAGGGAAGTCCGCATGGGCGGCTATCAGCAGCTCGTGCGAGGCGACGTCCTGCGCGGCAAATTCCGAAACAGCTTCGAGAAACCCGAACCGTTCGATCCAGACAAGCCAACGCGCGTCCGATTTACGATGCCGGACACGTATCACTGTTTCCGCTCCGGCCATCGCATCATGGTGCAGATCCAGAGCTCATGGTTCCCGCTGGTGGATCGCAATCCTCAAATCTTCTGCGACATCTTTCAGGCGAAAGAAACGGACTATCAGTCGGCAACACAGAGAGTATTCCGCTCGCCAAAAAGCGGCTCGCGATTAAACGTGCTCATCCTGCCGCAGTCACCTTGAACGCGACCACTGTTCGAACGCGTCACCACCAACCGGTCGCAGCGAAGACTCGTCGTACACGTTCGAAATCGGAATCGCTCGAACCCTCGATCGCGCCGTCTGTTACGACACGGTGCGAGGGGAAGCGAGAGGGCGGCAAAAGCCGCCCGACGGGAGTGGATGGGAATCGAACCGATTCAGCCAACTCTTTTGAGAGTAGTACGTTAGAGCTCGCCACAGATCAAGACGGCGCAATATCCGGCGCACTCGCTTCCGATGGCACTCGGATTCGGTGGCTGGTTGAGCATTGGGATTCCTTGCCCGAGTCGACTCGCGAAGAAATCGTACGGCTCGCCAAGGCGACCGACGCGAGCCGTGAGGGGCCGGAGCATCCCAAATGAGCAACAGGCAATGTTCGTGCATAGTGTTCACCGCGGCCGTGCTCCGCCGATCGTGCTGCCATTAAACGGTGCCCGTGGTGCGGAGTCGGCGTCGACTGCGAAGGCAGCGCGTGTGAGGGAATTGCGGCGGGCAGTTCTTATCGAGAATGGCAAGGAAATCCCCTGCCGTCGGGATAGCTTCCTGCGGCTCTTTGCGGTCTGCCGTCTCAGTCGTCCGGGGCGTGAGGTCGGGCTTTATCGATGTCCGGTAGACGTCATATCCGAGGGCCTTGACGACGCTCCGCCGCGTTCTG
>JAQBVJ010000041.1 GCA_027623235.1 Planctomycetota bacterium
AGCCTGTGCTCCGAAAGCTGCTTCGTGTGCAGCTCCATGTGCACCAGCCTGTGCTCCGAAAGCTGCTTCTTGTGCAGCTCCATGTGCACCGGCCTGTGCTCCGAAAGCTGCCTGCTGCCAGTCACGTTCGACAGGTTGCTGCGAGAAGAAGTGCCTGAGCCTTCCAAAGCTCTGCCTTCCGAAACTTCACATGCCGAAGTTTTGCCTGCCAAAGCTGAACCTGCCGAAGCTGAGTCTGCCGAAGTTCGGCGGACACTGCTGCAACACCTGCAACAGCTGCGGCCACTCTCACTAATCGATGACGACGTCAGCCCTCGCTCTTCCCCTGAGCGGGTGCTGATCTGATACCTGGCTGGGCAGCGTTCCCGTCACTGAGAACTCTGCCGCGTTCTGACAACTCTCGAGGTACCGGTGAGCGGAGTCTCATCGCTCGAGAGTCGTTGGAGCTCTCAGCTCATCAACGAAACGAGGCGACTGGCAATGGCCCGTCGCCTCGTTTTTTTATGCGCGCAACAGCGACTGACTGTGAGATTGCGCGTTGCGCGGAGGTGACAACCACGGAAGTCCGCGCAAACGTCAACTTGGCTCGCCTGCGGAAGCGTCAGATCACGCCACCACGTGTGGTAAACGGCGCCGGCTGGGTGAGGGCATCTCTGACATGCTGGAATTTCCTGTCCGAGTCGGACCATTCCATCCCGTCGATCCGAAACAGCTGGAGATACGGTACCCACTTATCGATGATCACGGTGCGGCCCCCCGAGACGGCGTCGAGAGCCTCACGAACATCTTTGAACCGCACACCTTTCTCGATCTGGATGTCCGCCCGCATTCGCCGGGCCTTTTCGCTTCCGGGTTCGCCGATGAGTTTTCGGATTGCCTGGTTGAGCTGATCCACCGTCAAACTGTTTTGCGGACTGAACTTTGAGTCGTTGAGATACAAACCGGCCGTCCCGGGCCCGTCGTTGCGGACGGTGACGGTGACGCTGAGGTCCTCTGTGCTCAGACCCGGCTGGTGGATCACAACCTGCTCACCAGGGAGCGGTGACTCTGAAAACCTGGTGACGACGCAGATCTTCGGCTCGTGTTTCGCACCGAACGCCAGCATCAAACCGCCTTGTGCGTCTTCCCAAAGGATCTCATCGTCAACCCGAATCTGAATCCAGGGGGTCCCGGAACTGCTTCGGCTGACCAGAGCGGACTGAAACCGGGCTTCGATCAAATCGCTCTGCGGGCTGTTGAGCGAAATGCGGTCGCCGTCAATCTCGACCGCCGTCAATTCCCCATCGGCTCTCGCTATCAGGTGCAGCGAAACATAGGCCGGCCCGCGCTGGACGAGTACGAGCCCGGCGAGCGCAACTCCCAGACCAAGTAGTTTCAGCAACGTCCAGTATTTCTGCATGAATCGTGCCCGGTTGTCTCTCAGAAGTCGCGAGGAACAGAAGCGGCCATTGTGAACGCTCGCCCGAGACAATGCAGCCTGCTTTCTCGTTTGTTTCCCCCTGCGACCGCCGATAGCATCTGCGGTTTGGTTTCGACCTTTTGCCCCCGACAATCGTCGGGGGTCTTTTCATTGTCATATCCCATTTCGTGGAGCCGGATTCGCTTCGCTCTTCCCTCGCAGGTCCTGCGGCACGCGACAAAATCATCCGGCTCAGGATTCTTCCTAATGACAACTCCGTCCAGCAAGGCGACCGGCCTGGCAACTGCCTATCGTGGCGATATTGAATCCGCGCAGAGCGAGCGGATTCTCGTGCTCGATTTTGGTGGCCAGACGGCTCAACTGATCGCCCGCCGCGTTCGCGAGCAGAACGTCTTCTGCCAGATGGTCCGGCACGATCTGACGGCCGAGCGGATTCGCGAGCTCAATCCCAGAGGCATCATTCTTTCCGGCGGTCCGGCGAGCGTTTACGACGAGGCATCGCCGCTTCCGGACGAAGGGATCTTCAAACTCGGCATTCCAATTCTGGGGATCTGTTACGGGCTGCACGTCGCCTGCCGCGCTCTGGGTAGCAGCGTCGTCCCGGGCAAGTCGCGTGAGTTCGGCCTTGCCAGCTGCAACGTGGACGAAACCGACCCGCTGTTTGAGGGAATCGAAGATGAGACCCGCGTCTGGATGAGTCACGGCGACCAGGTCGAGGATCTCAGCGATAACTTCAATTCGATCGGCAAAACGCCGACGTGTCTCAACGCGGCCGTCCGACACAAGACGCAGCCGATCTGGGGATTGCAGTTTCATCCCGAGGTGACTCACACGGAACTTGGCGGACGGATGCTCGCCAATTTCGTTCTGGGCATTTGCGGCTGCGAAGGCTCGTGGAAAATTGAGTCGCTGATCGATGCGGAAATCGCCGCGATCCGCGAACGCGTCGGCGATTCTCGCGTCATCTGCGGTCTGTCCGGCGGCGTCGATTCCTCGGTCGTCGCGGCCCTCCTTTACAAGGCGATCGGTCCGCAGCTGTCGTGCATTTTCGTGAACAACGGCCTGCTGCGAAAAGGCGAGGCCGAAGAAGTCGCCGTCAACTTTGGCGAGCACTTCAAGACGGACCTGCACGTGGCCGACGCCAGCGAGCTGTTTCTCAACGAGCTGGCCGGAGTTTCTGATCCGCAGCAGAAACGAAAAATCATCGGCCGTCTTTTCATCGAGGTCTTCCAGAAAGAAGCCGAATCGATCGAGGATGCTCACTTCCTCGCACAGGGCACGCTCTACCCGGACGTCATCGAATCCGGGGCGAACCCCGACGGCCCGGCCGCGACGATCAAAGCTCATCACAACGTCGGTGGACTGCCGGAAAAACTCGGCTTCGAGCTGATCGAGCCACTGCGGGATTTCTTCAAAGACGAGGTCCGTCAAATGGGCCTGGCCCTCGGTCTGCCCGAGCACCTCATCTGGCGTCACCCGTTCCCCGGACCGGGACTCGCCGTGCGATGCCTGGGGAGCGTCGCGGAAGACAGACTCGTGGTCCTTCGCGAAGCGGACGCCATTCTCATTGATGAACTCAACCGGGCTGGCCTGTACCGCGAAATTCAGCAGGCCTTCGTCGTGCTGCTTCCGGTTCAGTCCGTCGGTGTGATGGGCGACGCAAGGACCTACGAAAACACCGCCGTCGTCCGCTGCGTGACCACCAGCGATTTCATGACCGCCGACTGGTTCCGCATGCCGCACGACGTGATGCAGAGAATCTCGACGAGAATCACAAACAGCGTGCGAGGCATTAACCGGGTCGTCTACGACGTCAGCTCAAAACCGCCGAGCACGATCGAGTGGGAGTAGTCCCCGTAGGACGGGCGCCCACGTCCGTCCGTCCCGTTTTTCGAGAGTCGTCCTCAGTCCGGGGACCTCACTGTCATCGTCGGAAGGGCTCTGACGGACGTGGGCGTCCGTCCTACGGAGCAGGATCGAAGCGGTCTTGATGGAGTAACGCCATGTCGCAGTTCGGCCTCCTCCTGGTCACTGGAAATCAGACTCACCAGGAAAACTACGCGCGAGCTTTTGCCGCCGACCCGCGCTGCCGCCTGGTCGGCCTCACCGATGAGCCGACCGACGAACGCCGAGCCGCGCTCAACCGAAAGCTGGCCGAGGAACTCGACATTCCGTTTCTCGAAAACTTTTCGGAAGCGGTGCGGCGAGAGGATGTTGACTTCGTTTCGATCTGCTCTGAACCGGAACGCCGGCTGAGGCTGACGCTCGAATGTGTCGAAGCGGGCAAGCACATTTACTTCGACAAAGATCCCGCGCCGACTGTCGCCGCGGCCCGGCAGATCGCCGAAGCGGTTTCGAAGCGCGGTCTGCTCAGCCAGGCCTTCAGTCTGGTTCGAGTTCCCGCAGCCGCGCAGGCGAAAGCGGCGTTCGAATCCGGCGAACTGGGAGACCTCATCGGCCTGCACTGTGACATCACGTTTGCCAAGGGCCTTGCCGGAACAGCGACGCTCGGCCCGCGTGAAGAGAAGCCGCACCCGACACAGTTTTCGTTCTTCGACTCGAAGCGGGAATTCCTTTGCGTTGGCTATTACGCCGTCGCGTTTTTTCAGTGGCTCACCGGACAGCGATTCGCGACGGTTGACGCGACGACCAGCAACTACTTTTTCACCGAGCATCAGAAAAACGACGTCGAAGATTTTTCGTGTGCGATGCTCGGCCTGGAGAACGGCGTCGAGGCAACGATCACGGCCGGCCGCTGCGGCTGGAAGAGCCACCCGACGCACGGCATTCACGATATCCGTTTAATCGGAACGAAAGGCAGCCTCACGCTGGACGCGTACGCCCCGCGGCTGGTGACGTTTTGCGATGCCGAGCCGTGGTCGCCTCCGGCTGAGCCTCACCCCGAAGACCCGATGGGCTTCTGGTCGAGCACGACAAAGGCGAGCGGCGTCGCACCGAAAACCGACTGGCAGCCGATCCAGGACGCCGCAAAGTCGGACGCCGCGTGTTTTCTCGACTGCCTGGAAAGTGGCAAACAAAGCGACATGTCGGTCGTGCTGGCGGCTCACAGCGTCGAAGTCGTCCACGCCGTTTACGAGTCGGCGTCAACCGGCGAAACTGTGCAGCTGGCGTAGGTCAGGCTCTGCTTGACGAAGTATTCTCAATCAGGTTCGGCAAACCAGACGCATCCGATTTCGTCAGGCGAAGCCTGGCCGGCATTCAGACCGCAGATTCATGACCGATTCCGAACAACACCCTCGCAACGAACTCATCGCCGTCCAGGAAACCCTCATGCACCAGCAAAGGGACCTGCAGCAGATGCACGAAGTCCTGCTTGCTCAGCAGAACGAGATCGAGGGACTGCGGAAAGAACTGGCGCAGCTTCGCGGCGACGTTCAGACGCAACTCGGTGAAGATCGGTTGCCGAGCCCGGACGACGAAAAGCCGCCTCATTACTGAGCCTCGGTCGCCGGAAATCTGGTCGAGCAGGAACGGGAGGGCGAGGCTCCTGCCGAGCCGCTGAGAGATGACGCCCGGTGGTCCTTGCGGCTCAGCAGGAGCTTCGCCCTCCCGGCTCATTTTCAAGTCACACGCTTTTCAGTTGTGAAATCACCTCGTCGTGTTCGGGAAAAACTCCGGTGTCGTGTTTCGAGTAGATCTTTTTTCCATCGGCGATGACATCAAAGATGCCTCCGCCGCCTTTGATCAGCTCGCACTCGATTCCGGTTGCTGCCCGCACTGCATCCGCCAGACCGACGGCTTTGGGCGTGTAGTCTCATTGGACGCAGTACGTGATGGAAACGTGCATGGGGGTCTCCTTGTTGAGGTTTCGTGAAGATGCCAACGCCGGAGGTTGTCCCATCGTCGCGGCGAGGTCAACGTTGAGTCGCTGGTGCGGACCTGTGAGGCGACTTAGATTGAGCACGCTGCAGCGACGTGAGTCGGACAGCGCACAGGTAACTCGACGCGTGAGTGAGGGCGAATGAGTTGCGAGGACGACTCGACGTTCGCCCGCGCTCACGCGTCGGGTTACCTGCGAGGTGATTCGCTCCACGTTGGCCGGAGGGTCATCGTACAGAAAGGACGACCATGCAACGCTCGCTCTGCTTTCTCGTCGGAATCTCTCTTGCCGTTTCGACCGTCGTGACGGCTCAGGCTCAACAGACGGAAAGCGCAAAGCCGTACGGCATCGCGAAGCGAGTTCCCTGGACGACTTCGAAAATGATCGGCTCGCCCGAGCCGCCGGTACCGTACCTTGTCGAGCGGGTGTTTCCGAAACTGCAGTTTAAGAACCCCGTCGAGATGGTCGCCGTGCCGGGCACGGATCAGCTGGCGATCCTGGAGCTGGACGGCAAGCTGCAGGTCTTTCGGAATGCGACGGGTTCCGAGTCGCTGCACGTCGCGGCGGATGTGAAAACGATCGAGGGAGTCACACGGGCTTACGGCGTCGCGTTTCATCCGGACTTTGAAAAGAACAGAGAAGTCTTCCTCTGCTTTATTACGGCGGCCGGCCTCGAAGACGGCTCGCGCGTTTCGAGGTTTCGTGCGACGAGCGTGGACCCGCTCACGATCGACCTGACGGAGGAAGAGGTCGTCGTCACCTGGCCGGCCGGCGGGCATAACGGCGGTTCGATCCAGTTCGGGCCTCACGACGGGATGCTTTACATCTCGACCGGCGACAGCGGACCGGCGTTTCCGCCCGATCCGAAAATGACCGGACAGGACGTCGGTGATCTGCTGGCCTCGGTGTTGAGGATCAACGTCGATGAGCCCGCCGGCGAACTCGCTTACTCGATTCCGAAAGACAATCCGTTTGTCGGACTGAAGGGAGCTCGCGGCGAGGTCTGGTCCTACGGGCACCGCAATCCGTGGCGGATGAGCTTCGACGCGAAGACGAACGATCTGTGGGTCGGCGATGTTGGCTGGGAATTGTGGGAGATGATTTACCGAGTGAAGCCCGGCGACAATTACGGCTGGAGCATCATCGAGCACACGCAGGCTGTGCACCCGGAACGACCGCACGGGCCGACGCCGGTTGTTCCGCCCGCCGTCGCGCACTCGCACACCGAGTCGCGATCGATCACTGGCGGCTACGTTTACCGCGGCGAGCGATTGAAGGGGCTCGCCGGAACCTACGTCTACGGCGACTACGTGACCGGCAAACTGTGGGGTGTCACGGTCAAGGATGAAAAAGTCAGCCCGCCGCGCGAGATCGCGAACTCGTCGATCCAGGTCATCTGCTTCGGCGTCGATCATCAGAACGAGCTCTACGTCGTTGGCTATGACGGCACGCTCAACCGGCTTGTCTCGAACCCGGAACCGGACACCAGCCGGCAGTTTCCGAAGCGGCTCAGTGCGAGCGGCCTGCTGGCTTCCGCCGCCGATCACACGCTCGCCGCGGGCGTGATTCCGTACTCGATTAACGCTCAACCGTGGGCAGACGGCACGCTGGCTTCGCGGTTCATCGCTTTGCCTGGCGAGTCCACCGTTGGCGTCCACACGGAAAACAACGTTCAGAAAGGTGACCTGCGAGGAGAATGGAACTACCCCGACGGAACGGTCATCGGCAAAACGATCTCGATCGACCTCGATGCGGGCGAGCCGGAAAAACTGGTGCGGCTGGAGACTCAGATTCTGCATCGCGATTCCGGAAGCTGGCGGAGCTATTCCTACACCTGGAACGAGGATCAGACGGACGCGACGCTGGCAGGTGTCCCCGGTTTTGACAAAACGCTGTCCATCGCCGACGCCGATGCACCGGGCGGGATTCGTCAACAGACCTGGCACTTTGCCGGCCGGACCGAGTGTCTGCTGTGCCACACGACGCGCGGCGGTTCGGTTTATGGATTCAACATCGGGCAGCTCAATCGCGACTTTGATTACGGCTCGGCGAGCGACAATCAGCTCCGCACGCTGGCTCACATTGGCATTTTCAAAGAACCGCTCGCGACCGGCGCGAAGCCGACTGAGGCCCCGCTGGACCAACTCGCAAAAACGACCGACCCGTCGGACTTCGGCGCCGAGCTGCAGTCCCGGGCGAAGTCGTACCTCCACGTCAACTGTGCTCACTGCCATCGTCGAGGCGGCGGCGGGACGGCGGCGATCGAAGTGCCGTTGGAGATCAAGCTGGAAAAATCCAATCTGGTTTCGCGTCCGACTCAGGGCACGTTCGGTCTGGCGGACTCGTGGGTTGTTGCTCCGGGCGATCCCTACTCGTCGACTCTTTACTACCGCATGGCGAAAGTTGGCCGAGGCCGCATGCCGCACTTCGGGTCGCAGGTCGTTGACGAGGGCGGAATCCGGCTCATCCATGACTGGATCAAGCAGCTCTCTGCCGATCCCGCCGGGCCGGACATTCGCGAGGCGACTCCGGAAGAAGCGGCTGCCGCTCGGAAACTGAAAACGGCGAATGAGTCCTCGCTGCTGCTGCTCACCGGAGGCCTGGGTGTGAAGAGCTCGCTGCAGGACGCGGCGATTGACCGGCTCCTGTCGTCGACTCAGGGAGCTCTCATGCTGTCGAGTTTTCTGCGAGGCTTCGGTCGTGACCTTTCGGCGGCGATCCAGAAAAACGCGATCGCCCGCGGAGTCGCTCATTCCGACCCGCAGGTCCGAGACCTCTTTGAGCCATTCATCCCCGAAGAAAAACGAGTCCGACGGCTCGGCAATACGATCAACGCGGAGGAGATCCTCGTCCTGCGAGGCGATGCCGATCGGGGCCGCGAGTTCTACCTGAAAGCTCCCGGTGTCCAGTGCCGCAACTGCCACCAGACGGGCTCGGAAGGCAAAGAGCTCGGCCCGAAGTTCGACGGCATCGGCAAACGACTCAGCCGGGCGGAAATCCTCGTCAACATCCTCGAACCGTCCAGAAAGGTCGAAGAGAAATACCGCACCTGGCTCGTCGAGACTGACGCCGGCAAGGTTTATTCCGGGTTGCTTGCCTTGAAGACAGACAAAGAGGTGCGTCTGCGAGACGCGACCGGCAAGGAAATCGTCATCCCCGCAGGCGAGGTGGACCTGCTGCTCGAACAGCGAAAGTCGATCATGCCGGAGCTCCAGCTGAAAGACATGACGGCCCAGGAAGTGGCCGATCTGCTGGCGTTTCTGGAGTCGCTGAAATAACGGACGTTGCAGATGCGCCGCCCCGTTCCAGACGCTTTCCGCAATTGGCGTTTCACGGATGGTTCGTCGGGACGCACCCGAAGGTGACTGTTTACGCGAAGGAGTGCCCGCAGGGCCTCTGCTGTGTTAGATGCCGAAAGAAGTTACATCCCACAGCTTCACGGTCCCACCTCTATCTCCGGATGCCAAGCACTTTCCGTCGGGTGCGAAGGCGACACAGTTTACGAGATCGTCGTGCCCGGTGAGCGTCGCAAGCGAATTACCTGCCTCGATGTCCCAAAGCTGAATAGTCTTGTCCCAGCTGGCAGATGCAAGCACGTTACCGTCTGGAGCGAAATCAACGCACCACACTCGCTCGGAATGGCCCTTCAAGTGTTTCAGTTCCTCGCTGTCCTCCATGCCCCAAATCTTGATCGTGTTGTCGTAGCTGCCCGACGCCAGAAGGCTGCCGTCAGGCGAAATCTTGACCGACTTTATCCTCGCCCGATGCCGTCGCAAGACATGGAGTTCTTGACGGGAGTCGGTGGACCTTAGGCGAATCATCGAACCCGTTGCGAACGCCAGCCAACGACCGTCAGGTGAATATTGAACCGATTCAGAGAATTGGGGCAATCGGTTCGACGTAAACTCGCATGCGCCGGAATTCACATTCCACAACTTCAGGCGGCTATCATTCCCAACGGTTGCCAGCTGTTTGCCGTCGGGAGATGTCGCGACGCAGTACACCCAACTATGGTGTGCCACAATGCTCGTAGTGTGAACCTGCGAATCAACATCCCAAATGTGAATCGACTTCAGATCTGTGGAGGCAAGGGTGTTGCCCGGCAACACCGCAAGCCAACAGCCTCGCGCTCATGGGGCTCGAACGTTGCCAGACCTTTCCCAGTGGCCACTTCCCAGAGGCGGACCGTTCCGTCGCCGCTTGCCGTCGCAAGCATCTCACCCGATGGCAAGAACACCGCGCAGTTGATCGAACCGGAGTGCGCCGTGAGACTTCGCAGTTCGCGTGACAAGTGATGAGCCTTGTGTATCTGACTTGATTTCATGCGACAACGTGTCGCCAGGGAAAGGAGTCGCCCATAGTCTGCGGTGAGTCTGTTTGCTGATCAAGGTTTCCGATTGAATCGACCCGCTCGGCGCTTCGGGATTGCCGCCGCCAGATCCGGTGTTGTGGCGTTTCCGGGCTCGCGGCTACGATTCCGTTGCTTTACGGCAGTTGCGGTGATTGGAGGAACCGCAGGAAACCAAGGGAGGGAACCCGATGCGAGTTGTACTTCTCGCGGGCGGAATGGGCACGCGTCTCCAGGAAGAGACCACCGTTCGCCCCAAACCGATGGTCGAGATTGGCGGTAAGCCGATTCTCTGGCACATTATGAAACATTACGCCCACCACGGGTGCGACGATTTTTACGTCGCCCTGGGCTACATGGGCGACTACATCAAGAGCTACTTTCTTGATCGCTACAACCTCAGCGGCAATCTGACGATCGACTTTGCCAAAGGCATGGTCCGCCGCGAGGACGTCGACACGGAAGAGTGGACGGTCAACCTGATCGACACGGGCCTGCACTCGCTGACCGGCGGACGTCTGCTGCGGCTGAAACGGTGGCTCGACGGCGACACCTTCATGCTCACCTACGGCGACGGGGTGAGCAATATCGACATCACGAAGTTGCTGGCCTTTCATAAGAGCCAGGGAAAGCTCGCGACGATGTCGGCTGTGCGTCCGCCAGCGCGGTTCGGCGGGCTCATTCTGAACGGAGACAGTGTCGAGGATTTCACAGAGAAGCCGGTCGCTGGCGAAGGCTGGATCAATGGCGGATTTCTGGTGCTCGAACCAGGCGTGTTTGATTTTCTCACCGACGATTCCTGCAGCCTGGAATCGCACGCACTCGACCAGATCGCCGCGGCCGGCCAGTTGGCCGCGTATCGGCATGCAGACTTCTGGCAGTGCATGGACACGCTGCGGGACAAGCATTACCTGGAGAGTCTGTGGCAGTCCGGTGAGGCTCCGTGGAAGACCTGGGAAGAAAACACCGAGGCCCGACTGCAACTGATGCCTCAACAGAAAGCGGCTTAGCGTGGGCCGGTTCCGACCGGCCGAACAATTTGCGATATGAGTCGGCCGGTGGGAACCGGCCCTACGGAGGGGCACCATGGACGGAACATTCAACCGGGACTTCTGGCGCGATCGCCGCGTTTTCATCACCGGAGCCACCGGCCTCGTCGGCGGCTGGCTGGTGAGGCGACTGCTCGAGGCCGAAGCCGACGTCGTCTGCCTGATTCGCGACTGGACGCCGCAATGCGAGCTCGTCAAGAGCCACTTGATTGATCAGGTCACCGTCGTGCGAGGTGACATCTGCGATCAGGACGTGCTGGAGCGGGCTCTGGGTGAGTTCGAAATTCAAACCGTCATGCACCTGGCGGCTCAGTCGATCGTCGGGATTGCCAACCGGAATCCCGGCTCGACATTTGAAGCCAATATCGGCGGCACCTGGAAGCTTCTCGAAGCGTGCCGCCGCAGTCCGAAGGTCGAGCAGATCGTCACGGCCTCTTCCGACAAAGCCTACGGCGACTGCCCGACGCTGCCGTACACCGAGGACTCGCCGCTGAACGGGCAGCACCCGTACGACGTCAGCAAGTCGTGCAGCGACCTCATCGCCCAGACTTATGCCAACACGTATGGGCTGCCGGTCTGCATCACTCGCTGCGGAAACTTTTTCGGCGGCGGCGATCTCAACTGGAACCGCATTGTGCCCGGCACAATCCGCTCGCTGCTGCGAGGTCAGCGTCCGCTCATCCGTTCGGACGGCTCGTTTATTCGCGATTACTTTTTTGTCGAGGACGGGGCCGCGGCCTACATGCACCTTGCCGAGCAGATGGCACTCAAGCCGGAGCTCGCCGGGGAAGCGTTCAATCTGTCGAACGAGATTCAGCTTTCCGTGCTGGACCTCGTCGACAAAATTCTCGACGTGATGGACACGAAGCTGGAGCCGGAAGTGCTCGGCGAGGCCTCGAACGAAATCAAACATCAGTATCTTGACGCCGCCAAAGCGAGAAACCTGCTCGACTGGCAGCCGCTTTTCACTCTGGAAGAAGGACTTTCCAGGACAATCGCATGGTACAGAAACTACTTCGAAGCGAATCAGCAGACTGTGAAACCGTTGCGTGTCGTGCCTGTGGCAAAGTCGGCCTGACGCCGGTTCTGTCGCTGGGCGAGACGCCGCTGGCGAATCGGCTGCTGACTGACGAGCAACTCAACGAACCGGAACCCGCGTGGCCACTGGAGCTGGCGTGGTGCCCGGACTGCTCGCTGGTGCAGATCACCGAGACGGTGCCGCCGGAGACGCTGTTTCGCGACTACGCGTACTTCTCGTCGTTTTCGGACACGATGGTCGCTCACGCAAAAACGATCGCGCAGCGGCTGACGTCGGAACGGGAACTCGGTGAGGACAGTCTCGTCGTCGAGGTGGCCAGCAATGACGGTTACCTTCTGCAGTGGTACCGCGAGGCTGGCGTGCCGGTGCTCGGCATCGAGCCCGCTCAGAACATCGCCAAAGTCGCGACCGAAGAGCGAGGCATCCCGACGATCTCGGAATTCTTCGGCAAAGTCCTCGCAACGCAACTGGCCGCGGATGGCCAGCATGCGGACATCATCCACGCGAATAATGTGCTGGCCCATGTCGCGGATCTGAACGGAGTCGTCGCCGGTTTCCGTGCGATGCTCAAGCCAAATGGTGTTGCCGTTGTCGAGTGCCCGTACCTCAAGGATCTGATTGATCATGTCGAGTTTGACACGATCTACCACGAACATCTCTGCTATTTCAGCCTGACCGCTCTCGACCGTTTGTTTCGCAGTCACGACCTGGAGATAGTCCACGTCGAGCGGCTTGCGATCCACGGCGGCTCAATTCGAATTCACGCCATGCCGCTCGGAGCGGAACCGATCCGGGAATCTGTGAAGGCGCTTCTTGCCGAAGAAGCCGAGTGGGTTGACGACGCCGCTTCGTACGCGAGCTTCGGGCAGCGAGTCGAGAAGCTTCGAGACGATCTCGTCGGGCTGCTGGATCGACTCAAATCGGAAAACAAACGAGTCGCCGTCTATGGAGCCTCGGCCAAGGGCAGCACTCTGCTGAACTTTTTCGGAATCGGCAAAGACCAGATCGACTACGTCGTCGACCGCAGCACGGTCAAACAGGGCCACTACACGCCGGGAACTCACCTGAAAATCTACGATCCGGAGCGTCTGTCCGAAGACCAGCCGGACTACTGCCTGCTGCTGACCTGGAATTTCGCCGAGGAGATCCTTCAACAGCAGAAAAAATACCGCGACCAGGGCGGCAAGTTCATCATTCCCATTCCCGAAGTGAGAGTGGCGTAGGTCAGGCTCCGCCTGACGAAGTCTGAATTACCAGGAGTGATGATTGTCTTTTCGCGTTTACTTGAGTGCGATTTTCCGACCGGCCAACTGACGAAGTCTGAATCACATGGAGTGATGATCGTTTTCTTGAGTGCGATTTACTGACCGGCCAACTTCGTCAGACAGAGCCTGACCTACTGGTATGAAATTCCTCCCGACCAGATTCGACACTGCCTGGCTCATCGAGCCCGAACGTCACGAGGACGAACGGGGATTCTTTGCGCGGACCTGGTGCCAGCGCGAGTTTGAAGAGCACGGCCTCAACCCGGACCTTGTTCAATGCAGCCTCTCGTTCAACGCGAAACGCGGCACGCTGCGCGGGATGCACTCTCAGTCCGCTCCGCATGAAGAAGCCAAGCTGGTTCGCTGCACTCAGGGATCAATCTTCGATGTGATCGTCGATGTCCGCCGCCAGTCTCCGACTTTTGGAGAGTGGCAAAGTTTTGAATTGAGCTATGTGAATCGCAATTCCCTCTACATTCCCGAGGGGTTTGCCCACGGGTTTCAGACGCTCGCGCCGGATTCAGAAGTTCTGTATCAGATGAGCGAGTTCTTTCATCCAGAGTCGGCCCGCGGGTTTCACCACGCGGATTCGCAGGTCGGCATCAAATGGCCGTTGCAGATCGAGGCGATTTCACCGAGGGACAGCCAGCTTCTGCCTCTGATTTTGCGAACGCAGGAGGCCGCATGAGCAGTCATCCTCAGCTCATTCAGATTGCAAGTCGCGATTTGTCGATCGGGCTCCGTTCGGAAAGCGTCTCCGGCAGGAAAGCTGACAGTGTCGAGCGTTCGTTTCAACCAGCGGTGATCTGGGGAGCACGCGGTCACGCCAAGGTCCTCAACGAGTTTCTACCGCAGCTTGGATTTCAGATTGTCGCGGTGTTTGACAACGATCCCCAGGCGACTTCACCGATTGCCGGCGTGCCTCTTTTTCACGGCACGGCCGGCTTCGATGCCTGGCTGGGCCCGAGAGGCGACACGCCGCTCACCGGCCTGGTGGCGATTGGTGGTCAGCACGGCGGCGCGCGAACTGAAATCCTCTCCTTGTTTCGAACTCGCGGAATCTGTGTCCCAGCCTTCGCTCATCCCACTGCCTTTGTGGCAGCAGATGCGCAGATCGCAGACGGTTGTCAGATTCTCGCCAGAGCGGCGGTCTGCACGGAAGTTCGGATCGGTGAAGGCAGCATCGTCAACACCGGTGCAAGCATCGATCATGAATGCGCGGTAGGAGCCGGAGTCCACATTGCTCCAGGCGCGACCATTGCCGGTTGCGTGACAATTGGCGATCGAGCATTCATCGGTGCCGGCGCAACAATTCTACCGTGGCTGACAATCGGCCAGAACACGGTCGTCGGTGCCGGGGCGGTTGTTACAAAGCATCTTCCAGAAGGCGTCGTCGCCTTTGGTAATCCCGCGAGTATCCGCCAGTCGGCACAACGATAATTCCAGAAAGACCAGGAGAAGAAATGAAAGGCAATCTGACCTATCTGATTCCGACGCACAATCGGTCTGGGTTTCTACGCCGGCTACTCTACTTCATGGAACAGACGAGCTGCCAGAACGAGATTCTGCTTGTCGACTCGAGTGCCACTGACCGGCTGTCAGAAAACCGTGAGATCGTCGCACTCTTCTCAAACCGCTTGAACATTAATCATACATATTCCCCGCTCGATGTAATTCCTAAGTGTCGACAGGCGCTGGAATCGGTCGACACACACTTTACTGTGATGTGCGCCGACGACGACTTCCTCATGCCGAGCGCTGTAGCGCAATGTCAGCACTTCATCGAGAACTCGTCGGAGTATTCCTGCGCCCAGGGAACACTGGTAAGTCTCTGTAATGGCAAGAACAATAAATGTTACGTGACACCCGGATACAGTATCGAGAATCAGAATCCGGTGGATCGATTCCACCGAATGGGGGCAAACTGGTTTTCTACATTCTATTCCGTCTACAGGACGGAGACTCTTATGAGACCGTGGCAGGTCACTGACGACCGTCTTGATAACGAGCGTGCCCGGATATTCCCTGAATTCATGCTGGCGCAGGTGAGTGTTCTTCTCGGCCGCGTCAAGTATTTCCCCACGCTCTTCAACCTTCGGGAAGAACATCATCTGAATGGAAGCCTTGTGATTCCTGAAGTTGCCGACGAAGAGAATCGAGACGTCCTTTACGGTACGTTCCGGGCAGCACTTTCGGAGGAACTCATGGCGGTCTCCAACATGTCAGCCAAACTCGCCGGTCGCCTCGTGGACCAGTATTACGGGGTGTATCAAAAGAAGCCTGATCCGGCATATCGCAAGAAAATCCGTGTTCGGCTTCAACGCTGCCTCAAACGGATTGCTTTTCAGCTGATTGACGCTGTCAATCGAGGCGCCGTGCGAACCCGTCGCCGGTTGAATCCACGAAATCCTGATTGTTCGTCGGATGCCTGGAGGCTCGCTTATCGTCTCATGGTGGAGTATCCGGTTGGAATGTCGGCCGACGAACTGGCAGGTGAGACAGCCGAACGAAGAGCAGCGTGATGACAAACGAGGAGAAGTAGTTGCATGGAGTGTGCTTTCAGCCCTGCTGCTCTGGCCGAATTTACAATTCGGCAGATTAATCATCTATTTCCAATCGGAAATATGCTGGGCAGTCACAGTGTCGAACAGGAGTGTCGGGTAGCACTCCAGCGAATCGACACGTGTTTCCGTCATGTCGTCATGCCAGGCTATTGCCGGAATGGAGAGCCGTCCTTCGACCCAATGCACTCGGATCAGTATTGCATGTATCTATGCGTTCTTGCGAATTCGCTTTACAGGAGCGGGAAGCTCGACGCGGCGGCCAAGGTATTCTACTTAAACAAGAGTCTTCACGCTTTTCATTGCATGTACGATACGGACCTCCCACAGTTGTTTTTTATCGTGCATGGCGTAGGCACGGTGCTGGGAAAGGCACATTATGGTAACCGGTTCGTCGTCTATCAGAATTGCACCGTAGGCGCGATCAGTGGGAAATATCCAACGCTGGGAGACGGTGTCATTCTCAGTGCTGGCGCTTCAGTATTTGGTGAATGCAGGATTGGTGACAATGTCGTGATCGGTCCTCGGTGCAGCGTGGTAAAGACGGATGTTCCGGCGGATACGCTGGTGCTTGCAAAGAATGAGTGGGCGTGTCGTGCGAATTCGCGGAAACCGCTCCGGACATTCTTCCGCGACTGATGCAAAAAGTGAGGGGTGGTGATGAATCAGAATCGGATTCCAGTTGCGGGCCCGTCGATCACTCAGCGGGAAATTGACTACGTCACGGACGCGGTCACCACCTGCTGGTACGGTGAGGCGAATAAATATCACGCGAAGTTCGAGCAGGCGTTTGCCGAGTACATCGGCGTCCGTCACGCCGTATCGCTGCCGTCGTGTACATCGGCGATCCATCTCTCGCTGGCAGCACTGGGTGTCGGACCGGGCGACGAGGTCATCGTTCCAGACGTGACATGGATCGCATCCGCCGCGCCGATCAGTTACGTCGGCGCGACGGCCGTTTTCGCGGACATTGACGAGCGATCGTGGTGCCTCTCGCCGCAGTCGTTCGAGACGTGCATCACAAAAAACACGAAGGCGGTCATCGTCGTCGACCTGTACGGCAGCATGCCGGAGATGGCTCGCATTCGTGAGATCGCCGCCCGGCATGGCATCGCCGTTGTCGAAGATGCGGCCGAGGCGTTTGGTTCGCAGATCGGCGACAGAATGGCCGGCAGTTTCGGTGACACGGGGGTCTTCAGTTTTCACGGGTCAAAGACGATGACGACCGGCGAGGGCGGAATGCTGGTCACCGATCGCGACGACCTGTTCGAGCGGGCGTGCTTCCTGCGCGATCACGGCCGCGTGCCAGGCGATGTGAATTTCTTCAACCACGAGGTAGCGTTCAAATACAAAATGAGCAGCATGCAGGCGGCTCTCGGGCTGGCTCAGGTTGAGCGGGCTGAGGAACTGGTCGGCCGCAAGCGAGAGATCTTCTCGTGGTACGAGGCATCGCTCGCGGCACTGCCAGGCGTGTCGCTCAATGCGACGCTGCCGGGTACGACGAATTCCTACTGGATGTCGACGATTGTGCTCGACTCGTCGATCGGTCTCGACAAGGTTGAGTTCGGTCGAGCGCTGGCCGCGAGAGGCGTCGACACAAGGCCGTTTTTCCATCCGCTCAGTTCCATTCCAGCCTATCAGCACGACGCCGAGGCGGCGAAAGCGCGCACGCGGAATGTTGCTTCGTACCAGCTCAGTCCGTGCGGAGTGAATCTGCCGTGCGGGTTGAGCCTGACTCGCGAGCAGGCGGATTTTGTCTGTGATCAGGTTCGAGCCGTGCTCGCAGAGTGCGGAATCAGCGCGGCTGTTTCTGAAGCGGCGTGAGACTGGATAATTAGTTCTCTTAAGGATGCTGGCATGTCGGACAATCTCCATGACAGGCTGACCCTGGTCATTCCAACTCACAATCGGCCGGCGTTTCTGCGCCGCTTGTTTGTTTATCTGGCACAGGTTCGGGACGGCAGTCAGATTCAGATCGTCGATTCCAGTGCGCCGCAGGCTCGCGCACAGAACGAGGACATGGTGCGCGAGTTTTCCTCGAAGCTGCGTATCCGCTACCGCCACATCGACGCCGGCATGATCTCCAAATGTCGAACGATCATGGAAGAAGACGTCACGACTCCGTTCTGCGTGTTCTGCGCGGACGACGATTTCCTCATGCCGGACGCGGTTCTGGGATCACTGGAGTTTCTGGAACGCTCGCCGGACTACTCATGTGCCCAGGGGATCATGGTCAGCCTCTGCACCGGCAAAGACAACAAGTGCTACGCGCTGCCTTGTTACAGCCTGAAGAATGACAGTGCCGTTCGGCGGTTTCGTCGGCTCGCCGGCAACTGGTATTCGACATTCTATTCCGTGTACCGGACTCCGTTGTTGACGCGCGCCTGGCAGGTGACCGATGAGAATTCTGACGACAGGCGAGCCCGAATCTTTCCGGAGATTCTGCTGTCTCAGCTGAGTGTCACGCAGGGAAAAGTGAAATACCTGCCCGGGATCTACAATCTGCGCGAGGAGCACACTCTCAACGAGAGTGCTGTGACGCCGGAGATTGCCGACGAAGAACACTGCGTCGAGCTTTACAACCAGTTCCGCGAAGTCATGGCGAGCGAGCTGGCCGAGTCGTCCGGGGCGACGCTGGATCACGCCAGAGCGATCGTGGATTCGTGCTACGGCTACCTTCGCGACGGCGGAGCAAAGCGGTCTCGCAAGAAACGCACGGCGAAATTCAAGATCCGCCGGGAGATCGTTCGCCACTTTCGCCGTCTGATGGACGCTCTCCGCGGCGACAGAGTCCTGCAACGTCGGCGAATCAGCATGTCGGATTCCGCGTGCAGCAGCGAAGCCTGCCAACTGGCCTTTGAGCTGATGTTGAAATATCCGCACGGGATCGAACGCGAATCCGCAGCGAAGGCCGCATAGCGGCCAGTTCGGGACTCGGATCGCGTCGGCTCGGCAGGAGCCTCGCCTCCCGTAACCAGCTCCCTGGCCTTGGTGTGCGTGCTCAGTCAAGCGGGAGTTCGACGGATTTCTCGACGAAGCCGGACGGCAACGGTGTCGGCGATGCGATCAGAATTGTTGAGTCGGGCAGCGCGGCGAGTGCCTGCCGGACGCAGTCGATCCCGGCCGCATCGAGCTCGGCCAGCGGCTCATCGAGCAGCAGCAGTTGCGGCTTCAGCACGCACGCGCGAGCGACCGCCACTCGACGAGCCTCGCCGCCGGAAAGGCCGTTGACCTGCCGGTCTGCCAGTGCGGCGATCCCGAATCGTTTCAGCCAGTCCAGCGCGAGAGTACGTCGATCGGAGCGCGAAACGGATCTCGCTGCCAGCCCGTATTCGACGTTGCTCAAGACTGTGCCGCGGAAGAGAAACGGAGACTGGTGAACGAAAACGGTCTCGTTGCGCGGCGAGGTGATGCGGCAATCTCCGGCGAAGTCCGGTTCGAAGCCGGCCATCACGCGGAGCAGCGTCGACTTGCCGCTTCCGTTCGGACCGACGATTCCAAGTCGTTCGCCGCGCATCGCGGTGACTGCGGACGCACGGCAGATTGTGTGCTCGCCTTTCGTGACCGTCAGATTTGTGATCTGAATCACGGCACGATCTGCGGGAGTTGCGGTTGCGATGCTCACGATGACTTCTCGCGTTCAGAGCGGTCGAACATCGCGATGGCCAGCGCGAGCAGCAGCGCGATCAGCAGGAGAATCAGGCTCATCGCCACTCCACGTGCGAACTCTCCGCGAGAAGTTTCGAGGGCAGTGGCAGTCGTTAACGTGCGAGTGCGGCCGGGCATGTTGCCTCCGACCATCATCGCGATCCCGAGCTCCGTGAAGCATCGTGAAAACGCCGTCAAGACGGCCAGCCCCAGAGCCAGGCGGGTTTCACGCAGGCAGGTGATTGTCCTTTGGACGGGGCCAGCTCCGAGGGTTCGTGCGGTTTCGACGACACGCGGGTCAAGCCGCTGGAACGCGCCGTGCGAAAGGGTTGTCACGATCGGCAGTGCGAGAAAGAACTCGCCAATGACGATGGCCCATGTCGTATACAGAAGCTCCAGACTGCCGAACGGGCCTCGCCGGGAAAGCATACCGAAGCAAAGTAATCCAATCAGGACGGTCGGAACCGACATCCCGACCCGGGACAGGACGATCATCGATCGTCGGCCGGGAAACGTCTTTCGGGACAGTAGCAGGCCGAGTTCAATGCCGATCAGGGATGCCAGACTCACGGCGAGTGCCGAGACCCACAGACTGCGTATGGCCGCGTCGATGACGGACGAGTCACGCTGCAGAAGCAGCTGCAGCGCTTCGCTGATGCCGTCGCGGATCACTCAACGATCTCCGCGTTCAACCGGTCGGCGTGAAACAGTTTCTGGCCATTGACTTTGTAACCGTCGATCAGTTTCTGAGCCTCATCGGAAATCAGAAAGTCGACGAACGCGGCGGCCAGCTTTGAGTTGATGGCTTTGCTTTTCTTTGGGTTGATGACGATGGCCGAGTACGGATTCAGCAGGTCCGGGCCTTCCGTCACGATCGGAACCAGTTCGAGTTTCTCTTTCTGCTTCAGCCAGGTTCCCTGGTCGACCAGCGTGTAGGCCTGCATTTCGTCGGCCATGACCAGAGTCGGTCCCATTCCCTGTCCGGTCTCCAGGTACTCTTTTCCGTCCGGCTTGCCGCCCGCGAGTTCCCACAGAGCCAGCTCTCGCATGTGAGTTCCGCTGTCGTCTCCCCGTGACAGAAACTTGTGCCCCTGATCTTTGATCTTCTTCAGGCAAGGTGTGAGTTCTGAACCGACCACATCGGCCGGATCGGCGGCAGGCCCCACAATTAAGAACGAATTGTGCATGACTGCTTCGTGCCGAATACCGTGCCCGGCCTTCATGAAGGCCTCCGCGGCAGACGGGGCGTGGATCACGAGCACGTCGACATCACCCGCCTCACCGAGCCTTAAAGCGGATCCCGTTCCGACGGCAATCAGGTAAACACGGCAGTTGTGTGACTTTTCGAAGACAGGCAGCAGGACCTCGAACAGACCGGAATCGCGAGTGCTTGTTGTCGAGGCAAGTCGGATGACAGAACTGCTGGTTGAATCTGCCGCAGTTTCGCCGCCGGCGGCCGGGAGTTCCTGCGGAGTCGAACTGGCATCCGGATCCGGGCCACATCCTGCCGACAGAAAAAGAAGAGCCGACAGGAAAAGAAGAGCTGTGACGATTGTCAGTCGGGAGACATTGGCAAAGTGCGCTGCCATCGTTTCGTCCTGCTGTGGAAAGTTGATTTCGGAAGGTCAAGTGAAGCGAGCCACGTCGAGCGGCACTCTCGCAAAGACCTTGAACGATAGCGACGACCCAGGCCGGTCGACAGAGATCGACACACTCAGCTTTCGGACGACGACTCCTGATCCTGGCCTCGCCAGGTCATCGCGCGTTCAATCGGCTCAATTCGCAGAACCACCATTCCGTCCCGGAAAATCCGAACGGTGCCGGTTGATTCTGACACGGCAATTGCGATCGCACTGGTCGTTTTGGAAATCGCAGCGGCAGCCCAGTGACGGGCACCGAGGCCTTTTGAAAGGGTCAATCCCTGCGCCGGAGCATCGAGGATTCGCCCGGCCGCTTCACAGTGGCCGTCGGAAGAGATGACGAACGCTCCGTCAATCTGTGCGAGCTCTTTGACGCTCTCCCGAACTCGCGCTGACCGCAGTGAACGTTCTTTTTTCGGGTAACCCTTGAACGGGTCGTGAATCTGTTCGTGCGACTGGGCGAGCACTTTGCGGTGGTTGCCGACGACGAACAGGGCTCCGACAGCTTTCCCTTCGCGACCCTCCTTGCCGATGTCGACAGCAAGATTGACGACGAGCTGCAGCGTGTCCAGCGGGACTGTCGTCTCCAGTCGCTGCAAATCCCGTGAGGTCAGCCGTGTCAGGTGTTCCGCCAGCGGTATGATGCTGATCGAGTCGATCTGCTGATGCTCGAACGCTGCGTAGAGAGCGATGATGGTGTCGCCCGTCTTCAACAGTTCATCGGCGAGCGCTTCCAGCAACCCCTGAACGAGCTGCATCTGTCGTGTTTCGGGTTCTTCCAGCAGTGCGACGCGGTTCACGTCGTCCTTCTTTGCCGCTTCAATCACGTCTTCCACATCGGAAGCGACGATGAGCGGCACGTCTCCCAGCGTTTTCTGAATCTCCGCGAAGTTGTAGGACAGCTCGGCCAGCAGGACGACGGCGGACGCTTTCTGCTGTTCGGCAAGGGCACGAGCTGATTCGACAAGGACTTCTGCGTTCTTGTTGAGCTGGTGGCGTGCCACAGGCGGTGCTTTCTGTGGATGAAGTCTGGAAGGGAAGCGGGCGGAGTCTAGGCAAAGATTCCGTTTGATCAAGGACCGCTGGAGTGAATCGAACGAAGTGATCGTTACGATTGGCGTCGGGCCGACGATCGGAGGCGGGGCTCGCTTCGCTTGGCCAACCCCGCGTATTCTGCGGCACAATTGACGGTCGCTCTGCCGCGATCCATTGCGGCGTGACAATCACCAATCAGGATTTTCGATGCTCGATTCCTCGTACGGTCCCTCATCCGAACCACCTGCCGGCTACGTTCCGGCAAGAGAGGGGGCTGCCGTTTTTGACCTCTCCGCCCGTACCAGGCTCGTCATGACCGGCTCGGACCGGCGGAGCTTTCTGCACAATTTCTGTACGAATGAAATCCGTGGCCTGGCCGACGGAGCCTCGTGCGAGGCTTTTCTGCTCAATGTGAAAGGCCGGATCCTCGGGCACATTTTTGTTTCGGCTGAGGAAGATCGATTGTCGATCGGATCGGTGCCAGGTCAGGGGCCGGCCTTGATCGAGCACCTGGAGAAATACCATCTGGTTGAGGATTTTCAGTTGACTGACTGTTCGGGCGAGACCTGCGAGTTCCTGGTCACCGGTCCGGCGTCCGTCGAGTTGCTCGCTGAGGCCGGCTTTGATGTCAGCGATCTGGGAGTTTTTCAAAACCGGCGCGTTGCGACGCCGGGCGACGAATCGTTGAGCGATATTCTGGTTCAGCGATTCGACATGCTTTGCGATCCGGGTTTCCTGCTGACGATGAATGGGACCGGCGAATCGCTGGTGAGTCGACTGGGAGCGGCCGGGATCTCTGCGGGAACTCAAGTTGCGTTTGAGGCGCTACGCGTCGAAGCGGGCTTTCCGGTTTACGGCATCGATCTTTCCGTCGACAACCTGGCGCAGGAAGCGTGCCGCACGGTCGCGGCAATTTCATTCACGAAGGGCTGCTATCTCGGGCAGGAACCGGTCGCCCGCATACACGCTCTGGGACACGTCAATCGCGAACTGCGAGTGCTGGAAATTCGCGGTGAGGAAACTCCCGCCGTCGGAACGGCGCTACTTCGACCTGACAACCTGGAGAAGGAAATCGGACAACTTTCCTCGGTGAGCTGGTCCTGGCAGCGCGGTTGCGCGGTCGGCATCGCGCTCGTCCGAAGCCAGTTCGCGAGCTCCGGGACCGAACTGCCGATTGCGGTCTGCTCGTCTCGGGCGGTCGTCGTGAAAACATCCGGGTTGTAACGGCAAGGCCTCGCCCAATGGGACGCTACGTCGCGCGGATGTCTGGCGAGGTGCTCAAATCTTTCCGATTCCAGTGCACGCCGCCCGTGTGATGTGCAAAAATGGACGCCTCAATTTCAGCTGGTGAGCGATGCTCGCTGGAACCATCCCCCAATCAAAACTGCGAGTACAGATTTCATGTCCTCAGCCAGGGAAAACCGATCGGCCTCGGCAGGTTCCAAAAAGAAACGGCCGTGTCCGTACCTTTTCGTTCTCGGCTGTGGCGTCAGTCCCGGATCCGACGCCGACGACTTCGCTCGGAAATTCGTGTACAGCTCGCGACAGCTGGACTGCGGAGCCTCTGAAGTGATTCGCGGTGAGGCAGAGCGGTGGGACGGAGACTGTAAATCGAGCGTCGCGAAGTTCGCCCGCAAGTGGCTCGCCGAGCGGGACATCGTCTTTGATCAGAAGCGACTGCTCGTGCGGAATTACGAAACAGACGCCGGTCCGCTGGCAGTGGCCGGTTACGTGCCGAAGACTCGTCCGGCAATAGCAGGCGACAGCCCGGCCGGTGCGGATGACAGCGACGAGGAAGAATCGCCGTCAGCAGAGGACGCAGCCGGCAGTGAGGAAGCCGACAGTGAGGAAGAAGTCGAAGTCTCAGGCGAGGCTGGCACCTCGATGCCGCCGGCGGTTCTGGCGATCGTCGAAAAGCTGAAATCGATTCCCCCGAAGAAAGTCGCGACCGTGGCGGGCGGAGTGGCGGTGCTCGTACTGCTGGCCATTCTGATTCCCATGTTCATCCCGGACGGAGCGGACCGTACGGCTGGCGGCGATGCAGACACTCAGACTGACGGCGACGGTGACGGAAAAGGCGGCGAGCCGAAGCAGCTGGCAGCTCCGAAATTTCCAACGGGCGTCGTGCGGGTTTACACGGGCGAGCCGGGATTCAACGTGCTCGTCGACGGCGAGGCGGTCAAAGACGAAGAAGGGAAGCTGGCGACAACTCCTTGCGCAGTGACAGCGAAGGCCGGATCGCACACGGTGACGGTTTATCTCGAGGGATTCTTCGATACGTCGAAAGTTGTCGACGTCTCCGAAGATGGCGAGGTGACATTCACGCCCCTTGCTGATCCCGACGGTACAAACAGCGATGCGCTGAATGCTTCCTGGCGGGATGCGGAAGTGGGCAAGCCGTTCGCGCTGACCGCTGTCAACTCGTCGCGGCCCGAACTCGACCCATACCTTACGTCGGATGGGTTGTCGCTGTGGTTTGTCGGTGACCGCGACGACGGGCGGGGCATTTTCGTGTCGACTCGGTTGTCGACGTTTCACGAATTCGGGACGCCAATACAGATGAGTAAGAGTTCCGATCTTCCGGGAACGCCATGCGTGACGGATGACGCGCTGCTGGTGGTTTATGCCGTTCCTGAAAAGGCGAGACTGTTTTCGCTGACTCGAAACGACCCGCTGGGCGAGTTCGACAAGAAAGCGATTCGGGCCGCCGACGGTCTCGCCCCGACATGGGCCTCGGCGCAGATCCTCGGCGACGGACTGCGAATTTACTGGCTGGAAATCACCCAGGAGAAAACCCGCACGCTGATGTCGACTCGGCAGTTCCGCGACTCGCCATTTGCCAACCTGTTTGAATTCACGATGCCCGGCCGGCATCCGTGTTTGTCGCAGGACGGGCTGCGGCAGTACGTCTTCGACGGAAAACGTGTCATGCGTTATCGCCGAACCGCAGAGACAAAAACGTTCGGTTCACCGGACGTGATTGCCACACTGGATCTGCCGGACTACGTGCTCAGCGAATCGCACCGTCAGTACTTTGTGAGCAACGACGAACAGTGGATGTTTTACTGCGATGACCCGGTGTCCGGCGGAGACCTCTTTGCCGTCAGGCTGTCCGACGGCCCGCAGTGGGGTGTCAAGCCGACCGGCAAGAGCATTCCACCAAAGCCGGTCGTCGTGGCGGAAGTCGACCCGGAGATGAAGCCAGCAGACATTCCCGACAAGCCGGTCGTAAAGCCCGTCGATCCACGTTCGCTGCCGCTGCCGTACACGGCTCACTGGAAGATTTTCAAAACGCTGATCGCGAACCGTCAGTACGACGAGCTCGCCGGGCTGATTCAGAATGCGAAGTCGAACCCGGCAATGAATCCGTTTTCCGACCAGTTGGCCTGGGACGAGGAAGAACTCAAGCTGGTGAGGCAGTTCTGGGCGGACGTGAAAAAGGGGATTGGCGAATTCAAAAAAGGCGACAGCGTCCGCATCGCCAACAACCGCGCGGACTTCGACGAATTTAAAGACGGCACCATTCACGCGACGCGGTCGGGACAGCCGGTTCAGCGGAAGCTCGAAGAATTGCGTGCGTCAGAGCTCACTCAGTTTTATGACAAGCTGGAATCTTCAGGATCCGCGGAAGGCGAGTACCGCGCGGGAGTTTTCCTGTCTCACGACCGCGACGGAATCGAACGTGCGGCAAAGACGCGGATGGACGGAGCAGGGCGGCTGGGTGAGACCTTTTACGAGCGAGTCGTGCGGAGGCTGATTGCGCAGGCGAAAGGCGAACTGGATCGATCAAAGTTCGGAGAAGGCGTTGCTTTTATCAAACAAGCCACTCCGCTTGCCGAAGGACTGCCCATCGCTGAGGAACTTTCGAAGCTGGAAGGTTCGCTGTACGACTACGTGAAATGGCGGCAGGTCGGACCGCGAGGCTGGGCCGTTCGCGGGAACTCGTACGAGGCAACTCTGGAACGCAAGCCGGGCGCGCTGCTGCTGTCAGAGATCGAGTACAAAAACGTTGAGGTTTCTCTCGAATGGAAAACAGAGAACTCGATGGTCGCGATGGGAGGCGTCTATTTCCGCTTCCCAGGCTCGGGCGATCCGAATGACAACTCCTACAAAATTCAACTTGCGAACGACTTTGGAATCGCCTCGGACAATTTTTCAACGGGGGCTCTGTTCAAGGAAGAGTCGGCCACCGTCAACGCGGTGAAACCAGCGGGCGAGTGGAACACGCTGCTCGTGCGATTCCACGGCCCGGATCTCGTTGTGACGATCAACGGGAAGAAAGTCATGGAGACAGTCGCGGTCTCGCCCGACAAATCGAAGCAGGGGTACGTGGCACTCGATGGAGTCGCAGGCGGAATTACCTACCGCAAGATTCTGGTCAGCGAGCTGCCCGAATAACGACCGCTGGATGAGAGCCCGCCACTGTTGCTTTTTCGCGAGGGGCGAGGGGGCGTGTTCTGGTGGGGCTCGCTTCGCTCGGCCCACCCTACGGATCGGCTCGGCCCACCCTACGACAGGATGATGGAGGCGACTGTGTCCGCGGCATTTCGGCGGGCGAGCGACTCGCAGTTTTCTGACATCGTCATACGCAGCCCGGCACTGGTCACGAGTTCGGTCAGTGACTCGGCCAGATGGTTTTCAAGCTGCGAGGCGCGGGGGTCGATCAACCTCGCTGCGCCGGCCTTCTGAAAGACCGCGGCGTTGGCGGTCTGGTGGTCGTCCCGCGCGTGCTCGTACGGAATCAGAATCGAAGGCAGGTTGAGGCATGCCAGTTCGGCAAGCGTCGTCGCGCCGGATCGACTGACGACGAGCGAAGCGGTCGAGTATCGCTGAGGAAGGTCGCTGAAAAACGGTTCGACGACAGCGGGAATGCTGAGGCTTTGCCATTGGGTTCGGACCGATTCGGCGTCAGTCGGACCGGTCTGATGGATGACCCTCCACTGGCGAAACGTCGTTGCGGCGGGTCCGGTTGCAATCTGCCTCATCGCATTCAGGACCGCTTCGTTGACCTGTCGTGAGCCCTGGCTGCCTCCGAGGATCAGGAGTGTGTTTCGGCTGGCGATCTCATCGGGCGACGCTTTTTCTTCACATGCGATTTCCGGTCGGAGCGGGTTTCCTGTGAAAACGACCTGCTGTGCTCCGGGGAGGTGACTCGTTGTTTCCGCAAAACTCGAACAGACAACGGCTCGGCGCGAGAGCCGTCGAGTGGCTCGCCCCGGGATTACGTTCTGCTCGAGCAGAACCACTTTCACGCGGCGCCGAATCGCAGCGTTCGAAACCGCAAGGCTTGCCAGGCCACCCAGACCGATCACTGCGGCAGGCTCCTCCTGATCGATGAGGCGTCTCGCTGTGCACCAGTCGGCGAAGTGACCTCGCAGAAACCTCAACGGGTGTCGGCGGGCTGACGCGACGGAAGGCACGTTGAGCGTGAGTGTTTCGAAACCGGCCTCGTGGAGGATCGCTTGCTCAATGGTGCGGCCCGAGCCTGCGAAGAGAAATCGCGCGTCCGGTCGAAGAGTTTTCAACGACGCGGCGACCGCGATGCCAGGGAAGAGATGGCCGCCGGTTCCGCCACCGGCAAAGACGAACAGCGAGGTGCTCAATGGAATTCGTACGTCTTGCCCGGTTCGCCGATCTGTACGTTGGCAAGGCCGAGGGATTTCAGTTCGGCACGAACGGTGGGCTCAAAGGCGATTTTGATGTGGACGGCGATGACGGGGACGTCGTGCTGCAGTTTGGTCAGCTCGGTTTTGAAGAGGTTCGGCGTGAGGTGCATCGCCTTTTCGGCCAGCCACTCGAACGAGTTTGGGAAACTGGACTCCAGAAAGAGGCCTCGAATCCGCTTGTTCTGATTAATGAGCTCCCAGACCCGCTCCGTCGGGCTTGTGTCCGAGACGATTGCGACGGCGCTTTCACCGTCATCCAGAATGAAGCCAAACGTCGGCACGACGTGTGTGAGAGAAACCGGCGTGATGGTGAGTCTGCCGACTTGAACGGGTTGCTCGGCGGACAGTTCGGAGAGCTTCAGGAACGGCGTTTCCTCGCCGGACAGCCGGATCATGTCCGGCCAGAGGCAGTCGTTGAAGATGTGTTTTTTGATGCTGTCGAGAGTTTCCGGCCCGCCGTAAATCGTCGGGCATTCGGGGCCCGGGGTGTAAACATTGTCGACATAGATCGGCAGCGAGGCGAGGTGGTCGATGTGCGAGTGCGACAGGAAAACGTGCTCGACCTTTTTCTGGACCTCCAGCGGGCTCACAAATCCAACGCTCCCTGCATCGATCACGACCTGGTCGTTGACGATGTAGGAGGCCAGAATCTGTTGATGAGGGCCCGATCCGACGGACGATTCCAACAGTGTGATTTTCACAGGATGCCAGTCTTTTCAGTGGGACTCATTGAGCCAGGTGGGAACTGGCATCGGAATCCCTGGCGGTGATTCGGGCCGCTCGGGATTCGAGCTGCCTGTTCGATTGAAACGGTCTTTTCGGGCGAGGCCCGTCTGAGGTGTCCTGGGTGTCTGGGAGTTATTTCTGTCTCATCGTGATGATGCCGTCCCAGTCCGAAGGGGGCTGATCCTGGCCCTCGATTGCGTCCTGCAGAAACTCTCGGGCTGGATCATTCTTGGGCAGCAGTTTGAGCTGATCGTGAGCCTGCTGCCACTGGCCGGCGACGATCAGGTCGACAACCACTTCAAACTGGCTGATTTGAGTATCGGTTAAATCTGGCCGTGACGAGAGTGGCGCGACGAGCTCGCAGACCGTCATGACCTTGTCCATGCCGTACGGTCGGATCTGGCCGAATTTGCGGCATCGCATTTCGGAAGGTTCTGCGACTTTCCGCACGTATTGTGCAGTCAATTCGTCGATCAGGATCGGCGCTTTGAGGTGCTTGGTCATCGACTCAAGTCGCGCACCCATGTTAACGACCGGTCCGAAGGCTCCCACTTTGATCAGGTCTTCCGGGCCGATTTTTCCGGCCAGGGCTTTCCCGTGAGCGATTCCGATTCCGACGTTGAATTTGTAAAGCGGACTTTCCGGATTGTTGGTCGACTTGGCGAACTGCTGCTGGATGTAGAGCGCGGCATGGCACGCTGCGAGAGGGCCTTCCGGAGGCTCGTTAGGCCAACCCCAGAATCCCAGAGCGGCGTCGCCCTGAAAGTCGGCGATGACTCCGTCGTACTTCTGAATTCCTGACGTCATCACGCCCAGGGCATTACTGACCCGGTTCAGCAGTGCCTGCAGGCCGGATTCATTATCCTCGGCCTGTTCCGAGTGCTTCGAGAAGCCACGCATATCACAGAACAGAACGGTGATGTCGGTATAACGAGGCTCGAGAAGTTTGTTTCCGTCGCCAGCTCGGACCGCCTCAACGACTGTTGGCGAGAAGAACTGTGCGAGTCCCGCCTGCTGTTTCTGCAGCGAGTTCACTTCGCGGATCGAGCTCACGAAATCGCCGACGAGTCCGGTGAATCTCAGGTCGCCTTTGAGGTCGCCTTCGCCCAGCGCTGTTGCTCCGGGGGCTCCGAACTGGCCCGTCACATAAAAAGCCCAGCCCTTGGATGCTTCGCCTTTCAGCGGCATGCAGAAGGCCCAGTCGAGATTGCCGGTCACTGTAAACGCCGGGTTGGATTCTTCGGTGTCCTGCCAGATGTGAAGCACGCCTTCTCCACGTTCGATCGCGGCGAACAGCAGGCGACGGCTCGGCGAAAACCGACCCATGTCTTCGCTGCGACTGTCCCATCGCATCATCACCGGCTTGTCATCCACCGTTGCGGTGGGAGCGTACTGGACGCAGGCCACAGCGCGTGCATGCTTCATCGAGTCGAGCAGAATTTTGACGGCGGCCTGAGCCAGTTCCTCATCGGTGCCCGCTTTGGAAATTGCTTTCGGTAGTTTTGTGAGCACTTCCAGGCGATGTTCTGCATTCTGGAATTTGAACTTGCAAAGCTGATCGGGTCCGAAAGAGTGCTCTTCAATGTGCGAACCGGAAACGCCGTCGGAGAAGTCGACCGAGACAAGCTGGAACAGAGTCTGTCCGATCCGAAAACCCTGGCCAGCACCAATAATGAACTCGCGCGTGTCGACTTCCTGGAAGTAAACCGGGTTGCGGGCGGAATCCAGTCGTTTGACTTTGAGCTGGCTGCCGTCGAGCGAGAGTTCGCAGTGCTCGCGCGAGATCAGCAGGTCCCAGGGAATCGCCCATCCGGCGCGTGGGGCACGACCCAGGCGGACAGCGTCATCGACAGGGATTTCCCAGCGGCGCTGGTGAGTCGGCTCGGGGCCCGTGACTAACAGCTCCATCATGGGGACTGAATCCTGCGGAATACGGGCGGCGGACCAGGTGCAGCGAATGGGCAATGATTGCGTGCCGTGGTGACGCACGCGACGAAACTTCGGACTCTGGACGTCGTTTTCGATGAAACCCGAAGCGTGTTGGAACGGGTAAGGGGAATGAAAGAAACGAGTCACGTAATTTTCAGGCTCGATCCTATCCTAAGCGGAATTCCAGCATCAACCCCGGGTCGGCTGGAACTGGCTTCAGTTGAGGGGCAGCGAGCCTTCTGTTAGAGGTCATGAATTCCACTTTGCTTGAGGTTCTGGGGGGCGGTCGACAGGTCCCACCACGATTTTCTTTTTAACAACTCCCAGAATACCGTGTTTCCCGGTTCCTCATGAACGAACTGTCTCACAACCTGCTGCAGAGTGTTGAGGCCGTCAGGGAAAAGTGGTCTGAACGGCCAGCAGTCGGAATTGTGCTGGGATCGGGACTGGCCGGCCTCAGTCTGGCTGTCGAGCTGGGTGCCGAATTCGGTCCGGGCGAGATTCCGAACTACCCGAAGACGACCGCTTTGGGACACCGTGGCCGCCTTCTGTGCGGCTGGCTCGACGGAGTCCCGGTCGTTGTCATGGACGGTCGGGCCCATCTGTACGAGTCACACTCGCCACAGGACGTCGTGTATCCGCTGCATCTGATGCTGCAACTTGGTGTCAATTCAGTGGTTATGTCCAACGCCAGCGGCGCAGTGAATCCGGAATACCAGACCGGAGACGTCGTCGTTTTGAACGATCATATCAATTTGATGTGGGGGAATCCGCTTACGGGTAGGAATGACGACAGTCTGGGGCCTCGGTTTCCGGATATGTCGTCTCCTTATGATGTCACGTTGGCCGAGGCTGGTCGTGCGGCAGCCGAGCGGGCGGGCTTGCGAGTGCACTCGGGCGTGTATCTCGGCATGGCCGGGCCCAATTACGAGACGGCGGCTGAGTATCGGATGGCTCGTACTCTGGGGGCCGACGTCGTCGGGATGTCGACCGTTCCCGAGGTTCTCGCTGCCAGGCATGCGGGTGTTCGCGTTTTTGCAGCGTCCGTTGTTTCCAACGTGCATTCGCCGGGTTGTGATCCGGTTTCCGGCGCGGAAGTGGTCGAGGTTGTGGCGAGAGCCGAACCAGCAATGCGCATCGTTTTGTCCGGGGTGCTTGACGTGATCCGCTCGGAATCCAGCGACGACGCATCACCAACGGCTGGCTCTCGGGATTCCATCGCCGTCGAAACCCACCTCGAATAAGCGAGCCCGAAGATGGCCGCGCAGGTATCGCGACAGTCTGATTCCGAAGGCAGCGATGTTTTCAGTGCTGCCGTCCTGACGCCTGCCGGGCGAGGAGCGGTCGCAACGATCTCCGTCCGAGGGCCGGCTGACTGGGACGCGGCGGCGATCGATCGACACTTCGTCGCGGCGAACGGGCGGCCGCTCGCCGGGCAGTCGATGGGCCGAGTCTGTTTTGGCCTTTGGACTTCAGGCTGCTCTGCAAACCTCGCTGAGAGAGAGTTGTCAGACTCAGAGGAAGTGGTTGTGTCTCGCTGCGAAGACGGCTCCATCGAAGTCTGCTGCCACGGCGGCCCGACGGCTGTTGAGCGAATTCTGAACGACCTCCGCAAGCAAGGGATCCGCATCGTCCCGTGGCAGGAGCACTTTGCTGCGAGCTCATCGAGTCTCGAAGCGGAGATGCATTCCACACTGGCCCGCGCAACGACGAAACGGACCGCTTTGAAGCTGCTTGAACTGCAGTCGACTTTGCCCGTCGAGTTCGCGCGACTGCAGCGACTTGCCCGAAGCGGCTGCGAGGGAGCGTCGATTCTCAAATCGGCTTCCGCTGCGCTGTCGTTGGAACTCGCCGAAATTCTGAAGTGGGTTCCGTTCGGGCTGCACCTGACGACGCCGTGGCGCGTCGTTCTTGCGGGGCGGCCCAACGTGGGAAAGTCGACTTTGATGAACGCTCTGGCCGGGTTTACTCGGGCGATCGTTTTTGACGAGCCGGGGACGACGCGCGATGTTGTGTCGGTCGAAACTGCGCTGGACGGCTGGCCGGTTCTGCTTCTGGACACAGCCGGAATCCGCGACGCCACGAGCGGGATCGAGCGAGAGGGTGTCTCGCGCAGTCGTCGCGCTCTGGGCGAGGCCGACTGTGTCTGCCTGCTGCTCGACGCCGGGTCGCAGTTGACCGACGAAGACCTGCAGTTGATGGCGGATGTCGCGGCGTCTCGAACGCCCGCGATTCTCGTTGCCAGCAAGAGCGACCTCGACCGTGTCTGGGAAACACCGCTGGCCGAATTGACGGCGTTTACCCCGCCGCCGAAGGCAAGGCTGCATGTGGCAAGGCTGCAGGGGGAAGCCGTCGCCTCCGGCTCGGGGTTAAACGAGGTCTCGGTGAGCGCGGTCAATAAAGTCGGCATTGACCAGCTGATTGAGGCGATCGTCAGGCAACTCGTTCCGAAAGAACCACCAGCACAAACGGCCGTGCCGGTCACCGCTCGTCAAGTGAGTCTGCTGTCAGCAGCGAGAGCTGCCGCGGACCTGGGCGATTGCTCGGCGGCGTTAACGGAGCTGGAAAAACTGAACCACTGAAAGAACGGAGAACTGGACGTCCTGTTTGCAGCTTTACGACGTCTGAAGCTCTGATTCTCTCTCGTGGTAAAGACTCACACGAAGCCACAAAGAGTCCCCCTTTTTTCTTCGTGGCTTTGTGTCTTCGTGTGCCACTTTTTCCAGCGACAAAACCAGCGTTACTTGTCGGTGAGTTCGCCGTAAACGTGCTCGATATTTTCGACACGCTCCCTCACGTTGACTCCGGTCCATTTTTCGTAGAACGGCAGATCGATTTCCTTTTTGATCTGGTCGAGCGTTTTGCCGGCGTCGATGGCGGTTTGGATTTTCTCGCGAAGTTCCACGAAGTACCGCTTCTGAGTTTTGATGAGGCTTCCGTCGGAGGGCTCGCCGTGGCCGGGAGCGAGTTTCTTGATTGGCAGTTTGCCGACTTCGGTGAGGACTCCGATCCAGCTTTCCGTGTCGCTGTCGCCGGTGTAGTTGAAAGCTCCGTTGACGATCGCGTCGCCGGTAAAGGCGATGCCGTGTTTGGGCAGCCAGGCGATCGCGTCTCCGGCCGTGTGAGCGTGGCCGAAGTAAATCAGCTCAACCCGCATCGTGCCGTCGTCGAGGACCAGCTTCTTCGGGAAGTAGAGCGACGGCTTGTCGTAATCGAGCTTGCCGTACTCGTCCGGCTTGTCTTTCTGTGACTGCTCGAAGCCGGCGATGCCTTTTGTATCGAACAGCTCGCGGCTGTTTTCCGAGGCGATCGCGATCGCGCCGAGCTTTGTGTAAATCGGATTTCCGTCGGCGTGGTCTCCGTGGTAGTGCGTGTCGAAGACGTAACGGATGGGTTTGTCGGTTGTCTTGCGGATCAGCTTGACGACTTCCTCGGCCTGATTCGGGAAGTTTGCATCGATGACCAGAACGAAATCTTTGAAGACAACCCAGCCCTGGTTACAGCCGATGAATTCGGGCTCGTTGAGGACTTTTCGAAAGTAGACGCCCGGTGCGAGCTCGTGAATCGTCGTTTCCGTGGGAGAAAACCAGCCGGCAGACCAACTGGAAACACCGGCGAGGACAACAACGCTCAGCAGCGCGACAAGTACACGACGATTCTTCATGACGGCCTCCGGATGAGATCTCACGAAACGGCGGACTAAGTGCCGAGAGGTTGGAGATTTCCGGCGGCGGTGTCCAGCAACGCCACGTCAATTCGACGAGGGCTTTGGCAGAGGTACTTTCGCGGCTTTAAGTACGCCGTCAAAAACGCCGCGCGGCGAGTCGGTAATCAGGATCGCATCCGGCTCCTTTTTGTCGTCGACGTACCAGACCACCGAGTAGCACGTAAAGCAGATGACGAAGTCGAACGTCTTTCCGTCGTGCTTCACTCGGATTCCGTGGCGAGGATCAAAGCAGTCTGCGGCCGATCCGTCGTTTTCCTCGGCACCTGACCGGAACGCGGTCAGCAGTCTTGTTCGCGTGGTGTGATCCTGGATTTGCGTGCTGCCGAGAACTTTCCAGCCGCGAAAGCCGACGGACTCATCGCGGTTTTCCTGTTCCTCCGGATCCAGTGAGAACAGCACGAAGTCTGTCCCCGTGGAGAGGGCATTCTCAGCGGCATCAGGGAGCGGAGAATTTTCAACCGGCGCCGGCACTGCCGGGGTGTCCGGTGCTTCCGCAGGAATCGGCTCCTCAGACGGAGTGCAGCCGGTGACACAAATGCAGAGTGCTGAAGTCAAAATCAAATGGCGCATCAAGCATCTCCGGCAAAGTTGTGATTCCGCTCGAACGATTGGGATCAGTGGCGCGGAAACTTAAGTACGGGCTACTGGGCTGAAGCGACGTCGGGTCGCAGCTTCTTCGCCTCGCGCAAATAGACGTGGACGATTTCGGCCTGCGGTTTTTCGGTGTTCCAGTGGAGCATGACTCGGATGCAGCGGGGCATTTTTCCCTCGACCGCGATTTCTGATGCACAGAGCAGTGGCACCTGGCTCATGCCGATGCCTCGCGCGGCCTCGGCGGGGAACGTCGAGGTCAGGTCGGGGGTCGTTGTGAAGATGATCGAGCCGATTTCCTCGAACGATTCGATGGTGTTCTGTGCGAGGATCGATTGAAGCAGCTCGCGCGTGGCTTCGTGGATCTCCTCAGGGGAGTCGTTTTCGACTGTGGTTGCTCCGCGAACTCCACGAACGCTCATCGCTTTCCCTTAACAATGCGGCTTTGCCAGACGGTCAACGAGCTTTGTGGATCCCGCCCAACCTGTTGTGCTCAGGCATGTTAAACACGTCTTGCCGGTTTTTGGAGTTATCCGGTACAAACCTGAGCCTGTCATTCGAGCCTGCTCAAAAACGGGCCGCCGTGCTGTTCTTGTCGGCCGACTGGCAGAATCTGACACGAAACCCGGTCTAAGGAAAGACCGAAAACTGCAGGGGATTTCGCATGGACGCGACGGTGGGGGCACTGGCTGCGCTGCTGAATGGTGAGGTTCTTGGCGACGCCGAACTGCCGATCCGTAAGGTGGACTCGCTCGACAATGCCGACGCCGTGACGCTCAGTTTCATGGGTGGCGGCACGAAACTGCGGGCACTCGACGCGTGCCGGGCGGGAGCCATTCTGGTCGGCAGCGGCCGGATCGATGATCTCACACCGGAACTGCGCGAGCGATTCACGTTTCTGGTGGTCGAGGATGCGTTGGACGCGTTCCTCTTAATTCTTCAACGGGAACGTCCGCCTCGGCCGCGAGCGAACATTGGCGTCTCGCCCCAGGCGATCGTTGCTGAGTCGGCGACCATCGGCGAGCGGACCAACATTCATCCCGGTGCGACGATTGGCGAAGACGTCGTGATCGGCTGCGACTGCGAGATCCTTTCCGGCGCGGTGATCGGCGACGGCTGCCGCATCGGCGATCACTCAACGCTGCACCCGCGAGTCGTTCTTTACCCGGACGTCGAACTTGGCGAGCGGGTCATCCTGCATGCGGGTGTCGTGGTCGGAGCCGACGGGTACGGATACCGCCTTCGCGACGGACGTTTCGAAAAGATTCCTCAGCTTGGCTCGGTCCGTATTGAGAACGATGTCGAGATCGGAGCCAACGCGACCATCGATCGCGGCATGATCGGCCCGACGGTGATTGGCGAGGGCACGAAACTCGACAACCTCATCATGGTGGCTCACAACTGCCAGATTGGAAAACACAACGTGTTCGCCTCGCAGGTTGGCCTCGCCGGCTCGACCTCAACCGGCGATTACGTGCGGATTGGTGGACAGACGGGGATCGCCGATCACCTGCGGATCGGCAGCAACGTCGCACTCGCTGCCAGTTCGGCCATTCACAAGGACGTCCCTGACGGGGAAACCTGGGCGGGCTATCCCGCGCGACCGGTCGAAGAATCGTTCCGGATTCTGATGGCTCAGGGAAAGTTGCCGGAGATGAGAACCCGACTCCGCGACCTGGAAAAACAGGTCAAGCGACTTTCCGCGGAACTGAAACGAACCCCCGACAGCGAAGCCGCGTAGGTCAGGCTCCGCCTGACGAAGTTGCACACTCTGAAATCTCCGCCGAACCGTGCCCCTCATTCCACCTGGTCGACAAGGAAGAGCCATGAAACGAATCCTCCTCAGCATTGCTCTGCCGCTTGCCATCATTGTGGTTGCCTGGCAGTTTGCTCCGGTCGAAGTCGAGGTTCTTGAAGCGGCCGTCGTTGAAGACAGAACTGTTGTTGCCGAGGCTGCAGCGGACGGCAAAGCAACTGTGGATGTCGTGTTTGATGTGGCCGTGGCCGCAGTCGACGCAGCCGGTAACGCTGCCTCGCCGACAAGACGACCCGATGGCAAAGTCGACTACAAACGATTGCTCGCACAGAACCTGGACCTGGTCACAGTCCTGATCGACAGCAAAGGCGGTGATGGTGAGTACGGCGAGCTGATCCATGTTGCGCTGATCAGCATGGACGGAGCCGCGGTGCCTCATCTTTTGAAAATCCTCGAAGAGACAAACGATTCCCAAAAGAAGCAGTTGGTCGCCAGCCTGCTGGCATCCGCTGCCCTCTTCCCCAACTACCCGATTGAAGACGTCGTCCCTCCACTGCTGAAACTGGCGAAAAGTGACGACGAAAATGAAAAGGAGCTCGGGATCGTCTCTCTCGCTCAGATTTTTCAATTTCAGGGAATGTCGGAAGCTCAGCGCATCGCAATGCGGCTGGAAATTCAGTCCGGCGGCGGATTTTGATCGACGCCGAACCGGGCCATCGTGGCTGCGGGTTCAACCGGCGTCTCTTCTCGACTTTGACTTACCACTCGAAACAGACATGCAAGTTGTCGGAACTGACAACACTCTGAAACTTCACGAGCCCGAGCGGGTTGGTCTGCTCGCCGGCGGCGGTCGCTTTCCAATTCTGTTTGCGGAAGGAGCCCGGCGGCAGGGCCACCACGTACACGGAGTCGGCGTGCTCGGCATGGCTCCGGATGAACTCGTCGAGATCTGCGACAGCTTCGAGTGGTTTTCGATCGCGAAAGTCGGCAAAGCGATCCGGTCATTCGTCCGGCACGACATTCAGCACGTCGTCATGGCCGGCAAGATTGAAAAGACGGTGTTGTTTCAGCCGCAGCGGATGTTGAGGCTGATGCCGGACTGGCGGACGCTGCACATGTTCTACATGTACGTCCGCGAAAATCGGAAAGACGACACGTTTCTGCTGGCCGTCATCAAGGAATTTGAGCGGGACAACATCACGTTTGGGTCGGCTCTTGACTACTGCCCGGAGCTTCTCGTGAAACATGGATTTCTGACGAAACGTAAACCGACCTCCGACCAGTGGGCGGACATCCGCTTCGGCTGGGACATCGCCCGTCAGATGGGTGGCCTCGACATCGGCCAGTCCATCGCCGTCAACGATCTCGACGTGATCGCTGTCGAGGCGATCGAGGGCACGGACCGCTGCATCAAGCGGGCCGGAGAACTCTCACGGCGAGGCTTCACGCTTATCAAAGTCGCCAAGCCAAACCAGGACATGCGCTTCGACGTGCCGGCGATCGGAGAAAAAACGATCCGCACGATGCACGAAGCCGGCGGTCGCTGCCTGGCTGTCGAGAGCGGCATGACCATCATAATCGACCAGGACGACGTCATCGCACTGGCCGAAAAGCTGGGAGTCGCGATCGTCTCGCTGAACGCCGACGAACTGCAATTGAGCGAAGCCGCCTGAGTGTCGGACGGCCATCCCAGGTCGGGCTCACATTGCCAGGAAGTTTCGCAGGATCTGAATGCCTGGCTCGGCGGTGAGGTAGCTTTCCGGGTGGAACTGCACGCCGTGGATCGGGTGCTCGCGATGGCGGAGTCCCATAATCTCTTTGGGCTGGCCGGGATCCTCGACCCACGCGGTGATTTCAAACTCGGCGGGGATCGACTCTTCCGGCACGATCAGGCTGTGGTAGCGCGTCGCGGTGAACGGGTTGTCGAGACCGGCGAAAACGCCCTCGCCGTTGTGCTGAATCTGCGAGACCTTGCCGTGCATCAGTCGCCCGGCGCGGACGACCTGAGCTCCGTAGACCTCGGCAATGCACTGGTGGCCCAGGCACACGCCGAGTAAGGGCAGCTTTGGACCGAACTGCTCGATGATCGCTTTGGAGAGGCCGGCCTCGCTCGGCGTACACGGGCCTGGCGAGATAATGATCCGCTCCGGGGCGAGCTGCTCAATCTCGTCCAGCGAGGTTTTGTCATTCCGCGCGACGTGAATGTCGAGCGACGCATCGATCTCCCCCAGCCTCTGCACGAGGTTGTAGGTAAAGGAATCGTAGTTATCGAGGACGAAGATCATTGGTTGGGCGAGGGGCAAGAGGTGAGGGGCAAGGGGATTCTGACGGAATGCGACGGCGACTGAAAGGACTCGTAGGTCAGGCTCTGCCTGACGGAATTTGAATGGGATTTCAAACTCCGTGAGAATTCTTCTGCGGGTTGGACTTCGTCAGGCACAGCCTGACCTACTGCGGATTCGGAGGCTTGACGGCCAAATCGCTCACTGATACCGTCCTGCGACTTCAGAGAGGCCCGGGGCGCTGGGATCGCGCGCTCAGGATGAGTTGTCCGGGCCACCGCGTTTGAAACGGCACGAAACTGTGCATGCTGGTTCAGACGCGTCGCTCTTGTCTGAATTCTGGCCGGTCTGTTTGACTCAGATCGAGTCGGTTTAAGCAATTTTTACCCGTGCGGGGATTCTCTCAGACGACCGTCTGATTCGGCCTCGCATCTGAGCCGGCACTGGCCGGTGGCAATTGACTGCCCGCTGAAAAAGGGGTCTGACCCTTTCGAGGGCGTCTGATAAACAACGGAAAATGGCATGTCCAAAGAGGGTCAGACCCCTTTTTCAACGGACTGCTCAGAGAGGAATTGAAGCGAGATGGCAGACACGAAATTCGTTTATTCGTTTGGCGGTGGCTCGGGCGATGGTAACGCCACGATGAAAGAACTGCTCGGCGGCAAGGGGGCCAACCTGGCCGAAATGAGCCGCATTGGCCTGCCCGTGCCGGCAGGTTTCACGATCACGACCGAGGTCTGCAACCTCTTCTACGACAACAACCGCAAATATCCCGACGGCCTGAAGAAGCAGGTTGAAGAGGCGATCCGCAAGACCGAGGAAGTCATGGGCGCGAAGTTCGGCGACTCCGAAAACCCGCTGCTGCTGTCGTGCCGCTCGGGAGCTCGCGAGTCCATGCCGGGCATGATGGACACGGTCCTCAACATCGGCATCAACGAGACCGTCGTCAAAGCTCTCATCAAGCAGGCTGGTGCCGAGCACTTCGCCTGGGACAGCTATCGCCGACTCATTCAGATGTACGGCGATGTCGTGCTCGGTCTGAAGCCGGAAACGAAGAACGATCCGGACCACTTCGAAGACATCCTCGACAAGGCTCGTGAAGAAGCTGGTGTTGAGCACGAAAAAGACCTGACGATCGACACGCTGAAGGACATCGTGACTCAGTTCAAAGCCGTCATCAAAAAGGAAACCGGGAAAGACTTCCCGGACGATCCGATGGAACAGCTCTGGGGCTGCATCGGTGCCGTCTTCGGAAGCTGGGGCAACGACCGAGCGACCGTTTACCGTCGTCAGTACGGAATTCCTCACAACTGGGGCACGGCGACCAACGTCCAGGCGATGGTCTTCGGAAACCTCGGCGACGACTGTGCGACAGGCGTCGGCCTGACCCGCAACTGCTCAGTCGGTACTCCCGGCTTCTGTGGCGACTACCTGATCAACGCTCAGGGTGAAGACGTCGTCGCCGGCACGCGAACTCCGAAACGCATCGAAGAAACGCTGGCGAAAGACGCTCCGGAAGCGTTCGCTCAGCTCGACGAAATCGGGAAGAAGCTCGAAAACCACTACAAAGAAGTGCAGGACATCGAGTTCACCGTGCAGCGTGGCAAGGTCTGGATGCTGCAGACTCGAAACGCCAAACGAACCGGTTTCGCCGCCGTCCGCATCGCTGTCGACCTGGTCAACGAAGGGCTCATCGACAAGAAGACGGCACTTCAGAAGCGGCGCATTCCGGCCGACGACCTCAACCAGTTGCTCCAGCCGATCTTCGATCCAGCCGCCAAAGCTGCCGCTGAGAAAGAAGAAAAACTTCTGGCCAAAGGTATCAACGCCGGTCCCGGTGCAGCCACAGGTCAGATCGTCTTCCATGCGTCCGATGCTGAAGAGCAGTGGAACCTGGACAACGACAAGCAGCTGATCCTTGTCCGCAAGGAAACGAGCCCGGAAGACCTGCGCGGCATGAAGGTCGCAAACGGCATTCTGACCGCGTTTGGTGGAGCTTCGTCGCACGCCGCTCTCGTGTCTCGCCAGATGGGCAAGACCTGCGTCTGCGGCTGCTCGGCTTTGAACATCAATTACGAAGCCGGAACCCTGACAGTCGGCAAGACCGTCCTCAAGGAGGGCGACTGGATTTCGATCGACGGCTTCTCCGGTGAAGTCTTCGAAGGGAAGATCAGCACCAGTGCTTCCGAAGTCATGGAAGTCCTGATGGGCAGTAAGCCGGCCTCCGAAGCCGAAACTTACAGCCGATACGCTCAGCTGATGGAGTGGGCTGACGAGTTCCGGACTCTCAAAGTGCGAGCCAATACCGAATCGCACGACGCAGTCGCGTCCGTCGCTCTCGGAGCCGAAGGCGTTGGCCTGTGCCGCACCGAGCACATGTTCTTCGATCATCTCGACGAAATCCGCGAAATGATCTTCTCGCGAACTCAGGAAGACCGAGCCAAGGCACTCGCCAAACTGCTCACCTTCCAGCGCGACGACTTCACTCACCTCTTCACCGTCATGGGCGATCGTCCGGTCACGATTCGACTACTCGATCCGCCGCTGCATGAGTTCCTCTCAGAACACCACATGCACGACGATCCGAAGCTGGCCGGCAAGCTGGCGAAAACGTTCGGCGTCACAGAAGCAGACGTCAAACGTCGAGTCGAAGAGCTCGTCGAAACCAACCCGATGCTCGGCCACCGTGGCTGTCGTCTGGGAATCGTCTATCCGGAAATCACAGCGATGCAGGCACGAGCGATCCTCGAAGCTGCCTGTGCCCTGAAGAAGAAGGGCACCGAGGTTCATCCGGAAATCATGATCCCGCTGGCCAGTTACAAAACCGAGTTTGACAACCAGGCCGCTGTCGTTCGCGAAACGGCGGCAACGGTCTTCGCCGAACAGGGCGTCGAAGTCGACTACAGCGTCGGCACGATGATCGAAATTCCGCGAGCCGCCCTGACAGCGGACGAGATCGCCGAGAACGCCGAGTTCTTCAGCTTCGGCACGAACGACCTGACTCAGACGTGTCTGGGCATGAGCCGCGACGACTACAAAGGCTTCATCGGTTACTACATGGAGCACGACATCGTCCCGGCCGACCCGTTCCAGACGGTCGACCAGACGGGCGTTGGCAAGCTGATGAAAATCGGCGTGGACGGTGGCCGATCAACTCGCCCGGACCTGAAGATCGGCATCTGCGGCGAGCACGGCGGCGATCCCAAGTCGGTCTACTTCTGCCACGAAATCGGCCTGGACTACGTGAGCTGCAGCCCGAGGCGAATCCCAATCGCCCGCCTGGCAGCGGCTCAGGCCGCGGTCGAAGCGAGCAGCAAGTAGGTCTCACTCAAACTGCGACACTGATTGACAACGATGACTCACGGGCGAGGCAGCTTCGGTTGCCTCGCCCGTTTTCTTTTCGCTGTCTCATGACGCGATCGATTCTTCGCGCCGCTACCTCTCGTTCAACGCCCCTCTTCATCCTGAAGTTTGCGGAGGACTGCGACGTCGGACAGGTCCACTTCGCGTCCGCACGCCGTTTCGGACGCGATCAGATCCTCGACGCAGACAACGTAAAACCCTTGATCGGAATGCTGCATGGTCTCTCGTTGAGCCCAGGCCTGCTCAAACTCGATTCCCGGAGTTCGCGTCTGAACGTCGATCCGAAGCCGGTCTTTGAAAATCGTGATCTCGTTGTTGAGCAGCCGCTCGGTGGTCGTGAGAGACGCGGTGCCGAGGTTCGCTTCGCCCAGCGCGGCCAGCAGTCGCGCGGCGTTGTCCACTGTGGCCTCAATCAGCAGGTCGAGGTCAAAGGTGACGCGCGGGACACCGTGGAGAACTGCGGCAATTCCGCCGATGACGACGTAGCGGACGTCATGTTTCTTCAAGCACCTGAACACGTCCCGGTACTGGTTCAGCATGGGGCTTGTTCCTCACAAGTTCCGGTCGTGTCGCCAGGATCAGCTCAGACATTTCACAGAAAATCTCCATCCGCTGCTCCAGCGAGAGCCCGTGAAACCACCGGGCTTTTTCGAGAAGAGATTCGTCCTCTCGCGAGTGAGAAACAGAGATCGATTCGGCCATGAGGTAATCCGGGTCCGCGAGGTTCACTTTCAACACAGTGTCTTTCAACGCTGTGTCTCCGAACGCAGTGTCTCCGAACGCAGTGTACCTGGACTTTTCGCGGGGAATAACCCGAGGTGGCGGAATCCGCTGGTACCTTGAGGTAAATCGTGCCCACCAACAGGAACCTGCCCCGAGCGGGTGTTATAAGAGGCATTCAATATTGAGTGGAATCCGTCTGACGGCTGGCCCCGTGACATGCAGAATGATGGTTCGAAACGATTGTCGCAGGTCTTACGACTGCTGGTGTTTCTGCTGATCGTCAAAGTGACCGTCGGCGTGGTCCTCAGTTTCGGCGGCTACCTGCCGCCGCGGTTTGAGTCCGGATTTCTGAACGGGCGAGACTCGTATTTCTGGAGCGGTTATCACCTGGCGTTTTACGCTCACATCGTCTCCGGTCCGGGCTCGCTTCTTCTGGGGATGCTTCTGCTGAGCGAGCGATTCCGGCGACGGTTTGCCGGCTGGCATCGGAAGCTCGGGCGAGTCCAGGTCGCGAGTGTGCTCCTGGTGGTTTCGCCGAGCGGCCTTGCAATGTCGTTTTACGCGGAGACCGGTGCGGTGGCCGGCGTCGGCTTCGGAACGCTCGCCGTGGCGACCGCGCTGTGCGTGCTGCTCGGCTGGCGATCGGCGGTCAAACGACGATTTGCCGAACACCGTGTCTGGATGCTGAGATGCTACGTGCTGCTGTGCTCGGCGGTCGTTCTTCGGCTGACGGCTGGCCTGGCCACAGTTTCCGGTGTCGAGGGCGAATGGGCTTACCAGATATCGGCGTGGACCAGCTGGCTGGTTCCGCTCGCGATTCTCGAAGTGTGGCGGAGGCGAGGGCGACGAAAACCGGTTTCGGTTGAGGTTGAGTGACCCTCAGGGAAGTGAGGCATCTCAAAACGGGTCGATTGCCTCGCCATCTGCGATGTCAGACAGAGCCGTTCGCGTTTTTTTTGGCACGGCGCCTGAGATGAACTTCACCGAGCCATCGCCCAGTAGGACATGACAGCCACTGGAGTGAGGAAATTCAGACTCCTCATCAAAACTCAGAAAAAAGGACCGGGCCGAGTCAGACGGATCCATCCAGTGCACGGCGATCGACGGCGAGGCATCGACCACCAGCACGGAGTTCGACGTTCCGTCTTTGAAGTCTCGAATTTGCCTCGGCTGACCAGGCCGAAAGGCGCAGTCCGGCCCGACCAGTGCCTGGTAAGTCGTGTGCCCGGCCGGGATATCTGTCGATGGACAGACGAAAGCAGGGACGGGTGTCGCATAAGCCTCGGCATTGGCGGGGTCATTCCAGGGTTTCGACCGATCGATCTTTTCGAAGAGTGGCTGCTGATCAAGGAACGGCAGGATCAGAGTCCGCCAGCTGTGCAGGGGAGTTCCGTTTGCGTCCACTGTGCACGCCGGAGGAAAAGCCCCGTGCGTCTCATGGTAATTGTGAAGCGCGAGGCCGATCTGTTTGAGATTGTTTTTGCACTGAGCACGGTGAGCTGGTGCCGGCCCTCGCCGGATCGAGGGCAGTAAGAATGCGGTGAGGATCGCCACGATGGCGATCGAAAGGAGGGCGATCGAAAGGAGAATCTCAAGCAGTCCGCCCGCAGAGCGCGTTTGACCTGTCGTGAAACCTGGCGAGAGTTGATTTCTGTTTCGATGCATCTGCGGCTTCCTGTTCAGAATTCGCCGACGGTCTCGCCGCCGGCGATGGTGGAGAGAGCCTTACGGGTTTCGCTGGAAGTATTTTCGATCAGAAACCGGACGGTGCCGTCTGCAAGCAGAACATGGCCGCCTCCCGTGTGAGGTCCGGCGGGCTTTGGATTCGCTTTCAGAAAGAACGGTGTCGCCGGGTCGCGCGGGTCCATCCAGTGCACGGCCATCTCCGACGGAGTTTCCACGACCATCACGGTGTTCGATGTGCCGTCTTTGAAATTCCGAAACTGCTTCGGCGCAACCGAAAACGCACACTCGGGGCCGACCAGCGCCTGGTACGTCGTGTATTCGTCCTTCATGGTGGTCGACTGACAGGCGTAGGCCGTGAGGATTTCTCTCAAGGCCGTCGCATTGGCCGGGTCATTCCAGGGCTTCGAAAGATCAATGAACTTGTAGAGTGCCTGCTGATCAAGATAAGGCAGGATGAGAGTCCGCCAGCTGTGCAGGGGCTGCCCATTCGCGTCGACCGTAAACGCCGGAGGAAACGAACCGTAGTCCGAGTGATAATTGTGCAGAGCCAGGCCGATCTGCTTGAGATTGTTTCTGCAGTGCGATCGGCGGGGCGCAGGAGTGTGCATCTGAGTCGGCCGCAGAAACCCAGTCCCCACGACGGCCATGAGGACCACCAGTATTCCCATCGTGAGCAGAATTTCGCTGAGCCCGGCGCCCGCGCGCTGACTCGCCTCTGCTCTACTGTTCCGCAGCCGGTCTCGTTCAGTTTTCATTGCGACTCACCCTGTAAAGCTGTTTGTGTCCGCGAGATTCCAGCTCGGCGGCGTGTTCCTTCGCGGCGTCTTCCGATTCGAAGGACCTCACCGCAAAGCGGTTTCCGTTGTCGTCCAGCCGGTGGACGGTCCAGCGTCTGGCCTCGGTCATCTTAGTCCTCGCGGTGGGGTTTTGTGGTGTCGATTCGCCGGGTGTGAGGAGAATCTCTATCCTGTGCCCATCGAAAAAGTCGCGGCACGGCGCGAGCCGTCCGGTCGTTCGACATGCAAAGACCGGGAAGCTTGCGCCGCTCCGCTACAAATTGTCCACTCTCCGAAGAATTTCCGGATACTTCCCATTCACTGAGGCTCCACCATGAGATTCCTGATCGTCACGCTCGTCCTGGCAATTGCCGCTTCTTCATCGCTCGCTGCTGAGAACGAACTGTCCCCCGCCGAGAAGCTCGCCGGGTGGACGCTGCTGTTTAACGGCAAGGACCTGACCGGCTGGAAGTGCAATAACGACAAGCCGATTCAGACAAAGGTCGAGGAAGGATCGATCGTGCCGTACAAGTCGGGCGGCTATCTGGTCATCCACGAAAAAGAGTACGGCGACTTCATTCTGAAGTGCGACGTGAGGTGGGAGGACGAACGCTGCAACTCGGGGATCTTCTTTCGAGTTTCGGATCCGAAGAACCCCGTCCACACCGGCTTCGAGATTCAGGTCATGGCCGGCAAGGGCACGGGCAAGCACGACATGGGAGCGATCTACGACCTTGCAGCGCCGACGAAGAACTCCGGCAAGCCGACCGGCGAGTGGAACTCACTCGAAATCGAATGCAAAGGCTCGCTGATCAGCGTCACGGTGAACGGTGAGAAAGTCAGCCACCTTAACTGCGACGACTTCGACAAACCCGGCGTCTGCCCCGACGGCCAGAAGCACAAGTTCAAACTGAACGGCCAGCCGCGATCCGTCAAAGATTTCGCCCGGACGGGTTACCTGGGATTCCAGGACCATGGCCACAAAGTGTGGTACCGGAACGTCAAGCTGCTTGAACTGAAGAAGTGAGGCCGGTCGTGAGCACGTTTAACCCGTGGCCGGAGGCCAGGCGGAGGGACTCCTGGTCTCCGGCCACGGGTTAAACGTCAGGATGACCTGCAGACGGGCTCATCCGAGTTGACACTCCCGCTGGAAATCGGCGAACCTCGATGGGTCACGAAATTCGATTTGAGCTGCCTATGTCTCCGCGAATCCTCACCGCTGCCTGCCTCACATTTCTTGTGGCCACGCTCCCATTGGCCGCGCAGGAGAAGCTCACGTTCGAACGGGACGTGCGGCCGATTCTGAAAGCTCACTGTTTTCAGTGTCACGGCGAGGAAGCGGAACCGAAGGGCGGACTCGACGTTCGGTTGCGGCGGTTTCTGATCGTCGGCGGTGAGTCTGGAGCCGCGATCGAACCGGGCGAGCCAGGGGAAAGCTACCTGGTCGATCGAATCCGCTCCGGTGAGATGCCGCCTGGCGAGGATGATGCGAAGAAGGTTCCGGCGAAAGAACTCGCGGTAATCGAGCGCTGGATTTCCGAGGGAGCCGTCACGGCTCGCGGCGAGCCGGAGACGATCACTGGCAGCTACATCACCGAAGAAGAACGATCGTTCTGGTCGTTTCAGCCGGTCCGAAAGCCGGCGGTGCCGGTCGTCAGGAACGCGGACCTCGTGGCAAATTCGATCGACGCTTTTCTGTTGCGGAAGCTGGAAGAAACGGGAAGTGGTTTCGCGTTCGCCGCGCAGGCGGATCGAGCGACTCTGATTCGGCGGCTCTCGTTTGATTTGCGCGGGTTGCCGCCGTCTCCGAAAGAGGTGCAGCGGTTTGTCGAAGACGACTCGCCCGACGCTTTCGCACAGCTTGTCGACAGGATGCTCGCCTCGCCGGACTACGGAGATCGCTGGGGTCGGCACTGGCTCGACGTGGCCGGGTATGCCGATTCAGAGGGCTACACGAATCTCGACACCGAGCGGTCGTGGGCGTGGAAGTACCGCGACTGGGTCATCCGCTCGCTCAACGAGGACATGCCGTACGACGCGTTTGTGCGCGAGCAACTTGCCGGCGATGAGCTGCTCAAGCCGCCGTACGCCGAGCTGCCGGCTGAGGACATTGATCGACTCATCGCGACGGGTTTTCTGCGGATGGCTCCGGACGGAACCGGCGGCGGGGCGGACGATGTCGAGCTGGCGAAAAACGAAGTCATGGCGGGGACGGTCAACATTGTCAGCACGTCGCTGCTGGGACTGACGGTCGGCTGTGCTCAGTGCCACGACCATCGGTACGACCCGATTCCGACGACCGACTATTACCAACTGAGGGCGATCTTTGAGCCGGCTTACAACTGGAAAGCCTGGCGGGCTCCGGCAAGCCGCCGCGTCAGCCTCTACACGGAAGCCGACAAAAAACGCTCGGCCGAGATTGAAGTTGAAGCGAAAAAGATCGACGCCGATCGAACGACGAAACAGAACGAGTTTATTCAGGCAACGTTTGAAAAGGAACTCGCCAAACTGCCGGAAGAGATTCGCGAGGAAGCACGCGCGGCGCGCGATGCCGACGCGAAGAAGCGGACGCCGGAGCAGAAGGCACTTCTGAAAAAGCACCCGAGCCTCAACGTGTCTGCCGGTTCGCTGTACCTCTACGACCGCAAGGCGGCCGACAAGCTCAAGGTGATGGCCGATGCGGCGGCAAAAATTCGCAGTACAAAGCCGAACGAGGAATTCGTGCGGGCGATGACCGAAGTCGCCGGCGCCATCCCCAGGACGTTTCTGTTCTTCCGCGGCGATCATGAACAGCCGAAGCAGGAGCTCACCCCGGCCGGGCTGACTGTCCTGACGCCGGACGCTGCGGAACCGATCGCCCCGAACGATGAGTCGCTGCCGACAACCGGCCGGCGGCTGACGTGGGCACGGCGACTAACGGACGGCGACCATCCGCTGCTGGCTCGCGTGATCGTCAACCGCGTCTGGATGCACCACTTCGGGCGAGGCATCGTTGCGACGCCTGGTGACTTCGGTTTCCTCGGAGAGCGACCGTCGCATCCTGAGCTGCTCGACTGGCTGGCTGCGGAATTTGTTGAGTCCGGATGGAGCCTCAAGCGGCTGCACCGGCTCATCCTGACATCAACCGCCTGGCAGCAGTCGCTGCAGCGTGACGCGGCACTCGTCGAGGCCGACCCGGACAATATCCTGTTCGGCGGCAGTCGGGTGCGGCGCGTCGAGGCGGAGACGCTTCGCGACGCGATCCTCGCGGTGACAGGAAAACTCAACGACCGGCACGGTGGTGAGCCGGTGCCCGTCATGGCCGACCTGGTCGGGCAGTGGGTCATCGGCAAAGAGAACCTCAACGCCGGGCGGCCTGGCCCCGTCATCGACTTACGCGGCGAGGAGTTTCGCAAATCGATCTTCGTCCAGGCTCGCCGATCCCGACCACTGACCGTACTGGACTCGTTCGACCTGCCGCCCATGACGCCTAACTGCACAAAGCGGAATTCCGCCACCGTCGCGACTCAATCGCTGCTCCTGATGAACAGCCAGTTCATCGTGGCCCAGTCCGAGGAATTTGCGCATCGAGTTCGTGCGGAGGCCGGTACGAATCTCAGCGAGCAGGTGCAGCTCGCCTGGCGACTGGCGTTCACCCGAAGTCCGCTCGACGAGGAAATTCGGGAGTCGGTCGCGTATCTGGAATCTCAGACCGAGTTTTTCACAAAGAATCCGGTCACGGTGACCGATCCGAAATCAAAGAAAGCGCTGCCGCGAGAGGGAGCGGACGTGGCCCTGGCGAGCTTCTGTCAGTTGCTGCTGGGTTCCAACGAGTTTCTCTACGTGGATTAGTCGCTGCTTCACGGTACGCTGTTCTCAACACGCTTGCGGAGATCTCAGAATGGCATCCACTCAAGAGCAGGTCGAGAGATTTTATCGGTTTGCGGCCGAGCAACTTGCGAACGGTGGTTCCGACAAGTCTATTGACGAGCTTTACGATCAATGGCGATTCGAATCACTCGGTCCGGAAGAATTCACAGAAAACGTGGCAGCGATTCAGGGCTCAATCGACGACCTGAATCGCGGCGAAGCCGGACGAGACGCTGCGACGATCGTTCAGGAAATGCGACAGGAGCTCACTTGCTCAGACAAATGACGCAGTTGAATCACAGTTTCCCCCGCCGAGTGTTTCTCAAAGCCAGCGTCGCTGGTGCGGGGGCCGTCGGGCTTTCGTTTCTTGCTGATGAGCAGGACGCCATCGCGACGCCGGCCAAGCCGGAGCTGGAGCCTCGGTCGTTTGATCAGACTCCGAAGCTGCCGCACTTTGAGCCTCAGGCGAAGGCGATGATTTCGCTCTGGATGCAGGGTGGACCGTCTCATCATGACCTGTTCGATCCAAAACCGGAGATGAAGAAATACGACGGCAAAACGTTTCCCGGTGAAATCAAGTACGACAACGCGGCTCAGTCGAGCTCCAAAGTCCTCGCCAGTCCGTGGAAATTCCGGCCGCATGGCGAGTGCGGGACGGAGATGTCGGAGCTGATCCCGAACATCGGGTCGATTGCCGACGACATCTGTCTGGTCCGATCGACTCACACGGGCGTCAACAATCACGGGCAGTCGATCCGGGCTCTCAACTGCGGGCGGACGACTGAGGGGCGGCCGACGATTGGAAGCTGGCTGACGTACGCGCTGGGATCTCAGACGCAGGACCTGCCGGCCTACATGGCGCTCGTCGATCCTGGCCAGCTTCCGGTGCTTGGTGTCGAGAACTGGTCGAACGGCTGGCTGCCGGCGATCTACCAGGGCACCGTTGTGCGAGCGACCGAGCCAAGGATTCTCAATCTTCAGCCGCCGGCTCATTTGAAGGGTGAGGTTCAGGAGCGGGCTCTCGACTTTCTCAAGCGGCTGAACGAGCGGCACTCAAAGCAGCGTCCGGGTGAGCTTGACCTGCAGGCGAGGATCGCGAGTTATGACCTCGCCGCGCGGATGCAGACGTCTGCGGCGGAAGCGCTCGACATTTCCAGAGAGAGCAAAGCTGTGCATCGGCTTTACGGGCTCGATGATAAAACGACGGCTGAGTATGGCGCGCGGTGTTTGATCGCGCGGCGGCTGGTCGAGCGCGGAGTCCGCTGCGTCCAGGTCTTCACTCAGAACCAGTTCTGGGATCATCACGGGTCGATCATCAGCGCTCTGCCGAACGCCTGCCGGAAAGTCGATCGAGGGTCCGCGGCTCTTGTCCAGGATCTGAAGCAGCTCGGTCTGCTCGACACGACCGTCGTTCACTGGGGCGGCGAGATGGGTCGGCTGCCGGTCATTCAGAATGACGCGGGGCGAGCGAAGATCGGGCGAGACCACAACACGTACGGCTTCAGCATGTGGGTCGCCGGCGGCGGCTTCAAAGCCGGGCACGTTCACGGAGCGACGGATGACTTCGGCCATAAAGCCGTCGAGGCAACCGTCAACCACTACGACTACCACGCGACGCTGATGCACCTGTTCGGGCTCGACCATCTGCATGTGACGTACCAGCGAGGTGGCCGCGAGCAGACGCTCACCGATGGTCAGCCGGGGCGGGTCGTGACGGAAATTCTCTCACGCCCGGATCGAGTCGTGGTGGCTTCGTAATCGGCCGGCGGGTTGCGTGCGGCTTCAGGTCCAGGCGAGTGCGGCAGTCGCGGTCTCAGCGGTCGACTTGAATCTGACTGTCGATCGTGGCAACACCGTGGGTCGTCATGGCCGCCTGCTGGGCGATCTGCCTGAGGTAATACCGACCGACTCGGCCAGACAGTCTCACGTGGCCGCCTTCAACCGCGACATCGATCCTCAGCAGTTGCTGGTAGCCGGTTGACTTCAGGCTTGAGCGGACCGAGGCCGCGGGAGCATTATCATCCGGTTCTTCGGACGCGGCGGGGACGATGCATCGGCGACGTGTAATCAGGTGAGGGCGCAGAGTTGTCATTGCAGATCCTGACGTGATTGGTGGAAGCTGCGTTTGAAGTGTGCTGCGTCAGAATGGATGCCGATTGGCAAAACAGCGGGCACACAGAGAACATCGCTCAACGTTCCGTCGAGTCTGGTCAGAATTTTGATTCGGGAGGCGGTGAACCGGCTTTTCAGCGGGGGTTGTTCCGGCATTGCCAGCTTTGGCGACCAGACGTTCCAATTCGGAGTGGTTGGATGGCGGATTCCAAACGAAATCGCGAGAACTCGCAGGTCCGGCAGATCTCGACGAGCCCCGTCAGGGGCGCATGGTGGTGTTGTGGTTCGTACCGGTTGATTGTGTCGCACCGGTTGCAGCCGAAGCGGTTTCGTGTCGATGAAACCGCCGTGAAATGACTGAGGATTTTCTACTGGAGTGTGCGATGTCTCTGCTTGGTTCCGAAGCTCTCCCCGAGCTTGCTCCTGAGTCCGTCGGGATGCTGAAAGTGGCTCTGGGAATCTATGTGGCTGTCCTGTTTGCTGTCAGCATCGTGGCCAGCCGGAAGGTCAAGAACGAAGAGGATTACCTGGTTGCCGGCCGCAGCCTGCCTCTGTGGCTGGCCTGGGGAACGCTGATGGCCACGTGGTTTGGTGCGGCCACCATGTTTGGTGCGGCGGAAGCCTCTCGTGCCGAGGGGCTTCAGGGTGTGATTCTCGACCCGTTTGCCTGTGCGAGTACGCTGATTTTTGCCGGACTGTTTTTCGCCAGACCGCTCTGGAAAATGCAGCTCTTCACGATCTGCGATTTCTATCGTGAAAAATACGGGCCTCGTGCCGAGGTGATCGGCGCATCGATTCAGGTCCCAAGCTATTTTGCGTGGATCGCTCTGCAGTACACGGCCTTGGCGGGAATCCTGGAAACGTACTTCAGCATTCCGACGGAGCAGGGGATCCTCATTGCGGCCGGCATCACGATGGCCTACACGATGATCGGCGGCATGTGGTCCGTGACACTGACGGACTCGTTGCAGATTCTGATCGCCCTGGTTGGTTTGCTGGTTCTTGCGGCGGCGGTGTTCCGGCAACCGGAACTCGGCGACGGTTCAGTCGCGGCCGGTGTGACCACGCTGTTCGAGAAACTTGACAAGTCGCATCCGGGCCACCTCAGTTTCTTCCCTGATGGTCAGGCCTTCTTGATCATGGTATGGGTTGGTACTTGGGCGACGGGCCTCTTTGGGTGCATTCCGGGTCAGGATCTCCAGCAGCGGGTTTTCGCTTCAAAGGATGAGAACGTTGCGGTCAAGGCGTGCATTCTGGCAGGAGTTCTCTACATGGCGTTTGGAATTATTCCCGTGACGCTGGGTATGGCTTCGCTGGTGACGCACCCGCCGGACGATGCCGAGAAACTCGCCCTATCGAAAGAGTACGACACACTACGGCAGAGCGATCCGGAATCGCCGAGGCTCGCGGAACTGGCTCAACAACGACAACTGATCGACGAGGAAGCTAAGAGGTTTGATCCCGTTGCGATTCTGGCTGGAAAGTATCTGTCGCCGTTGTGGCTCGTCGTCTTCATTGTGGCCGTGGTTTCGATGGTCGTCTCGACGGCGACGAGTGCTGTGCTTGCGCCGGCGACGTTGCTCGGACACAATCTGTGCGGGCGGCTGAAGATTTTTGAGGAGAAGAAGCTACTTCGCGATCGATTGTGCGTGGCCATCGTGACATGTGGTGGAATCGGGCTTGCGATGATTGGGAAGCAGATGATGGAACTGCTGGATATGGCACTGTCTGTATCGCTGGTGGCGCTGTTCGTGCCTGTCGCCTTCGGGATTTACGGGAAGCCTCGCAGCGAGTGGTCGGCCCTACTGGCAATGGGACTTGGGTTTTCGACGTGGGCCGTACCGTTTCTTATCGAGAATATCTTCTGCGCCGCGCCGGGAAGTTTTGAAGGTCCGTATCACGAATACGCTGCGAAGGAGATTTCGCCGCTCCTCGGCGATCTCATGATTGTCCCGGCGAAGTTTTATGGCTTTGGCTTCAGCCTGCTGGGTTATTTCATCGGACAGACGATGGGTGGAGGTGTGCCGGAGCCTGTCGTCGAAGAAGGGCCAGTTGACGATGAGCACTCATCTTCCTGAGATTCCCTGTGGCTGGTCCGAGCAGGACGTTGAGGTCGGTTCGCGGAGTTTTGTGCTGACGCTGCCAGCAGATCCCGACGCCTTCCTTGATGACGCTGCGGTTCTGGAAGCGAACCGCACGTCCGACCACACGCCCTACTGGAGCTTTCTGTGGCCGGCATCTTTTTCGATGGCGCGCCTGATTCCGAAGGTCACGGAAGAGCAGCCTGTCGAATCGTGCCGGGCGCTCGAGATCGGAGCGGGAATCGGGCTCGTCGGGATCGCTGCCCTTGCTGCGGGACTCGACGTGACATTTTCCGATTACGAC